>NZ_CP132360.1:2493460-2680109 GCF_030758955.1 Agrococcus beijingensis | reverse complement strand
CGGCAGCGCGTGCCGCTACGGCAGCGCGTGCCGCTACGGCAGCGCGTGCCCCTACGGCAGCGCGTGCCTACGGCAGCGCGTACTCCGTGCCATAGGTCGCGACGTAGGGCAGCACATCGCCCGCCTGCAGCGCCGCCCCCAGCGCCGCGGTCTGCGCGGCATCGATGACGTTCACCCACTGCCCGTTCTGCATCGCGTAGCCGTCGAGCGGCGCCATGAGGCTCACGATGTCGGTGCGCTCGAGGCCCTGGCTGATGGTCGCGAGGGCCACCATGTCGTCGACGCTCAGCTCGCCGGTGAGGCGCACGTTGCCGGCGATGGCGCCCATCAGCGCCGTGAGCTGCGCGGGATCCGCCGCGATCTGGTCGACGCGGTCGAGCATGCCGATGATCGACTCGCGCGCACGCTGGGTGCGGTCGAGGTCGCCCTCGGGCAGCTCCTTGCGCTGGCGCACGTAGGCGAGCGCGTCGTGGTTGGTGATGGTCACCGGGCCCGCGGGGTAGACGGCCAGGTTGCCGGTCTCCGTGCCCATCTGCGAGGCGTGCTGGTTCTGCACCGTGAAGCCGCCGAGCGAGTCGGCGATGTTGACGAAGCCGGTGAAGTCGGTCTGCACCACGTAGTCGATCTCGAGCCCGCCGAACATGCCCGAGACCGCCTGCCGCGCGAGCTCGGTGCCGCCGTACGAGAAGGCGGCGTTGATCTTCGCGAAGCCCCGGCCCGGCAGGTTCACCCACGAGTCGCGCGTGATCGAGACGAGCGCGAGGGTCTGCCGGTCGGCCGAGATCTGGGCCAGCATCATGACGTCGGCGTTGCCGTCGAACGCGCCTGGCGTGCGCGAGTCGGTGCCCAGCAGCAGCGCGGTGACCGCGCCGTCGGGCAGCGGGTCGACCCACGGCTCGGGCGTCGGCGGGGGGGCCGCGGTGGGCGTGGGCGTCGCCGTCGGCGTCTGCGCGACGGTCGGTGTCGGCTCCGGCTCCGCTGTCGGCACGCAGCCGGTCAGCACCAGCGCGGCCGCCGTCGCGATGACGGCGAACCGCTTGAACCCTCTACCGTGTCGTGCCACAGCGCACTCCTTCTCCACCAGCCTCCAGGCTAGGCCAGCCCCGCACCTGCGGCCGACGCGCCACGCTCAGCGCAGCGCCGCGTAGCCCTGCTCGTCGCGGGCGTTCGACGCCGCACGGATCGTGCCGTCGGGGCCGTGCGAGGCGAACGAGAGGCGTCCGAGCGACCAGGGCCCCGCATCCGTCACCGCATGCCCGCGGCGCTCGAGCTCGGCGATCGTGTCGGCGCCGAGCCGCGACTCGACGTGCAGCCCGCCCGGCTCCCACACGCGCGGCTCGAACGACGACACCAGGTGCGTCACGTGCCACGAGGGCGCGTCGATCGCCGCCTGCGGGTCGAGCCCGAGCACGCGCATGCCCAGCAGCATCGTCAGCTGCCACTGGTCCTGCTGGTCGCCGCCGGGAGTGCCGAGCGCGGCCACCGTGCCGTCGTCGTCGACCAGCATCGTCGGCGACAGGGTGGTGCGGGGGCGGATGCGGGGCGCGAGGCTCGTGGGCAGCCCCGGTTCCAGCCACAGCATCTGGGCGCGCGTGCCGAGGCAGAAGCCCAGGTCGGCGATCGTCGGGCTCGACTGCAGCCAGCCGCCGGAGGGTGTCGCCGAGATGACCATGCCGTCGCGGTCGACCACGTCGATGTGGCAGGTGTCGCCGCGGGTCGGCTCGCCGGCTCCGGCCGGCTTCGGCGCGGCCGTCGCGGCCTCGACGTGCGGCAGGCGCGGCTCGCCGCGCAGCGCGCCGGGGCGCAGCTCGAGCGAGGCGGCGTCGCCGATGAGCGCGCGCCGCTCGGCGAGGTAGGCGGGGTCGAGCAGGCGGCCGAGGTCGGCGCCGTCGCCGAACCAGGCGTCGCGATCGGCGAGCGCCAGCTTGGTCGCCTCGACCGCGACGTGCACGAGGTCGGCGTCGAACGCATCCGCCCGCTCGGGCAGCAGCGGGTCGGCGATCGCGAGCGCGGCCAGCAGCGCCGTCCCCTGCGACCAGGCGCCGGCCTTGTGCACGGTCGTGCCGCGCCACGGCATCGACATCGTCGGCTCCCAGCCGGGCCGCCAGCCCGCCAGGTCGTCGCCCGTGAGCAGGCCGGCGTGGGCGGCGCCCGACGAGTCCATCGCGGGCGCACGGCTGTGGCGGTCGATGGCCTCGGCGACGAACCCCTCGCTCCAGGCGGCGATCGCGGCATCGCAGGCGGCCTCGCGGCCCTTGCCCGCGCCGGCGTCGGCGAGCCTGCGGTAGGTGCCCGCGAGCACCGGGTTGCGCACCAGAGCCCACGCCTCGGGCGCCGGGTCGGTCCACAGCGCCGCCGACGCCGGCCAGTGCTCGCGGAAGAACTCGGCGCGTCCGGCGATGGTGCGGGCGACGCGCGGCAGCACGCGGTGGCCGCGCTCGGCCAGCTCGATCGCGAAGGCCAGCACGTCGGCCGGCGCCCACGTGCCGTGGTCGCGCAGCAGCGTCAGCCACGCGGGGACGGCGCCCGGCACGACGGCGGCGAGCAGGCCGGTGCCGGGGATGTGCGCGATGCCCTCGGCGCGCATCCGCTCGATGGTGGCGGCGGCGGGCGTCGGCCCCTGGCCGGCCAGCACGACCGGCTCCCGCCCCGGCACCCGCACGATCGCGGGCAGGTCGCCGCCCGGACCGTTCAGGTGCGGCTCGACGACGTGCAGCACGAAGCCGGCCGCGACGGCCGCGTCGGCGGCGTTGCCCCCGCGCTCGAGCACGGCCATGCCGCTCGACGAGGCGAGCCAGTGCGTCGAGGCGACGGCTCCGAACGATCCCTGCAGCGGCGGTCTGGTGCGCATCATGGCGGCCACGCTACCGACCGCGATCCGGAGCCTCGCCGAGCGCGGTGCACGACGCGAGCCCGGGAGCTCCACCCAGCTCGGTGCACAACGCAAGCCCGGGAGCTCCGCCCACCTCGGTGCACCACGCAAGCCGGGGAGCTCCACCCAGCTCGGTGCACCACGCAAGCCCGGGAGCTCCGCCCACCTCGGTGCACAACGCGAGCCGGGGAGCTCCACCCAGCTCGGTGCACAACGCAAGCCCGGGAGCTCCGCCCACCTCGGTGCACAACGCAAGCCGGGGAGCTCCACCCAGCTCGGTGCACAACGCAAGCCCGGGAGCTCCGCCCACCTCGGTGCACAACGCGAGCCGGGGAGCTCCACCCAGCTCGGTGCACAACGCAAGCCCGGGAGGGCCGATCGGCGGCGGACAGGGGCGGGGCCTGCACGGGCCGCACGATGCGCGCCGCGGGCTTGCGTTGTGCTCGGCCGCGGGGGTCAGCCGCGCAGCACCCGGGCGGTGGAGGCCTCGGGCGTCAGGTCGAGCCGGCGCAGCAGCTGCGCGTTCAGCGCCACCACGATCGTCGACACCGACATCAGCAGCGCGCCGACCGACATCGGCAGCACGAACCCGACCGGCGCCAGCACGCCCGCCGCGAGCGGCACCGACAGCAGGTTGTAGCCCGCCGCCCACCAGAGGTTCTGCACCATCTTGCGCGCACTGGCGTGCGACAGCTCGAAGACCGACAGCACGCTGCGCGGGTCGGAGCTCGCCAGGATCACATCGGCCGACGCGATCGCCACGTCGGTGCCGGCGCCGATCGCGAGCCCGACGTCGGCACGGGCGAGCGCCGGAGCGTCGTTCACGCCGTCGCCGACGAACGCCACCCGGTGGCCCTCGGCCTGCAGCCGCGCCACCTCGCGCTCCTTGTGCTCCGGCCGCACGCCGGCCGCCACCCGATCGATGCCGAGCCGGCCGGCGACGCTGCGCGCGACGGCCTCCGCGTCACCCGTGACCATGGCGACCTCGACGCCCAGCCGGTGCAGCGCATCCACCGCCTGCTTCGACTCGGGGCGGATCTCGTCGGCCAGCCGCAGCGCACCCTCGACGCGGCCGTCGACGACGACGTGCAGGATGATCGCGCCCTCCGCGCGCCACGGCTCGACCTGGGGCAGCTCGTGGGCGGCCTCCTCGCCGAGCAGGTGCGGGCCGCCGACGCGCACGCGGCGCTCGTCGACCGTGGCCGTCACGCCGACCGCGGGGGAGGAGGAGAAGTCGGATGCGTCGGGGACGACGAGCGCGCGCTCCTCGGCCGCGCGCACGATCGCCCGCGCGAGCGGGTGCTCGCTCGCCGACTCGGCCGCCGCGGCGAGCGCGAGCAGTCGATCGGTGTCGCCGTCGACGGCGTGGAGCTCGACGAGCGCGGGCTCGCCCGCGGTGAGGGTGCCGGTCTTGTCGAACAGCACGACGTCGACGGCGCGCATCGTCTCGAGCGCGAGCCGGTCGGCGATCAGCACGCCGCCGCGGGCGGCGCGCTCGGTCGCGATCGACACGACGAGCGGGATGGCGAGGCCGAGCGCGTGCGGGCAGGCGATCACGAGCACCGTCACGGCGCGCACGACGGCGTCGTCGGGGGCTCCGGCGATCGTCCAGGCGACGGCGGTGAGCGCGGCAGCGATCAGCGCGAACCAGAAGAGCCAGCCGGCCGCGCGGTCGGCGAGCCGCTGCGCCTTCGACGTCGACGCCTGGGCATCGGCGACGAGGCGGCGGATGCCGGCGATCGCGGTCTCGTCGCCGGTCGCGTCGACGCGCACGCGCACGCCCGAGTCGGTGGCGACGGTGCCGGCGACGACGCGGTCGGCGATGCCGCGGGCGACCGGGCGCGACTCACCGGTGATCATCGACTCGTCGAAGCTCGCCGAGCCGGCGATGATCTCGCCGTCGGCGGGCACGCGCGCGCCGGGCCGCACGACGACCACGTCGCCGACGCGCAGCGCGTCGGGGGAGACCCGCTCGGTGCCGCCGTCGACCTCGCGCTCCGCCTCGTCGGGCAGCAGCGCGGCGAGCGAGTCGAGCGCCGACGACGTCTGCGCGAGCGAGCGCATCTCGAGCCAGTGCCCCAGCAGCATGATCACCACGAGCAGCGCGAGCTCCCACCAGAAGTCGAGGTCGTGCTCCGCGATGCCCAGCGTGGCCGCCCACGAGGCGACGAACGCGACGGTGATCGCGAGCGCGATGAGCAGCATCATGCCTGGCCTGCGCGCCCGCAGCTCGTCGACGGCGCCCGTGAGGAAGGGGCGGCCGCCCACCGCGTAGAGCACGGTGCCGAGCACGGGCGAGACCCACCGGGCCCATGGCTGGTCGGGCAGGTCGTAGCCGACGATCGACGCGAACATGCCGCTCAGCAGCACCGTCGGCACGGCGAGCGCGAGCATCCACCAGAAGAGGCGGCGGAACATGCCGACGTGGTCGCCGTGGCCCGCGTGGCCGCCGTGGCCCGCGTGTGCGCTGTGCTCCTCGTGGCCGGCGGGGGAGCTGTGCTGCTCGTGGCCGGCGTGGGAGCTGCGCTCCTCGTGGCCGGCGTGGGAGCTGTGCTCCTCGTGGCCGGCGTGGGAGCTGTCGGCGTGGGAGCTGTGCTGCTCGTGACCGGCGTGGTCGCTGTGCTCCTCGTGACCGGCGTGGGAGGTGTGCTCCTCGTGACCGGCGTGGTCGCTGTGCTCCTCGCCTCGCTCGCGCTCGTGGACGGCGTCGTGGCCGCGGTCGTGGCTAAGGTTCTCGTGCTCGCGCATGCCCCGACCGTATACCCCCCGGGGGTATCTGGCAAGGCGCTTGCCGCGCCGGTTGTCCACACCCGATGACGGTCTCCGCACACGCCGGGCACCGGCTGCCGCACCCTCCGCTCATGGACACCGTGAAGATCCGCACCCCGCAGTCGCTGCTGCAGCTGCTGCCCCGGCTCGTCGGCCCCGTCGAGACACCCTCGCTCATCGCATTGCCGCTGTCGAGCGGCCGCTCGGGCATGCCCATGGCGCTCGACCTGCCCGAGCGGCGGTCGGTGGCGGCGCTCGCGGGAGCGATCCGCGCGGGCGGTCGCGGCTGCGACGCCGTCGTGCTCGTCGCGTGCCTCGAGGCGCCGCTCGGCGCCGACCCGCTGCCGCTGCGCGACGAGATGCGGCACCTCGCCCGCCAGCTCTCCCGTGCGGGGATCCGCACGCTCGAGCTGCTCGCGCTCGGACCCGACGCGTGGGGCGACTACGCCTCGCCGGAGTGCGCCCGCGGGCCGCTGGCCGAGCTCGACCTGCTCGACGACCCGGCGCCCGGCGTGCCCGACCTCGCTCCCGTGCCCGGCGTGCCGGCGACGCGCGACAGCAAGGCCGCCGCCGATGTCGCCGCCTGGCTCGACGATCTCGACGACGTCGACCTCCACCTCGCGCACGACGACCCGATCGCCGCGCTCGAGGCCGCGGTCGAGCTCGCGCCCCGGATCGGGGCAGGCCCGGGGGCGCTCGGCATCGACCCCGCGAAGGCCGCGGCGCTCGCGATCCTGCTGGTCGAGGCCCCTGCGATGCGCGACCTCGCCATCGAGATCGCCATCGACGGCGCGAGCGCCGCGGCGGGTACCCTCGCGGTGCTCGGCGACGCGGACTCCGCGGTGCCCGACGCGGCCGCCAACCGCTTCCTCGGCTGCGGGCCGGCCCCCGACCCGGAGCGCCTCCACGATCGGCTGCGCCGCTGGACGGCGATCGCCGAGGCGACGCCGCTCGAGCTGCGGGGCCCGGGCCTCGTGATCGTCGGCTTCCTGCACTTCTTCCTCGGCCGGGGGCGCACCGCCGGCCGCTGCGCCGAGCTCGCGATGGCCGTCGACCCGCACCTCACCATGGCGCCGCTGCTGCGCGACATCGTCGACGCGAAGGGGGCGCCGGACTGGGTGCTGCATCCCGGGTGCACGGAGTAGCGTCACCGCATGTCCACAGCACACGTGCACGACGTCCTGGTGATCGGCGGCGGCAACGGCGGCATCTCGGCCGCAGCCCGACTGCGGCGCCGGGGCTGCCTCGACGTCGGCCTGATCGAGCCCTCCGACCGGCACGTCTACAAGCCGCTGCAGCACTACGTCGGCACCGGGCTCGCGAGCCCCGACGAGCTCGTGCGGCCGCAGTCCTCGCTCATCCCCGACGGGGTCGTCTGGCATCGCACCGCCGCGGTCGCGATCGACCCCGTGCGCCGCTCGGTGCGGTGCGCCGACGGCAGCGAGGTGCGCGGGCGCGACATCGTGCTCGCCCCGGGCGCCCGCATCGACTGGAGCCGGCTGCCGGGCGCCGAGCAGGCCCTCGCCGACGGCACCGCGATCACCACCTTCGTCGATGCCGAGCTCGAGCGCTCGCGCACCCGCATCGACGCGATGGCAGGCGGCACGGCGATCTTCCAGGTGCACGCGCAACCTGCCTCCGGCCTCGAGACCGCGTTCAAGCCGCTCTTCATCGCCTGCGACACCTGGCGCGCGGCGGGCACCCTCGACCGCATCCGCGTCACCCTCGTCCACGAGGCAGCGCGGCTGCACCCGGTCGCGGCGATCGAGCAAGAGATTCGGCGCCACCTCGACGACTACGGGGTCGAGGTGCGCCTCGGCACCCGCATCACCAGCATCGACGGCGACGCGGTCACGCTGCGCGGTCCTGCGGGCGAGGCGGTCGAGCAGGCCGACCTGGTCGGGCTGCACCCGCCGTACGCGGCGCCGCGGCTGATCGCCGACTCCGGCCTCGACGGCGAGGGCACCGGCGGGTTCGCCGCCGTCGACCCCGAGACGCTCCGGCACCCCCAGCATCCGCGGATCTGGGTGGTCGGCGACGCCGGCGACCTCGGCGACGCGCGCACCGGAGGGGCGCTGCGCCAGCAGGTGAAGCTCGTCGTCGAGAACATCCGGCTGGCGCGCGCCGGCCAGCCGCTCGAGCGCTACGACGGCTACACCGTCGCCCCGATCGCGACGGCGCGCCGCAGCCTCTCCTTCGGAGAGTACGACCGATCGCTGCAGGTGCGGCGCAGCCTGCCGGTGCCCGACGAGATCCGATCCAGCCCGCTCTGGCACGTGCTCGACCGCTTCGGGCTGCCCCAGGTGTACTGGCATCGCATCCTCAAGGGGCGCCTGTAGCGACCCGCAGGGGGCCGCGATGCGGGCGCGACGCCACGAGCATGGAAGACTGGAGGACGTGACCCACATCGGAGCGGCGAGCGGCGAGTACGCGACACAGGGGCCGGAGGCCCGCCAGTTCGCTGTGCGCTGGGCCGGCTTGACCGACACCGGCTTCCGCCGCCAGCACAACGAGGACTCCCTCGTCACCCAGCCACCGGTGTTCGCGGTGGCCGACGGGATGGGCGGGCACTCGCACGGCGATCTGGCCAGCAAGGCGGTCGCCGAGCAGCTCGGCGCCCTCGGCGGGCTCGAGACGGTCGAGCCGATCGACGTCGTCCAGGCGCTGCGCCGCGCCACCGACGAGATCGAGCTGCTGGGCGACGGCGAGGGCGCCGCGGGCACCACGGTCACCGGCTGCGCGTTCGCGCTGCACGAGGGCGCCCCGCACTTCGCCGTCTTCAACGTGGGCGACTCGCGCACCTACGCGATGCTGGGGGAGCGGCTCACCCGCATCACCATCGACCACTCGGTCGTGCAGGAGCTCATCGACGCGGGCCTGCTCACCGAGGAGGAGGCCGAGACGCACCCCGAGGCCAACGTGGTCACGCGGGGCGTCGGCGCCGGCATCGACCCGGTGCCCGACTACTTCCTGCTGCCGATCATGCCGCAGCTGCGCCTGCTCGTCTGCTCCGACGGCCTCACCAAGGAGCTCCACGACGTCGACATCGAGCGCCTGCTGTGGGAGCACGACGAGCCGGCCGACGCCGCGCAGGCGCTCGTCGCCGCGGCGCTCGACAGCGGCGGCCGCGACAACGTGACCGTCATCGTCATCGATGTCACGCAGGCCCCCACCGTCGACGACGTCGACCGCACCGTGCCGCGGACGACGCTGCGCGACGAGGAGCCCAGGCGGTCCTGATGGCCAGGCGGCTCCCCTCAGCGCCGCCGGTCCTGCCCGGCTTCTCGCACCTGCACGTGCTGGGCACGGGCGGCTACGCCGACGTGTTCCTCTACGAGCAGGCGCTGCCGCGCCGACCGGTGGCGGTCAAGGTGCTGCTCGCCGAGCTCGTCGACGAGGAGGTCCGCCGGTCGTTCCGCAGCGAGGTCAACCTGATGGGGCGCCTCTCGTCGCACCCCAGCATCCTCACCGTCCACAGCGCATCCGTCGCCAGCGATGGCCGCCCGTACCTGGTCATGGAGCTCGCCAGCCCCGAGCTGGGCGAGCGATTCCGCACCGAGCCGCTCGCGCCCGAGGCCGCCATGCGCGTGGCGATACGCATCGGCGCAGCGCTCGAGACCGCGCACCGCGCCGGCGTGCTGCACCGCGACATCAAGCCCGCCAACATCCTCACCACCTCGTTCGGCCACCCCGTGCTCAGCGACTTCGGCATCGCCGGCCTGCAGCACGACGCGACCGAGGCCGCCGGCGTCTCGGTGCCGTGGGCCGCGCCGGAGGTGCTGCGCGGCGACACCGGCGGCACCATCGCGACCGAGGTGTGGTCGCTCGGCGCGACCGTCTTCTCGCTCATCGCCGGCCGCAGCCCCGCCGAGCAGCCCGGCCGGGCCAACGACCACGCCGCGCTCACCGAGCGCATCATCGCGCACGACCTGCTGCCGTCGCGCGCGATCCCCTCGGCGCTGCGCACCGTGCTCGACAAGGCCCTGGCCGCCAAGCCCGGCGACCGCTTCGAGAGCGTCGAGGCGATGCTGCTCGAGCTGCAGCGCGTGCAGGCCGAGCTCGGCTTCGACGTCACCCCGATCGAGGTCGAGGTCGACGCGTGGGCGGCAGACGCCGTCATCGAGGCGGAGACGGAGGACGACTCGGATGCGCTGCGGCTGCGACAGCGCAGGTCGCGTCGGTCTCCCGGCATCACCGGCAGCCGGGTCGACATCTCGCAGTCGACCGGCCGGCGCCAGCCGCAGAAGCCGAAGCGCTTCGCCGTCGGCATCGGCATCGCGGCCGCGAGCGTCGTCGTGCTGGGCATCGTCACCGCCGCGGCGTTCGCGCTCGCGAGCCTGACCACGCAGATCCCCGTCGTCGGCGAGATCGCGGTCGAGGCGCAGCCTGGCCGTGTCGCGTTCGCCTGGGAGGATCCGGGCCTGGTCGACACCGACACCTATCACGTGCGCACGTCGACCGGGGATGCGCTGATCCAGGGCGGCCGCGAGTTCGCGATGTCGGGCGCCGCGGGCGATCGGCTGTGCATCACCGTGGCCGTCAACCGCGACGGATCGACCGGCGAGACCACCGAGGCGTGCGGGGAGCCGCTGCCGTGAAGCGCGGCCGCCTCGGCCTCGCGCTGGGCTCGATCCTGGTGTCCGGCATCGTGGTCGGCGCGGTGCTGAGCCCCGGCTACCAGGCCATCGAGCCGCAGCTCGACGGCTCGAGCGTGTGGGTGGCGAACGGCGGGGCCGGCGCGATCGGCCTCGCGAACACCGCGAACGCCACCATCGAGCGCACCATCGAGGTCGGCGGCGTCGACGAGGCGCACCAGACCCCCTCGGGCACCGTGATCGTCGACCGCGACGCATCCGCCATCCGCGTCGTCCGCGAGGGCGCCGCGCAGGCGGGCCCCGCGGTGCCGATCGACGCCGGCGCGCTGGTGGTCGTGCGCGACGACCGCATCGCGATCACCTCGCCCACGACCGGCGACGTCTGGCGCACCACCGCCGGCGCGATCGCCGAGGGCATCGGGCTCGACGCACCGGTCGTCGCGCTCGGCCGCGGCGGCGTCGCGGCGCTGAGCGAGACGAGCCTGCTCGCGGCCTCGCCCGGCCTCGGGCGGGTGCTGCGCGTCGACGACGACGGCGAGATCGCCTCGAGCGACCGCGCCCCCGTGTCGCCGTCGGCGCCCGACCTGCAGCTGACGGCGCTCGGCGACCAGTGGGTGCTCTACGACGCGGGCTCGGGCGTGCTGTCGACCAGCACCTGGCAGACGGCGGTCGACGCGACCGACGTGCGCCTGCAGGAGCCCGGCCCCGACGCATCCGCCGTGCTGTACGCCACCGACGACTCGCTCGTGCGGCAGCAGCTCGGCGTGCCCGCCGCCACCACGCTCGCCTCCGGCACCAGCGGGCAGCCGGCGCGGCCGGTCGTCAGTGACGGATGCGTGTACGCAGCCTGGCGGGACGGCACCGGCTGGCGCTCGTGCGAGGGCGAGGAGTCGGTGGTGCTCGCGCTGCAGGGCGTCTCGCTCGACGCGACGCTGCGCATCCTGCAGCGCGGCAGCGCCACCGCGCTCGTCGACTCCGGCACCGGCGACGCCTGGGCGATCGACCGCTCGGGCGCCCGCATCGAGGGCTGGCAGGTCGACGACGACCAGCCCGCGCCGCAGGCGCCGTCCGACGGCGAGACGGTGGAGGAGACCGTCGAGGCCGCGCCGGTGCCGCCCGTGGCGGAGGACGACGAGCTCGGCGCCCGGCCCGGCGCCGTGACCGTGCTGCCGGTGCTGCTCAACGACAGCGATGCCAACGGCGACCCCCTCGTGATCACCGAGATCGCGACCGACCGCAGCGACGCATCCGCCACCATCACCCCCGACGGCCGCAGCATCAGGCTCGAGGCTCCCGACTCGGGAGCCACCCGCATCGACTACGCGGTCTCCGACGGCGTCGAGGACGATACGGCGGTCGCGACGGTGCTGCCGCGGGTC
The DNA here is from genome assembly GCF_030758955.1 of Agrococcus beijingensis. Taxonomy (NCBI): domain Bacteria; kingdom Bacillati; phylum Actinomycetota; class Actinomycetes; order Micrococcales; family Microbacteriaceae; genus Agrococcus; species Agrococcus beijingensis. The sequence continues at coordinate 2,668,494 of NZ_CP132360.1, read as the reverse complement.
GGCAACGAGCCGCCGGAGCTCGTGCGCCCCGCGCAGGCGACGCTCGAGACGGGCGGCACGCTCGTGCTGGATGCGCTCGACGGCTGGCTCGACCCCGACGGCGACCCGCTCGCGGTGGTGGGCGCGTCGGTCGAGGCGCCGGACCGCGTCAGCGTGCGCGCCGACGGCCGGCTCGAGTTCACCGACGGCGGCTCCGGCGCCGAGCGCGAGGTGCAGGTCACCGTGAGCGACGGACGGGCGACGTCGACCGCGCCCATCGTGCTGACCGTGCACGCCGGCACGGTGGCGATCGGCGCGCAGCCGGTGACCGCCGTCACCCGCGTGGGGCAGGAGCTGGTGCTCGAGCCGCTGCTGGCGGCCAGGGGCGGCGAGGGCGAGCTCAGCCTGCACAACGTGATCGCACCCGGGCTGCCGGTGGAGCCGAGCTTCGCCGAGGGCACGATCCGCGTGCGGCCCGACGGCACCGGGCTGCTGCGCTTCGCCTACGTGGTCACCGACGGGGTCACGACGATGGAGGGCCGCGTGCTCGTGCGCGTGCTCGATGCGACCGACGCCTCGAGCGCGCCGGTGACGATGCCGGTGCGGGCCGCGCTGCCGCCCATCGGCACCGTCGCGCTCGACGTCGACGACCTCGCCTACGACCCCTCCGGCGGCGTGCTGGCGCTCGCCCTCGCGTCGAGCGACGACCCGGCGGTGCGCGCCGAGGTGGTCGACGCCGAGCAGCTGCGGCTGTCGCTCGTCGACGATCTCGACGGGCAGGCCGCGGTGCGCTTCACGGTGACGAACGGCGTGCAGTCGTCGACCGGCCAGCTGCTCGTGTCGACGACCGGCGCGGCCGCCGTGCAGAGCCCGATCGCGCGCGACGACCTCGTCACCGTGCGCCCCGGCGGGCTCGTCGACATCCCGGTGCTCGCCAACGACGAGCAGCCCGACGGGCTGCCGCTCGAGCTGCAGGCCGAGATCGTCGCGCCGCCCGAGGGCGGCCTGCTCTTCGCGGACGGCGAGCGGATGCGCTTCGTCGCCCCGGCGACGCCCGGCACGTTCACCGCCACCTACGCCGTGCGCGGCCCCGACGGGCAGATCGCGACCGCCGACATCACGCTGCAGGTCGCGGCGGCGGCGCGCACGACCAACGCGGCGCCGGCGGTGCCGACGGTCGAGGCGCGCGTGGTCGGCGGAGCGAGCGTCGACCTGCCGCTGCCGCTCTCGAGCGCCGACCCCAACGGCGACCCGGTGCAGCTGCTCGGCCCCTCGACCGCGCCCTCGCAGGGCTTCGTCACGCAGGCGGGCAGGTCGACGCTGCGCTACCAGGCCGGCGACTACGCCCGCGGCATCGACGAGTTCCGCTACCGGATCGTCGACGACCAGGGGGCGAGCGCCGAGGGCCTCGTGCGGGTGGTGGTCGTCGAGCCGTCGCCGGCGCTGCCGCCGGTGCTGGGGGGCGACCGCGCAGCGATGCGGCCCGACTCGACGCTCGTCGTGCCCGTGCTCGACAACGACAGCGACCCCGCGGGCCTGCCGCTCGAGATCGTCGACGTCCAGACCGCCAGCCCGGGCGCCAGTGCGGAGATCCGCGACGACGCCGTGCTCGTCACCGCTGGCCCGGGCAGCACCGACATCGGCGTGGTCGTCACGGTGGAGAACTCCGCCGGCACGGCAGCCGCCAGCTGGCTGCGGCTCGACGTCGACCCGGCGGCGCCCCCGCCCCCGCCCGACGTGCTCGACGTGCAGGTGGCGATCCAGTCGATCGCCGAGGCCGACGCGGTGCGCATCGATCCGCTCGACCACGCCACGGTGCGCGACGGCCGCACCGATGCGCTCGCGGCCAGCCTGCCGCTGATCACCGAGGGGGTCGTGCTGCGCGACGACGGCACGATCGAGATCGCCGTCGCCGACCGCACCCGCTTCGTGCCGTTCACGGTCGCCCGCACCGACGACCCGAGCGCGCAGACGACCGCGGTCATCGCGGTGCCCGGCCGCCGCGACGCCCTGCCGCAGCTGAAGGCGGGCGTCGCGCCGCTCACCGTGAGCGCGGGCGAGACGCTCGAGATCGCCGTCGACGACGTCGTCGACACCGTCGACGGCCAGGGCGCCGAGATCACGGATGCCAGCACCGTGCAGGCCTCGCCCACCGATGGCTCGAACCCGGTGATCGACCTGAAGACGCTCCGCTTCGTGCCGCAGCCGGGCTACTTCGGGCCGGCCAGCATCACCTTCGAGGTCACCGACGGCGACGGCGCCGGCGACCCCGACGGCCGCGTCGCCACCATCGTGCTGCCCATCGAGGTGCTCGCCGGCGACGGCGTGCCGCTGACGGTGCTGGGCTCCTTCGTGCAGCTCGAGCCCGGCACCGAGCGGGTCATCGACCTCGGCCGCGTCACGCGCGCGCCCGACCCTGCTCGCCTCGCGGGAGCCAGCTGGTCGCTCGCCGGCACCGTGCCGGAGGGCTTCCAGGCGAGCATCGCCGGTGCCCAGCTCACCGTCCGAGCGCTCGATCAGACCGACCCTGGCACGATCGCCGAGCTGCCGATCGGCGTGCGCGACAGCGCCGGCGTCGGCCTGCCGGGCGCGATCGTGCTCTCGGTGATCTCGACCACGGCGCCCCTGGCCGCACCGCTGCCCGACGAGGTGACGGTCCAGCGCGGCGCGGCCGCGACGGTCTCGCCGCTGCTGAACGACGAGGCGTCGAACCCGTTCCCGACCACGCCGCTGCGCATCGGGGCGATGCGCGACGGGGGTGCCGCGCAGCGTGGCATCACCGCGGCGGTGAGCGGCGACACGGTGCAGATCACCGCGTCGCCGGGAGCGGTGATCGGCGCCACCATCGTGCAGGTGCTCGTGCTCGACGCCACCGGGCAGCCCGGGCGCGGCGTCTGGAGCCCGATCACCGTGACGGTCCAGGACGTGCCGGATGCGCCCGCGCCGCCGGTGCAGGCGTTCGAGGAGCACATCGACGGCGTCGTGACCATGGCGATCGAGCCGCCCGTGAGCAACGGCAGCCCGATCACCGGCTACCGCGTCGTCAACCGCGCCGCCGGCGTCGACGTCGCCTGCGGCGCGACGCCGCGCTGCCGCATCGAGGGCCTGCCACCGGGCGTCGAGCTGCGGCTGCAGGCCATCGCCACGAACGCGCTCGGCGACAGCCTGCCGTCCGAGCCCTCGGAGCCCGTGCACGCCGATCAGCTGCCCGCGCTCGTGCCCGGCGTGCAGGCTGCGCCCTCGACGGCGCCCGGCGCGGTGCGGGTGGTGTGGCAGGGCGTGCCGCAGCCCGCCGGTGGCACCCCCATCGAGGCCTACCTGGTGCGGGTCTCGGGCGGCGGCCTCGACCAGCTCGTGCGGGTGGGCGCGAACGAGCGCGCCGCCGTGGTCTCCGGCCTGACGCCCGGCCGCGCCTACTCGATCGAGGTCGCGGCCACCAACCGCGCCGGCGTGCCCGACGCGAGCTGGCGGTGGCCGGCCGCGCCGCTGCCCTTCACCGCGGTCGGTCAGCCCGCCACCGGGCCGGTGCTGATCACCGGCAACGACGGCGGCCGGGTGACCGTGCGCTGGTCGGCCGTCGATGCGGGCGGCGCCGCCGCCGTGCGCTACACCGCGCACGTCGAGCCGATCGGCGCGGTGCACGCCTGCACGAGCACGGGCACCGGCACGCCGGCGGGCGACACCGCGCTCGAGGCGAGCCTGCCGATCGCCGACGGCTCGCGCTCCGTCGTGGCCGTCACCGCCGACAACGGCTGGCACTGCTCGGTCTCCGTGTCGGATCCGATCTTCGGCACGCCCATGCCCGTCGACCCATCCGCCGCCACCGTCGCCGCCGGAGTCGCGCAGGCCCAGGCCCGCGACGACGCCGTCGACCTGCAGCTCGTGCGCGCGCCGACGCCCGCCGACGGCACCTGGCTCGAGGCGCGCGTCACGCAGGCGCCGCAGACCGTCGAGCCGGCGTGGGTGCGCGTCTCGCAGGGCTCCTGGCTGACGCCGACCCAGACCGCCTTCGGCTACGGCCGCACCGCCAACGTCGAGCTGCGCGTCTGCGCGCCCTCCGGGGCGGGCGCCGGCGGCGTGTGCTCCGAACCGCGCGGCGTCGGCGCCGAGATGCCGCTCAGCCTGCGGGCCGAGGTCGTCACCTGCCGACCGCTCGTGCCGCTCGACGCGCGGCCGCCCGCGAATGCCACGCTGCTGGCGCAGGGATCGGTCGTCGCGTCGTACCTCGTGGGGGCCGCCTGGAGCCCGGAACGGCCCTCGACGGAGCCCGTTCCCGCCGGGGCGACCGAGGTGCGCGCCCGGGGCGTCGTAACCTATGCGGAGTCCGGAGCACCGCAGGAGTACCGAGACCTCCTGCCGACCGTCGCAGGATGCGGGCTGTGATCAACAGGGAGGAGGCGCCGTTGGGCGTCGACGTCGCGAGCATCCAGGAGCTGGCCGAGCGGGTCTCCGAGCAGGTCGAGCGGGTGCTCGTGGGCAAGCCCCACGTCGTGCAGCTGGCGCTCACCGCCATGCTCAGCAACGGCCACCTGCTCATCGAGGACAACCCAGGCACGGGCAAGACCTCGCTCGCGCGGGCGCTCGCCGCGTCGATCTCGGGCACCTCGCAGCGCATCCAGTTCACGCCCGACCTGCTGCCCGGCGACATCACCGGCGTGAGCGTCTGGAGCCAGGGCACGCGCGAGTTCGAGTACCGCCGCGGACCCGTGTTCGCGAACGTCGTGCTCGCCGACGAGATCAACCGCGCCAGCCCCAAGACGCAGTCGGCGCTGCTCGAGGTGATGCAGGAGGGCCGGGTGACCGTCGACGGCGTCGCGCACGCCGTGCCGCAGCCGTTCATGGTCATCGCCACGCAGAACCCCATCGAGCACGCCGGCACCTATCAGCTGCCCGAGGCGCAGGTCGACCGCTTCGCGCTCAAGGTCTCGATCGGCTACCCCGACCACGCCTCGACCCTGCGCATCCTCACCTCCTCCGGCGAGGAGGTCGAGCCCGAGGACCTCGCGCCGATCGCCGACTCGACCATCGTGCTCGGCTTCGCCCGGCAGATCCGCGGGGTGCACGTCGAGGCGTCGATCGTCGACTACGTCGCCCGGCTGGTCGAGGCGACTCGCCAGGCCGACGAGGTGCGCCTGGGCGTGTCGGTGCGCGGCGCCCTGGCGCTGGTGCGCACCGCGCGCGCGTGGGCCGCGATCCACGGCCGCGACTACGTGACCCCCGACGACGTCAAGGCGCTCGCGGTGCCCGCGCTCGCGCACCGCCTCGTGCTGCAGCCGGAGGCGGAGTTCGACGACGTCCGCCCCGAGAGCATCGTGCAGCAGCTGATGCTCACGGTGGCACCGCCCAGGCGCTGACATGCGCTGGCTCGACGCTGCCCTGCGCGCCATCACCCCCTGGGGCTGGGTGCTGCTGGCGGTCGTCGCGATCGGCGTGCTCGTCGCCCGCGGACTCGGCTGGGCGGAGGCGCTGGTCGCCGCGGTGGCATCCGCGGCCCTCCTGGTCGGCGCCATCCCCTGGATCGTGGGGGAGCGGTGGGCCCGCGCCCGCATCGGGCTGAGCGCCGAGCGCGTGCCGGTCGGCGCCGAGGCGCTCGCCCTGGTCGAGGTCTCGCGGCCGACGCGCGCCGCCACCCCGCGGCAGGTCGACCTCGACGTCGGCGACGAGGAGGCCGTGCTCGAGATCCCGCCGCTGGCGGTCGGCGGGAAGGTGCTGCGCTCGGTGCCGCTCGACACCAGCCGGCGCGGCCTGCGCACGATCGGCCCGGCGACCATCCTGCGCACCGACCCCTTCGGCGTGCTCGAGCGCCGGCACCGGCTGACCGAGACCCGCACGCTCGTCGTGCACCCGCGCGTGGTGCGGCTGCCGGGCGGCGCGGGCGGCATCGTGCGCGACCTCGACGGCGAGGCCGCCGCCGAGCGCACCGCCGACGACGTCTCGTTCCACAGCCTGCGCGAGTACTCGCCCGGCGACGACCGGCGGCTCGTGCACTGGCGCTCGAGCGCCAGGCACGGCACCCTGCTCGTGCGGCAGTTCGAGCCCTCGCGCCGCGCCGACACCCTCATCGTGATCTCGACCGACCCGAGCGAGTACGACGGCGACGACTTCGAGCTCGCCCTGTCGCTCGTCGGCACGCTCGGGCTCGCCGCGATCGGCGACCGGCGCACGCTGCGCGTGGTCGAGAGCCCGCAGACCGAGCGCGGCCCCGCGCGGCCCGTCGACGCCGCCACCCGCGAGCGGCTGCTCGACGCGCTCGCGGTGCTCGAGCCGCGCAGCGGGCTCGGCATCGCCGCCGCCGCGCGCGCCGCCCGCGGCACCGCCCCCGGCAGCGTCGCCTGGCTGATCACGGGCTCCACCGTGCCGCCTCGCACCCTCCGCACCGCGGCCAACGGCATGCCGGCGGGCGTCGTCTCGGTGGTCGTGCGCGCCGCGGTGGGCGCGCTGCCCTCGCGCTCGCGCCTCGGCGACGCCGACGTCGTCACGATCGGCGCGATCGAGGACCTCTCCCGCGGCATCGGCGATGCGGGGCAGCGATGATCCGGCGGGCTCCGGCGGTCGGCCTGCTGCTGCTCGCGATCGCGGCGGCGTGCGTGCCCATGTGGTGGATCTTCGGCACCCTGCAGCTGGTGGTCGCGCTCGCCGTCGGCCTGCTCGTGGGTGCCGGGATCGGCGTGCTCGGCGCGGTGCGCGGCTGGCACGGCATCTCGATGGTGCTCACCGGCATCGCAGCCCTCGCGCTCCTCGCGGTGCCGCTCACGACGCCGCAGCGCATCGCCCGCGGTGAGGCATGGCAGGGGTTCCTCGACGCGGCCGCCGCCGTCGTGCTCTCCTGGCGGCGCCTGCTCACCATCGAGCTGCCCGTCGGCAGCGACGACGCGCTGCTCATGGCGCCGCTGCTGCTGGTGCTCTTCGGCACCATGCTGGGCGTGCACGTGGCCCTGCGCTCCCGCAGCGCCGAGGTCGCCGCGCTCGTGCCGACGCTGATCGGTGTCTGGGCGATCCTCTGGGGCCCGCTGGCGGCGCCGGCGCCGTGGCTGACCGGCGTGGTGGCGCTGCTGCCCATCGGCGGCTACATCACGGTCGTGCGGCAGGCGCGCCGCCGCAGCCGGGCGCCCCGCCCGCTCTCGTCGCTCGCCCGCCGCGTCGGCGCCGGCGTCGCGGTCGCCGCGGTCGCCGCGCGCGACCCGGTCCGCGCCTCGCGACGCGGCCGCGTCCCGCGCCACCTGCCGCGCCCCGCGACCCGGCCCGCCTCCCGCGACCCGGTCCGCCTCCCGCGGCTCAGCCCGCCCTGACCGCCGCAGCCACCTGGCGCGCCCACGTGCCCGGCCCGGTGACCTCGACCCGGTCGAGCCCCTGCCAGGCAGCAGCCTCGGCGAGGGCCGGCGCGAGCCGAGCGGCGAGCTCGGCCGCACGCTCGCCGTGCGCGGGCTCGATCGTCGCGTGCTGCACCCGCAGGATGCCCGCCCGACGGTCGCTCTTCAGGTCGACCCGGCCGACCAGGTGGTCGTCGATCAGCACCGGCAGCACGTAGTAGCCGTGCTGCCGCTCGGCGGCCGGCGTGTAGATCGAGATGCGGTACTCGAACCCAAAGATGCGCTCCGCCCGCGGCCGGAACCACACCAGCGGGTCGAACGGCGACAGCAGCGCGGTCGAGCGGATGCGTCGGGGCGCGCGGGCGCCGGGCGTCACGTAGGCGGGCCGCCCCCACCCGTCGACCTCGACGGGCTCGAACTCGCCCGCGTCGACCAGCTCGGCGATCGCGACCTTGGCGTCGGCGACCTTCAGCCGGTAGTAGTCGGCCAGGTCGTCGAGCGTCGCGACGCCGTACGCGGCCGCCGCCCGGCGCACCAGTTCGCGCTGTGCGTCGCCGCGGTCGACGGCGCCGGTCGCCGCCTCCGGCAGCACCGCCTCGGCCACGGCGTAGCGCCGCTCGAAGCGGGAGCGCCCGACGGTGACCAGATCGCCCCGCCGGAAGAGCACCGCGGTCGCCCAGTACGCATCCGACTTGTTCCACCATCCGCCCGGCAGCCGCTCGTGCGCTGGGTGCTCCATGTCGCTCGGCCGCATCGGGCCGCGCTCGGCGAACTCGGCGCGCACGTCGGCGACCAGGCTGGCGTGCTCGTCGGCCCAGCGCTCGTCGTTCGGCCGCATCGGCTGCTGCCGCTTCCAGGCCCACAGCGGCCAGTCGGCGACCGGCAGGATGGCCGCCTCGTGCGCGACGTACTCGGTGTAGGAGCCCAGCCGGCGCCCGTGGTCGTGGTGGACGAGCCGGTCGAGCGCGCCGCGGTCGTAGGGCCCCAGGCGCGCGAGCAGCGGCAGGTAGTGGCTGCGCTCGAAGACGTTGACCGAGTCGAGCTGCAGCAGCCCGAGCCGCCCGATGGCGCGCTCGAGCGTCTTCGGGCCGGTGCGCCCGCGCTCGCCGGGCATCGCGCCGTGCAGACCGCTGGCGGCGATCGCGATGCGGCGCGCCTGCGCGGCGGGGATACGGTCGGGGCGACTCACGCCTCGGAGGCTAGCAACGGCCGCCGACGCATGGCGTCTCCGGTACAGCCCGCGCCCGTAGGATCGAGCAATGGTGCTCCGACGGCTGAAGGTCGAGGGGCCGCGAGCCCCGCTCGCGGCTGGCGACGCCGCCGTGCCCCGCGGCATGCGGATCGCCGGCGCCTGGGCGTGGCGCTTCGTCGCCATCGCGGCGGCCTCCGCGGTCGTGATCTGGCTGATCATGCAGTTCAGCCTCATCGTGATCCCGGTGCTGGTCGCCGCACTGCTCACCGCACTGCTCGGGCCGGCCGTCGACTTCCTGGTGCGGCACCGCTGGCCGCGCGGCCTCGCGGTGGCGCTCGCGGTCGTCGGGCTGCTGGTGTTCGTGTCGGGGCTCACCTGGCTGGCCGTCTCGCAGATCCGCGCGGAGTACCCGTCGCTGCAGCAGCGCGCGATCGAGTTCTGGGACGAGACGCAGGCGTGGATCCTGTCGCTGCCGTTCGGCATCTCGGCTCGGGACGTCAGCGAGTTCGGCACCAACATCCTCGGCACCGTCCGCGAGGACCTGTCGTCGATCCTCTCCAGCGCCCTCTCGGTGGGCTCGTCGGTCGGCCACTTCGCCGCCGGGCTGCTGCTGGCGCTCTTCGCGCTGATCTTCACGCTCTCCGACGGCCGCGGCATCTGGCGCTTCCTCGTCGGCCTGCTGCCTGCCGCCGCGCGCCCCGCCACCGACGGCGCCGCGAGGGCCGGGTGGGTGACGCTCGGCAACTTCGTGCGCGTGCAGGTGCTCGTCGCATTCATCGACGCGGTCGGCATCGGGCTGGGCGCCTTCATCCTCGGCCTGTTCTTCGAGGGCGGCATGCCGCTCGTGCTGCCGATCGCGATCCTGGTGTTCCTGGGCTCGTTCATCCCCATCATCGGAGCAGTGGTGACCGGTGCGATCGCCGTGCTCGTCGTGCTCATCTCGTTCGGCTTCGTGCCGGCGCTCATCATGCTCGGCATCGTGCTGCTCGTGCAGCAGATCGAGAGCCATCTGCTGCAGCCGCTCATCATGGGCACTGCCGTGAAGGTGCATCCGCTCGCGGTGGTGCTCGCGGTCGCCGCGGGCTCGACCATCGGCGGCATCGCCGGCGCGCTCTTCGCCGTGCCGGTGGTGGCGTTCCTGAACATCTTCGTGAAGACGATCGCCCACGGAACCTGGCGCACGCATCCGAACCCGAAGATCGAGGACGTCGTCCAGTGACCGACACGCCATCGCCCGAGGCCTCGCCGGCGACCGCGCTGCCGGGCCCGACGCTCGCCGACTTCGAGGCGGCGCGCGCCCGGCTCGTCGGCATCGTGCAGGAGACCCCGATGGAGCGCTCGCGCTACCTCTCGGGCATGCACGGCGCCGAGGTGTTCCTCAAGTGCGAGAACCTGCAGCGCACGGGCGCCTACAAGCTGCGCGGCGCCTACAACATGCTGTCGAAGCTCTCCGACGAGCAGCGCGCCCGCGGCGTCGTCGCGGCCTCGGCCGGCAACCACGCGCAGGGCGTCGCCTTCGCGGCGACCGAGCTGGGCATGCGCTCGACCATCTTCATGCCGGTCGGCGTCGCGCTGCCGAAGCTGCAGGCGACGCGCGACTACGGCGCGGCGGTCGAGCTGCGCGGCCTCGACTTCCAGACGGCGCTGGCCGCCGCGATCGACCACGTCGCCCGCACCGGCGCCACCTTCGTGCCCCCGTACGACCACCTCGACGTGATCGAGGGCCAGGGCACGGTGGGCCTCGAGATCCTCGACCAGGTTCCGGATGTCTCCACGGTCGTCGTGCCCATCGGTGGCGGCGGGCTGGCGGCCGGGGTGGCATCCGCGATCCGGCAGCGCGCCGACCGCGAGGGCCGCCGCGTGCGCATCGTGGGCGTGCAGGCCGAGCGCGCCGCCGCCTACGTCGAGTCGCTGGAGGCGGGGGAGCCGACGACGATCGTCACGCAGCCGACCATCGCCGACGGCATCGCCGTCGCCCGTCCCGGCGACCTGCCGTTCTCGATCATTCGCGAGACCGTCGACGAGATCGTCACCGTCTCCGAGGACGACATCGCCCGCGCGATGATCATGCTGCTCGAGCGCGCCAAGCTCGTCGTCGAGCCTGCAGGAGCGGTCGCGACCGCCGCGATCATGACCGGACTGGTCGCATCCGACGGCCCCACGGTGGCGATCCTCTCGGGCGGCAACATCGACCCGCTGTTCATGGAGCGCGTCATCGGCCGCGGCCTCGCCGCCTCGCAGCGCTACCTGAAGGTGCGGATCGCGCTGCCCGACCGCCCCGGCCAGCTGGCCATCATCGCCCAGATCGTCTCCGACGAGCAGGCCAACGTCGTCGAGGTGCTGCACTCGCAGCACGACGCCTGGACCTCGATCAGCGACGTCTCGATCGACATCTCCGTCACCACCCGTGGCCCCGAGCATGCCGAGCGCGTGCTCGAGGCGCTGCGGCGCGCCGGCTACGAGCCGCAGCCGCTCTAGTCGCTGCTGATGCGACGATGGCCCCGCACGCAGCGGGGCCATCGTCGTGCGGGGGCTAGCCCCGGTAGGTCTGCACGTCGACGATCTCGACGTCGATCTTCGCGCCCGACGGCGTCTGGTAGCTCGTCTTCGCGCCGATCTTGAGGCCCAGGATCGCGGCGCCCAGCGGGCTCGCCTCGCTGTAGACGTCGAGCTCGTCGCCGGCCTCGGCGATCTCGCGGTTGCCGACCAGGAAGGTGGTCGCGTCGCCGGCGATGGTCGCCGTGACGACGGTGCCCGGCTCGACGACGCCCGCCGCCTGCGGTGCCTCGCCGACCTTGGCGGTGCGCAGCAGCTGCGTGATCTGGGCGATGCGCGCCTCGATCTGCGCCTGGTCGTCCTTGGCGGCGTGGTAGCCGCCGTTCTCCTTCAGGTCGCCCTCGTCGCGGGCTTCCTCGATGCGCTTGGCGATCTCGGCGCGCACGGGACCCTGCAGGTGCTCCAGCTCGCCGCGCAGGCGGTCGTGCGCCTCCCGGGTCAGCCAGGTCTCCGTGGTGCCGTTCATGTCGTCTCCTGATATGCACAGAACCGGCCCCGAGTGGGCCGGTCCAACCTCCATGCTACGACAGCCAGCACTCCGAGACCAATCCTGTCGTCGGCCGCTTGCTCGTGCGCAGCTCGACGACGTGGGTCGAGCTGAAGGCGTCGGTCACCGGCAGCTCCACCTCCTGCCAGCCGACGATGCTGTAGTCGCTGCTGAGCGCCTCGACCGCGCAGGTCACCGGCGTGCCCGCCTCGACGCTCACGTCGAACACCACGCGGATCGTGGTGTCGTCGACGATCTCGTAGCCGAGGTCGCGCGCCTGGAGGCTCGTGCGCGCGGGATCCGTGCCCACCCACCAGATCCAGAGCGTGGCGGTCAGCAGCATGACCAGGCCCGCGGCGATGCCGAGCAGCCGCTGCTGTCGCGACCAGCTGCGCGTGCGGCCGTAGCGTGCCTGCAGATCGGTCATGGGAGCCTGTCGTGGGAGGATGGGGGAGCGGTTCCAGCCTATCTGTCGCGCCGTGCGGCGGCCGGGGCCGCGGGGGAGAGGGAGTGATCGTGCGACGCCTGCTCGCGGTGCATGCGCATCCCGACGACGAGTCGAGCAAGGGTGCCGCCACCCTCGCCCGCTACGTCGCGGAGGGCGCGCAGGTGACGGTCGTCTCCTGCACGAACGGCGAGAGCGGCAGCGTGCTCAACGAGCGCTTCGAGCCGCTGCACCGCGCCGCGCGCGACATCACCGGCGTGCGTCGGCTCGAGATGGCGGGCGCGCAGGCGGCGCTCGGCATCGACCACGTGTGGCTGGGCTACGTCGACTCGGGGCTGCCCGACGTCGGCGAGCCGCTGCGCGCGCTCTCGTTCGCGACCCTGCCGCTCGAGATCTCCGGCCGTCCGCTGGTGCGGCTCATCCGGCGGTTGCGGCCGCAGGTGGTCGTCACGTACGACGAGATGGGCGGCTACCCGCACCCCGATCACATCCGCTGCCACGAGGTGACGATGTGGGCGGTCGAGCACGCCGCCGAGGGTCTGCCCGAGCTGGGCGAGCCGTGGCAGGTGCAGAAGGTCTACTACGACCGCTCGATGAGCGGGCCGCGCCTGCAGGCGCTGCTGGGCGCGCTCGAGGCGACCGACCCCGACGACGAGCGGCTGCCGTTCGTGCGCGAGTGGGCGGCGCGCCTGGGCGAGCGCGGGCACACGCTGACGACGCGCGTCGACGTCGGCGCGCACCTCGACGCGCGCGACGTGGCGCTGCGCTCGCACGCGAGCCAGGTCGACCCCGAGTCGCGCTTCTTCTTCTGGCCGAACGACCTGCTGCGGCAGGCGTGGCCGACCGATGACTACGAGCTGGTGCGATCGCGCGTGGCGCGCGAGGGCACCGAGGACGACCTGTTCGCAGGCGTCGAGGAGGACTGATGACGCCGACCACCCCCGACGACCTGGGCTTCGACCCCAACCAGGTGACCCCCGGCTGGGAGGGCTTCCTGGCCACGGCGCTGATCGGCGTCGTCGTCATCGCGCTGATGTTCGTGTTCTTCCGCCAGGTCACGCGCATCAACAACCGTGCCGAGGCGCGCGAGCGCATCGAGGCGGAGCTCGCCGAGCGCGACGCCGCCGCCGCGGCGCCCGTGACGGCGGATGCGTCCCTGGACGCCGCGTCGGAGCCCACGGCCGACGCTCGGCCCGAGTCGCCGGGCGAGGAGCAGCCCCGCGCCTAGCGGACTGGGCACGGTCTCGTCGGTGCTCGTTCTCGCCAGTGCACGCTCACCTCAGTGCACGCTCACCTCCCTGCATGCTCGCGTCACAGCACGTTCACGGAGGTCGCGCGCCAGCGCCCGTCGAGCCCCTCCAGCCGGATCGCGACGGCGCGCGTGCGCCCGGCCGAGCGGACCACCGCCGAGCCCTCGACCACGCCGTCGGCCGAGTGGCAGGCGCGCACGGCGCTGACGGCGAAGCCGGGCACCGCGCGGTGCGACTGGCCCGCGCGGCGGCGCCGAGCGGTCAGCGCCCGCTCGGTGAGCTGGTCGTAGGTGGTCTCGGTGACCCAGCGGGCGATCTGCTGCACGTCGCGCACGCCCAGCAGGATCTCGATCACGCTGCTCGCGAGGTTCTCGATCAGCGGCACGGGATCGGGCAGACCCTCCGACGAGCACGGCTGGAAGTCGAAGAACTCCTCGGCATCCACGGAGTTCATCCGTCGTCGCTGCGTGCTCACCGCTGCCCCCTCGCATCCGCTGGCGGCCCGCGGTGGCACCGTGGGGCGAAGGTAGCCGGAAACGTGCGGGGCAGGGGATGGGCAGAACTCCCCTGTGGAGAACGCTCGACAGACCGGGTCCGGCGACGGTTAGATTCGCCGTCGTGCGCTTCGAGGACCTGTTCGACGATCTCGAGAGCCAGCTCGAGGCCGAGCTGGGCGCCGAGCGGCGCGACCTCGAGGCCGAGGAGGAGCGCTTCCGCGTCGGCCGCCTCGAGCTGCGCGACCGCATCGCCGCCGCGCCCCGGCAGCTCGACCTCGCGCTGCGCGGCGGCGCGCGGCTGCGCCTGCGCCGGATGGCGCTCGGCCGCGACTGGCTGAACGGCATCGTGCTCGAGGGCGCGCCCGCCGACACCGGCGCGATCGTGCCGCTGCACGCCATCGCCGGCATCGAGCTCGACGCCGACGGCGCGGCGGCCTCGGTGCGGCCGGCGAAGGAGGCCGGCGACCTGCAGGCGCGGCTGAGCTTCGCCTTCGCGCTGCGCGACCTCGCCCGCCGCCGTGCCGCGGTCATCCTCGAGGGCACGATGCCGGTGTCGGGCACCATCGACCGGGTCGGGCGCGACCACCTCGACCTCGCGGTGCACGAGCCGGGCGAGCATCCGCGCCGCAGCAGCGTGCGCTCGTGGCGGGTCGTGCCGTTCTCGGCATTCGACTGGGTGCGGATGCCCTGACGCGCCCTGCGCGTTCCAGGCACGGCGGGCGTCGGCTACCGCTCGCCGAACAGGTCGGCGATGCTCGCAGACTGCGCCTGCCGCCACAGCCCGCGGCGCCGCTCCAGCTCGATCTCGCGATCGATCCAGGCCTGCACCTCGTCGTCGGCGACGCGCCACGCGCCGCGCACGCGCACGCCCAGCAGCGAGCCCTCCTCGAGCAGGTCGACCACCGCGGCGGGCGACGTGCCGAGCACCTCGGCGACGTCGGCGACGGCGAGGAAGCGGCGGGCTTCGATCGACATGGAAGCCATTGTGGGCCAGTCGGCGCCGACGTGCGGCGACCCTGTGGAGAACTTCAGCGACGCCCGTCGCGCTCCTGCCACGCTCGTGCCGTCGACGAGGAGGAGACCATGGCAGCATCCCGCACCTGGCTGGATCCGCGGCTCGTGATCGGCGTCGTGCTGGTGCTCGCGTCGCTCGCGGGCGTGTGGCTCGTGGTGCAGCAGTCGGCGCGCACCGAGACCGCCTGGTCGGCCACGCGCACGCTGCTGCCGGGCGAGACGATCGCCGCAGGCGACGTGCAGCCGATCGATGTCCGCCTGCCGCAGGCGCAGGACCGATACCTGGATGCGTCCGCGGACCCGGTCGGGATGGTGGTCGCCGCGACGGTGGGCGAGGGCGAGGTGCTGCCGTTGCGCGCGCTCGGCGACGCGGCGGGCGATGAGCGCGCCGCCGTCGTGATCGACGTCGAGGGCGCGCTGCCGAGCGCGGTGCGCGCCGGGGCGCTGGTCGATGTCTGGACGGCCGCGCCGGGCGACGAGGGGTTCGCGGCGCCGTCGGTGCTCGTCGACGACGCGATCGTGGTGGGCCTGCTGGAGGACGAGGGCATCCTCGCCTCCGCCGGCACCCAGCTCGAGCTGCTGGTGCCGCGCGACCAGACGGCCCTGCTGCTCGAGGCCGTCTCGAACGAGCACGCGCTGAGCGTCGTGCCGCTGGCGCAGCCGGTGGGGTCGGCGCCGTGATCGGCATCGCCGTCTCGGCGCCCCTGGAGCGCGAGGACGCGATCGTCCGCGAGGCCGCACGCCACGGGCACCGCGTCGCCATCCGCGCCGCGACCGCCGCCGACCTCATCGAGCGGCTCGCCGCCCGACCTGCCGACGCCGAGCCGCGCATCGACGTCGTGCTGGTGGTCGCGAGCGAGCATCACGCCACCCGCGCCCTGGTGGAGGTCTGCGACCAGCGCGGCCTCCGACTGGTCGCGCTCGCCGACGACGCGCCCGAGCGCGCCCGCGCGCAGACGCTGGGCCTCGACGCGGTCGCCTGGGCCGACGGCTTCGCGGCGATCGAGGGCGCGGTCGCGCCGTCGGCCGAGCAGACCCCGAAGGAGGAGCGAGCGCGCGGACGCGTGCTGGCGGTGTGGGGCCCGGCGGGGGCGCCGGGGCGCACGACCGCCGCGATCGCGCTGGCCGCCGAGCTCGCGGTGCTCGGTCAGCGCGTCGCGCTCGTCGACGCCGACACCACGAGCGCGTCGATCGCACCCGCCCTCGGCCTGCTCGACGAGTCGCCCGGCTTCGCCGCCGCCGCGCGACTGGCCCGTGCCGGCAGCCTCACCGTGGACGAGCTCGACCGCATCGCGCAGCAGGTGCCCACGATGGGCGGCACGCTGCGGGTGCTCACCGGCATCGGCCGCGCGAGCCGCTGGCCCGAGCTCGGCGCGGAGCGGGTCGCCGAGGTGCTCGAGCGCTGCCGCGACTGGGCCGACTGGACGGTCGTCGACGTGGCCGCCAGCCTCGAGCGCGACGAGGAGATCTCCAGCGACCTGTTCGCGCCGCGCCGCCATGCCGCCACGCTCGCGGCGCTCGAGGCTGCTGACGAGGTCGTCGCGGTCGCCGGCGGCGACGCGGTCGGCATCGCTCGGCTCGTGCGGGCGCTGCCCGAGCTGCGCGACCTGGTGCCGCAGGCCCGCGTGCGCGTCGTCGTGAACAAGGTGCGCGCATCCGCCATCGGCATCGCGCCCGAGCGCGCCGTGCAGGAGACCCTGCGCCGGCTCGCGCAGGTGACGCCGGAGGCCTGCTGGCCGTTCGACGGGCGCGCCGCCGACGCGGCGCTGCTCGAGGGCCGGCCGCTGGTCGACGTCGCGGGGCGCTCGCGGCTGCGCCGCAAGGTGCAGGAGCTCGCGACGGCGCTGCTGCCGCAGGAGGCCCCCGTGAGCCGCGCGTCGCTGCGGGCCGCCGAGCGGCCACGGCGAGCCTGGCGCGCGGCACTACGCTGAAGTGGTGACGAGCCTGACGTCGATCGCCGAGCGCCACGGCAACCTGAGCGATGACGACATGCGATGGCTGCACCGGCTGGTCGCCGACTTCCAGCTGCTGGCCGATCTCGCCATCGGCGACATCGTGCTGTGGCTGCCGACCGGCGACGACGACGCCTACATCGCGGCCCAGCACGCGCGCCCCGCTGGCGCGTCGACGCTGTTCTACCGCGACATCCTCGGTCAGCCGGTGCGCAACGCCTGGCGCGAGCAGGTCGATCGCGCCTACCAGGAGGGCGTCTCGCTCTCCGGCGACTCGCCGACCTGGGGCGTCGAGGCCGACGCCAAGGTGCGCGCGATCCCGGTGCGGCGGCGCGAGGTCGAGCCGTCGACGAAGGTGATCGACCGCCCCATCGCCGTCATCACCAGGCACGCCAACCACGCCGACACGCGCAGCGCGGGCCGGCTCGAGCGCACCTCGAAGGAGTGCGCCGACGAGCTGTTCCGCATGATCGCGGCCGGCGACTTCCCGGACCAGGCGGCCCCGTCCGGTCCGCGCCGGGGCGCCGCGCGCGCATCCGACGGCTTGATCCGGCTCGACCAGGCGGGCACGGTGACCTTCGCGAGCCCGAACGCGCTGTCGGCGTTCACGCGGCTCGGCTTCCGCGGCGAGCTCGAGGGGGAGTCGCTCGCCGAGACGACGACCGACCTGATCGACGACTCGCAGGAGGTCGACGAGGCGCTGCCGCTCGTCGTCACCGGCCGCGCGCCGTGGCGAACCGACATCGAGACCCGCACCGTGACGCTGTCGCTGCGCGCGCTGCCGCTGCGGCACGGCGCCGAGCGGATCGGCGCCATCGTGCTCGTGCGCGACGTCACCGACCTGCGGGCGCAGGAGCAGACGCTCATCACGAAGGACGCGACGATCCGCGAGATCCACCATCGCGTGAAGAACAACCTGCAGACCGTCGCCGCGCTGCTGCGGATCCAGTCGCGGCGGACGAAGAGCGAGGAGGCGCGCACCGCGCTGCAGGACGCCGAGCGTCGCGTGTCGTCGATCGCCGTGGTGCACGACACGCTCTCCGAAGGGCTGAGCCAATCGGTCGACTTCGACGCCGTCTTCGACCGCGCGGTGCGGCTGACGAGCGAGGTGGCCTCGATGCACGGCTCGCACGTGCGCACCGAGCGCATCGGCTCGTTCGGGGTGCTGCCGAGCGGCTACGCGACGCCGCTCGCGCTCGCGCTCACCGAGCTCGTGACCAACGCGGTCGAGCACGGACTGCCCGGCAAGGAGGACGGCCTCGTGCGCATCACGGCGCGACGCGACGACGCCTGGCTCACGGTGCAGGTGTGCGACAACGGCATCGGCCTGCCGGCCGGCAGGGTCGGCTCGGGCCTCGGCACCCAGATCGTGAAGACGCTGGTCACCGGTGAGCTGTCGGGCACCATCGACTGGGGCGCCAGGGCGGTCGAGGGGACCGAGGTCACCGTGCGCGTGCCGCTGGCGTACATCCGGGAGCCCGAGCAGCCCTGACGCCGCGGGCGGCCGACGACGACCGGCCGCACACAGCGAAGCGGGGCCGCCTTCCGGCGACCCCGCTTGCGATGTATGGTGCGGTCAGCCCGCGCGACGGGCGCGAGCAGCGCGGCGCTTGAGCGCGCGGCGCTCGTCCTCGGAGAGGCCGCCCCACACGCCGGAGTCCTGGCTGGTCTCGAGCGCGTACTGGAGGCACATCTCGGTCACCGGGCACGTCGCGCAGACGGCCTTCGCCTTCTCGATCTGCTCGAGCGCCGGGCCGGTGTTGCCGACCGGGAAGAAGAGCTCGGGGTCCACCGTGAGGCAGGCAGCGTCATCACGCCAATCCATAGTCATGCTCCTTGTACATTGGAGGGGGAAGTCGCGCATCGCGATCGATCGCGGCGCAGAAGTCTGAGGGCGCTGCAGCACTGCCGCCCGACGTTCTATGTTTCCACAGCCACCACCGACAGGCAAGGGTTTTCTTCTGTGAGTGAAGTCTCGAGCGACCGTCCGGCGACCGCGACGTGGGCCGGCGGCCTGATGCTGCTCGAGGGGCTCGGCATGATCGGCTTGGCCGTCTGGCTCGCTGTCTCGGCGCTCGGCGATCCGCTCGAGCACATCGGCGGCGGCCTGTTCCTGGCGGTGCTCGCGGCGGGCTCTGCGCTGTTCCTGGCGGTCGCCGGCAAGGCCATGCTCGACGGCAAGGCGTGGTCGCGCGCGGCGGCCGTCGTCTGGCACGTGCTGCTGCTGGGGGTCGCGCTCGGCACCTTCGACGGCGGTCAGGGCCCCGTGCCGCTGGCGCTCGTCATGGCGGCGCTGGCGATCACCGTCTTCGCGCTGGTGCTGCGCAAGAGCGTCACCGGCTGGCTGCGGCGCGAGGAGCGCTGAACGGTCTCAGCCCCGAAAGGCGAGCCGCTTGTCGAGCATCTCGAGGTGGCCCTTCGCCTTGGTGTTGTAGAAGGCGTGGGTGATGATGCCGGCCTCGTCGAGCACGAAGGTCGAGCGGCGCACGCCCTCGACGATGCGGCCGTAGCTGTTCTTCTCGCCGAAGGTGCCCCAGGCGCGATGCACCGCGAGATCCTCATCGCTGAGGAGCGGGAACGTGAGGCCGTCGAGCGCATGCGCCCGGGCGAGCTTCTCGACCGGGTCGCGCGAGATGCCGACCACCGCGTAGCCGTGCCCGCCGAGGTCTGGCACCGCATCCCGGAAGTCGCACGCCTGCTGCTGGCAGGCCGAGGTGAGCGCCTCGGGGTAGAAGTAGACGATCGCCCTGCGGCCCCGCAGGTCGGCCAGCGACACGGGGTTGCCGCCCTGATCGAGGAGCGTGAAGTCGGGTGCGCGCATGCCGGGCTCGAGATGGGTCACGATCCCATCCAACCAGCGTCCGCGGGCTGCCCGGCACGGTCCGACACGGGGCGTTGGGGGTACGTCCGGAGTCGTGCTACGCTTGATCCTCGGTTGAGAAACCATGCACCTCTAGCTCAATTGGCAGAGCAGTTGACTCTTAATCAATTGGTTCCGGGTTCGAGTCCCGGGGGGTGTACGAACGAAGTGCAGGGCCCCTGACTGGCAGAATTGCCCGGTCAGGGGCCCTTTTGTTGGTCTCCTGGCTCCCGCTGATCGGAGACTAGCGTGGCAGGGCGACGTCGGAGAAGCGCGGCGTCGCGAGGCGCCCTCGGATGCGCCTGCGCCCGACTCGTCCAGTCGCCAGCGACCGCCTATCGAGCCGGGGACCGCGTCTCCAACCTCAGGAGGCATACCGTGTCCCTTAGCGGTCGCTTCTGCCGCGGCTCTGCGGCGAACTTCGCCGAACTCTCTCGCAGACGTTCGTTTGTGAGGAGCGCGTCCGGCGCGCCGCCGCACACGAAATTAGGCACCGCGAAGCGCTCCGGGCGATGGTGGCTCCGGGGCGCTAGGCGGAGGTGCGGCTCAACCGGTCTTCGTCCAGGTGCCGCAGCGGCTCGACTCGAACACGTCGCCCGACCTGAGCGTCACGGTGACGGGGCCGGAGACGATGTTGTTGTCGATGATGTCGGCGTCCGACCCGGTTCCGGACATCCAGGCGTAATAGCACGAGCCCTGCCCCGGCGTGCTGTAGACGCCGGGCTCGACTGTGGTGCCGATGACGTGCAGGCCGTTGCCGAACTCGCGCGTCGCGGCGGTCGCCTCCTCCTGGGTGACGGCCGATTCGCGGGCGGTGAGCTCCGCTTCCCAGGCCTCGAACGCCTCCTGCGCTTCGGTGAGGGCAGTAACAGCTTCGTCCCGCTCGCTCTCGGACCGCTCGAGGCTGGACTGGAGGTTGTCGTTTCGGGTCTCGAGCGAGGCGATCCTATCGGTGGCCTCCTCAGCTGCTGCGGCGGAGGCGGCACCGCTGGAGACAGCGAGCCCGCCTGCGACGAGCGCTGCGACTGTCGCGACCGCTGCGACGATCCACGGTGCTCTGCGCGGCTTGGCGGTGGCGGCAGGGGCCGGCCTACCCGCCTGCGGCTGGCGCTGCATCCTCGGCTCCGCCTCGGGTGCGGGCGTCGACATCGGGTTGGGGATCACGGGGCGCCCTCGATCCAGACGGCCTCGTTGACCTGGTTGCTAATGCGCCAGATGCCTCCCGCGAGAGCGGCCTCGGGCACGACCATGCAGACGTTGCCGGTGGTGACGACGGAGGCGTCGTAGATCGGGCCCTGCGAGGCGAGATCGTTGCTGGTGTAGCAGTAAGCGTCGCCGGTGCCGCTCTCGCCGTAGCTCTTGCCGTCGCTGCCGACGTACTCGGTGGTGATGCTGAACCACGGCTCGACGCCGTCGTTGGCGATGTCGACGCTCTGGCTGACGAGGTTCTCCTCGACGATCCCGATGGAGACGACGCCGGTGATAAACCGCATGCCCTCGGGCGGGGCCGCGACGTACTCGTTCTCGGCACGGATCGCGGTGAACGCGTCGTAGTTTGCCTCCGTGATCCCGACGATCCAGGCCGAACCCTCGGCCAGGCCGCGCGTCTCGCCGAGCGCGAGTGGCGCCTCGCGCGAACCCTCGGACGGGGTCTCCTCGGTGGGTGTCGGCGTGGGCGTCGGCGTCGGCGACTCAGTCGCAGCTGCCTCGGCGGATTCGGTGGCGGCTGGCGTATTCACCGGCGGCGTGGACGCGCCGCAGCCGACCAGGGCAATGGCGGCAAGGGCGGTCGCGGCAAGGGCCGCGATGGGGCGTGCTGTACGCATCGTGCTGCTTTCTGGACAGAGAGGGTGGTGCTGGGGACAGCAGGTTGGGGACCTGCCATGTCTTTCCTATCGGACGGGGCCGACAAACGATGAATGCTCAGCCGCCTGCGCCCTGATGCTGCGCGTCCTAGGGCGGGGCGCTTGCGCCTCTGCACGAGGACGCAATGATCGACGCACCAGCTACGCGGCAGCTACGCGCAGGAGGGTCAGCGAATCTGAGCTTGCGTTCCGCGACCGCACCGTGATCGAAGCCGCCAGCGCGGTGGGCGTGGAGCTCATCGCATGCACGAGCGCGGTGAATGCGCGCTCGCGGAGGGGCACCGGTCCACCGAGGCCCTCCTCGAGGAAGTCGGGATCCCGTTCGTCCTGCTGCGCAACGGCTACGCGGTGGTCGGCAGCGCCGGCGGCAACCGGACCAGTGGGGCGTCCCGCGCGAACTACGCAGAGGCGGCAACGATGGCGCTCCTCGGCGGCGACCCCGCCGGGACCGTCGCGTACCGGGATCTCCCCATCCCGGCATACGCGAGCATGCTGACGAGCAGCGGGCTGCCCGAAGCGCTCGCCGAGAGAATTGCGGACTCAGACCTCGTCATCGCCCGCGGTGACCTTGTCATCAACGGGGGCGACCTCCGCAATCTCATCGGACGACCGACGACCTCGCTGGCCGACGCAGTGCGCGACGCGGTCGCGGCGTAGCCGCGTCCCGTTCGAGTGCCGGCGGCGCGCCGGCGAGCTCGTCGCTGTGCGGGGTGCGAGCGCGCTCGGCCATGGCCTACTACTGCCGGTACGACGACAGGAAGTTGCCGATGCGGTCGATGGCCGTGACGAGGTCGCGCTTCCACGGCAGCGTCACGATGCGGAAGTGGTCGGGCGCCGGCCAGTTGAAGCCCGAGCCGTGCGTGACGAGGATCTTCTCCTGCCGCAGCAGGTCGAGCGCGAACTGCGCGTCGTCGTGGATCTCGTGCACCTCGGGGTCGAGCCGCGGGAAGGCGTAGAGCGCGCCCTTCGGCACCACCACACTGACGCCGGGGATCGCCGACAGCCGCTGCACCGCCGCGTCGCGCTGCTCGAGCAGCCGACCACCGGGCAGGATCAGATCCTCGATCGACTGGTGCCCGCCCAGCGCCACCTGGATGCCGTACTGCGCCGGCACGTTCGGGCAGAGGCGCGTCGACGCCAGCAGCGTCAGCCCCTCGAGGAACCCCTTCGCGTGGTCCTTGGGGCCCGAGATCGCCAGCCAGGCAGCGCGGAAGCCCGCCGCGCGGTAGGTCTTCGACAGCCCGTTGTAGGTGAGCACCAGCAGGTCGGGCGCGAGCGTCGCGATCGAGACGTGCTCGGCGTCGTCATAGAGGATGCGGTCGTAGATCTCGTCGGCGAGGATCAGCAGCGAGTGCTTGCGCGCGAGCGCCACGATGCCCTCGAGCACCTCGCGCGAGTAGACGGCGCCCGTGGGGTTGTTGGGGTTGATCACGACGATCGCCTTGGTGCGGGGCGTGATCTTCGCCTCGATGTCGGCGAGGTCGGGCGCCCAGTCGGCGGCCTCGTCGCAGAGGTAGTGGATGGGCGTGCCGCCGCCGAGCGACGTCATCGCCGTCCAGAGCGGGTAGTCGGGCGCGGGGATCAGCACCTCGTCGCCGCTGTCGAGCAGTGCCTGCATGGTCATCGTGATGAGCTCGGAGACGCCGTTGCCGAGGAAGACGTCGTCGACGGTCAGCGGCGGGAAGCCCTCGACGTCCTCGTAGCGGGTCACGACCGCGCGGCGCGCCGACAGCACGCCCTTCGAGTCGGAGTAGCCCTGCGCGAGCGACAGGTTGGCGATCATGTCCTGCACGATCGTGTCGGGCGTCTCGAACCCGAACGGCGCCGGATTGCCGATGTTGAGCTTCAGGATCCGATGTCCCTCGGCCTCGAGCCGCGCGGCCTCCGCGGCCACAGGTCCCCGGATCTCGTACAGGACGTGCTTGAGCTTCGAGGACTGGTCGAGCGACTTGAGTGCCATTGCACCATGCTAGGCGGGCACGCCTGCGCCACTCGGCGTGCGGTGGCTCGCCCGCGGCGTCGCCGCGCGTCAGTCGGGCAGCTGCAGCAGCCCGCCCGCTGAGCGAGTGGTGGCGGCGGCCACCGCCATGGCGCGCCCGAGGGGCCCAGCCCATCCGCCCTCGTGATCGCGGTGCATGACGGATGCGGTGAGGGAGGCGAGCACGGCGTCTCCGGCCCCGATCGTGTCGACGATGGGCGCCTCCAGCGACGGCACGAGCGCATCGACCCAGCCGTCGCCGGTGACGATCCGCGCACCGGCGGGCCCGCGGGTGATCGCCACAGCGCCCGTGCCCGAGGCGATCCAGCGGGTCGCGCTGTCGTCGACGTGCTCCTCATAGACGAGCTCGGCGTCCTCGTCGCTCGCCTTCACCAGCAGCGCCCGCGACGCGAGCAGGTCGAGCCCGGCGGCGAAGCGCTCGCGGGCGCCGGGCTCGCGCAGGTACGCGGGGCGCGCGTTCGGGTCGAGCAGCAGGCGCTCGCGCGAGCGGGGGAGCGCGACGAGCGGCGCGACCTGCGCCTCGTGCTCGAGCGCGAGGCAGGAGACCACCACGAGCGGCGCAGCGGCCAGCAGTCGCTCGAGCCCGGCGAGGTCGACGAAGCGACCGAGCCCCGCGTCGTTGAACTCGTACCGCATGGTGCCGCCGTCGCGCACGGCGGTCGCGACGGCGGTGCCCTGCCCGGCGGCGGTGGCGACGAGCTCGACCCCGTGCCGCGCGCAGTGCTCGCGCACCAGTCGCCCCGGCGCGTCGTCGCCGACCATGGCGATCAGCCGCGCCGGCACGCCGAGCCGAGCGAGGCCCACCGCGACGTTGAGCGCGGCGCCGCCGACGATCGAGGCGCCGTCGACCTCGTCGACCAGCGCATCGCCGACGACGGCGACCGGCTCGCTCACTTGCGCTTCTTCGCGACCTTCTCGAGCTCGCGCTCGAGCTCCTCCTGGCGGATCGCGTCCTCCCGCTGCTTGACGGCCCCCATCGCCAGGGCGACGCCGATGCCCCAGCTGACCCACAGCAGCGCCAGGCGCCAATCCTTCTTGCCCTGACGGGTGGCCTTCACGACGGCCATGCCGCTCGCGACCGAGCTCAGCACGCCCGCGTTGAACAGGTACTTGCGCATCATGCCTCCAACATCCATCCGGGTGGTCGCGACCAACCTACCCACGCGTCCTGCGCGCGGGCCGAGCCGCACGCATCCGCTTCGTCATCCTGGTCGCGCAAGGCATCCTGACCGATCGGTCGACATCTGACCGATCGGTCAGTAGCATGGCTCCACGTGACCACCCGCGACACGATCCTGCAGGCCGCGCTCGAGCGCTTCGCCCGCTTCGGCTACCTGGGCAGCTCGATCCAGCAGATCGCCGACGACGTCGGCACCTCGAAGTCGTCGGTGCTCTACCACTTCGACTCGAAGGAGTCGCTGCTCGAGGCCGCCATGCAGCCCGCGCTCGACTCGATGGCGGGCCTCGTCGGCTCGCTGCCGCAGCTGCACGACGCGAAGGTCGAGGCGGCGCCGGCGCTCGTCACCGGCTTCGTCGACACCCTCATGGCGCACAGCGCCGCCGTGTCGGTGTTCGTCACCCAGCGCGGCGCGCTGCAGGACGTGCCGGTGATCGCCCGCGCGAACGCGATCGTCGACGAGATCGCCCGCACGCTCGTGCTCGAGGCACCCACGCCGCGCGTGCTCACGCGCCTGTCGATCGGCCTGGCCGGCGTCGCCTTCATCCTGGGCGACTCGCTCGACGACGGCCGCGACCACCTCGACCCGGCCGAGATGCGCGAGATCCTCATCGACACGCTGCTCGAGCTCTGCCTGCCCGATGCCGCGCACGCGGCCACCACCCCGCTTCGGAAGGACGCCTGATGGCCACCTGGCTCTCCCGCGTCGGCGCAGCGTCCATGCGCCGTGCCTGGTTCGTCATCCTCGCCTGGGCGATCGCCCTCGGCGGCGTGCTGGGCGGCGCGCTCGCGCTCGGCCCGAACATGCAGGAGTCGTTCGCGATCCCCGGCACCGAGTCGCAGCAGGCGCTCGACCGGCTCGGCAGCGTGTTCCCGCAGGTCGCCGGCTCGTCGGTGCAGGTCGTCTACCAGGCGCCCGAGGGTGACACCATCGAGCAGCACCGCGACGCGATCGTGGCGCAGGTCGAGCAGATCTCGGCGATCGACGACGTCGCCACCGCGCTCGACCCGTGGAACGAGTTCGCCTCCGACCAGATCTCGGCCGACGGCACCATCGCGTTCGCGCAGGTGCAGTTCGAGCCGCAGGGCTCCGGCGTCACGCCGGCGGGCCTCGACGAGCTCGTCACGACAGCGGATGCGGTGCGTGACGACGGCCTGACCGTCGAGTTCGGGGGCCAGGCGTTCCAGGCCACCAGCGTGCCCATCTCGTGGGTGGAGGGGCTGGGCGTGCTGTTCGCCGGCATCGTGCTGTTCGTCACCTTCTGGTCGCTCGTGACCGCCGGGCTGCCGCTCATCACCGCCCTGGTCGGGATCGGCATCACGATGGGCGGCGTGCTGGGCGCGTCGGCGCTGGTGACGGTCTCGAACTCGGCGCCGCTGATGGCGCTCATGATCGGGCTCGCGGTCGGCATCGACTACGCCCTCTTCATCCTCTCGAAGCACCGCACGCAGCTCGCGCGCGGCATGGGCGTGGTCGCGTCGGGCTCGCTCGCCGTAGGCACCGCCGGCACCGCGGTGCTCTTCGCCGGCCTCACGGTGGTGATCGCCCTCACGGGGCTGCTGATCGTCGGCATCCCGTTCCTGTCGGTGATGGGCATCGGCGCCGCCGTCTCGGTGGTGATCGCCGTCGCTGCCGCGGTCACGCTGCTGCCGGCGATCATGGCGCTGCTGGGCGAGCGGCTGCGGCCGAAGCCGGGCAGCCGCGCCGCCCGGCTCGCCGAGCGCGACGTCGACGCGAAGCCGACGATGGGCATGCGCTGGGCGACGCTCGTCACGAGGCGCCCCTGGTTCGCGATCGTGGGCGTGCTGGCGGTCGTCGGCATCGCCGCGGTGCCGGCCGCCAGCCTGCAGCTGGCGCTGCCCGACAACGGCCGCGAGGCGCAGGGCTCGACGCAGCGCATCGCCTACGACCTGCTGCAGGAGGGCTTCGGCGACGGCACCACCGGGCCGCTCGTGGTGATGGCCGACATCACCCAGGTGACCGATGTGCTGCCCACGCTCGAGGCGATCAGCGACGACCTCGCCGAGATCCCCGGCGTCGACCGCATCGGCAGCGCCTTCCCCGACGAGACGGTCGACACCGCGATCATCCAGGTGATCGCCGAGACCGGCCCCGCCGACCCGGCGACGGCCGCGCTCGTGCGGGCGATCCGCGATGCGGCCCCCGAGCTCGAGGCCGAGCACGGCACGCCCATCGCCGTCACCGGCGCGACCGCCGTGCAGATCGACGTCTCGCAGCGGCTGCAGGACGCCCTGCTGCCCTTCGGCGCGGTGGTCGTCTCACTGGCGATCGTGCTGCTGATGCTGGTGTTCCGCTCGATCCTGGTGCCGGTGACGGCAGCGCTCGGCTTCCTCGCCTCCGTGCTCGCCGCCTTCGGCGTGGTCGTCGCGGTGATGCAGTGGGGCTGGGGCATCGAGCTGCTGCACGCCGAGCCCGGCCCGATCCTGTCGTTCATGCCGGTGCTGCTGATGGCGGTGCTGTTCGGCCTCGCGATGGACTACCAGATGTTCCTCGTCTCGGGCATGCGCGAGCAGCACGCCCACGGCCGCGACGCCCTCAGCGCCGTGCGGCACGGCTTCGCCGAGAACGCTCGCGTGGTGACGGCTGCGGCGCTCATCATGTTCTTCGTCTTCTTCGCGTTCGTGCCCGAGGGCATGGCGATGATCAAGGCGATCGCGCTCGGCCTCGCGGTCGGCGTCGCGGTCGACGCGTTCCTCGTGCGCATGACGCTCATCCCGGCGCTCATGGCGCTCATGGGCGAGCGCGCCTGGTGGCTGCCGCGCTGGCTCGACCGCGCGATGCCCTCGATGGACGTCGAGGGCGAGAGCCTCGGCCGTCACCGGGCGGCGCTCGCCTGGGCTGCGGATGCGGGCGGTCACCTCGCCCTCGAGCGGCTGCGGCCCGAGGTGGCGTGGGGAGTCGCGGGCGAGGCCTCCTGGAGCGTGACAGCCCAGCGGGGCGCGGTCGTGCGCCTCGGCGGCGCCTTCGCCGACCGGCAGCGGCTCGCGCACGCGCTGCTGGGCGACGTGGACGCGACGGGTCGCGCGCACCTGGGCGGGGCCGCCCTGCCCGGCGACGTCGGCACGCTGCGCGAGCGGATCGCGCTCGTCGACCTGGATCTCGTCGGCGCCGCAGGCCACGCCGAGACCGCGCACCAGGCGGCCCGCTCGGCGCTCGCGCTGCGCGCGCCGTTNGCGCACCTGGGCGGGGCCGCCCTGCCCGGCGACGTCGGCACGCTGCGCGAGCGGATCGCGCTCGTCGACCTGGATCTCGTCGGCGCCGCAGGCCACGCCGAGACCGCGCACCAGGCGGCCCGCTCGGCGCTCGCGCTGCGCGCGCCGTTCGCGGTCGGCGCGGTGCTCGACCGCCGCGCCACCGCGCTCGTCGAGCGCGCCGCGGCCGCTGCGGGCACGTCGATCGACGAGTCGGCGCCGCTCTCGCGGCTCGCGCCGGTCGAGCGCGCGGCGGTGCTGCTGGCGATGGCCGCGCTGCGCCGACCGAGCCTGGTCTGGATCGACGCCGCCGCAGGAGCCCCGGCGGGCTCCGCACGCGTGGCGGCGCTGCTGGCCGGCGACGACGCGACCATCGTCACCAGCGAGCCATCGCCCGACGCGCACGGCAGGCAGGCGATCGAGCTGCTGCCCGCCGACGCCACCGCCGAGGACGAGCGCGACGCACGCGACCGCGCGGCTGCCGAAGCCGCATCCGCCGACATCGACACCCCGCGGGCGCCCGACGCGCTCGCGACCACCGGAGCAGACCGATGAGCACCACGCTGCAGACGGGCGTCGCGCTCGCCGCCGCCGCCGCCACCCCGTTCGCGATCGCCGCGTTCGCCGCCTGGTCGGTGGGCCCGGCCGTCGACGGCGAGCGCGACGTGCCCGCCGCCGTCGTCAACCTCGACGAGATGCTCACCACGACGGCGCCCGACGGCACCGAGACGGTCATGTTCGCCGGCCGCCAGGTGGTGACCGACCTCGTCGCCGACGAGGACGACGGCATCGACTTCCGCATCCTGAATGCCGACGACGCCGCAGCGCAGCTCGCCGACGGCACCGTGCACGCGGTGATCACGGTGCCGGCCGACTTCTCGGAGCGGGTGCTCAGCCTGCAGGGCGACCAGCCGCGGCAGGCGGGCATCGAGATCGTCACCGACGCCTCGAGCGACGGCCTCGCGACGACGCTCGCGAGCGAGACGGGCGAGTCGATCGCCGGCTCGTTCGGCGACCTCGTCACGAGCGGCTTCATCTCGGGCCTCTACGGCGGCCTCGGCACGCTGGCCGAGCAGCTGGGCAGCGCGGCGGACGGGGCGGATGCGCTGGGCTCCGGAGGCACGGAGCTCGCGTCGGGCCTCGGCGAGATCGCGGGCGGGCTCGACCGGCTCGCCGGCGGTACCGGCACCGCCGGCGACGGCGCGGACCAGCTCGCCGCGGGCGCCGATCAGCTCGCCGACGGCCTCGGCACCGCCGAGGCCGGCATCGGGCAGCTGGCCGGGGGCGCCGCGGCGCTCAGCACGGGTGTCGAGCAGTACGCGGGCGGCGTCGACCAGCTGGCCGCCGGTGCGGGCTCGCTGCGCGACGGCGTCGACCAGTACAGCGGCGGCGCCGAGCAGTTCGCCGGCGGCGTGCAGCAGGCGGTGCGCCAGGTCGGGCCCGGGCTCGACGGCGTGGTCGCGGCGAGCGGCATCGATGCGCTCGAGGCGGGCGTCGACGACGCGGCGGCCGCGGCGGCGCAGCTCGTCAGCGCGCTCGAGGCCGACGCCGGGACCGACCCTGCGGCGCTCGAAGCCGCACGGCAGCTGTCGGCCGACCTCGCGGCCCTCAAGTCAGGAAATCAGCCCGAGGTGACACGATCCAGGTTCGAGGAGCGGTAGGAGATCGCGCTGCTGCGCGTGCAGCAGATCGGGGTGAACGAGATCGCCCGCCGCCTGGGACGTGACAAGGGAACCGTGTCTCGGGAGTTGAGTCGCAATGCTGCTACGCGCAGCGGCAGGCAGGTCTATCGGGCGACGGTGGCGCAGTGGAAGGCGCAGCAGGCGGCGAAGCGGCCGAAGACGGCGAAGCTGGTCGTCAACCCGGCGCGTCCGCCCGACCGCCCGGTCGGGTTCACGGTAGGCGGCGACCATGCGCTGGTAGATGCCCCAAGTCAACGGCCGACGAACAAGAACACCAACGGCCTGCTGCGCCAGTACTTCCCCAAGGGCACCGACCTATCCCGGTGGAGCGCCGAGGACCTCGAGGCGGTGGCGCTCACGCTCAACAACCGGCCCCGCAAGACCCTCGGCTGGCGAACGCCCGCCGAGGTCTTTCAGGAGCACCTACTCTTGCTCGAACAGGCCGGTGTTGCAACGACCGGTTGAACTCGCCCTGAGAAGGCCGAATGCTCAAGCAGGTGAGGCAGGTCCATCGAGGGGCCGGCTCGGCAACCACCACGCCGCAGCCGACGAACGCCACCGCGCCACCACCGGAACGAACCTGCATTAGCCTGACCACGCGGCCTGGAGAGCTTCGACGAGCGACTCCGGGGAATCTCGCTGAGCGCCGTCATAGTGTCGGCGCACTGACTCTGACGCGCGCCTACTCAACGCACCAGAGTGGCCCCGTGCGGGTAACTACCTGAGAGTAGAGCCTCCAAGAACTCGCGGATCGCTTCGGCTGCGTGAGTGTAGGACAGTGCATCCAGCTCCGGGAGTGAACGCGGACCCTCGGCCGCGGCTCGGAGCACTTGACTGGCCAACTGTTCGATATCGCCTTCGGTGGCCAGATATGCGCCGGGTATGTCCTGCACTCCTTTCACGTCGAAACCGACCGTTGGCATGCCCATGGCCACAGCTTCGAGCGCGACTCTTGGCAGGCCTTCCCACCGGGAGGTCTGGACTAGGAGATGCGACAGCATAAAGTGAGGCACAGGGTCAACGTGCCCCAGAAGTTGAACTTGACGGTCGTCGCCGATCCGCTCCTCCAGCTCCGAAAGCATGGCTCCTCTACCAAGCATCCGAAGTTCTACATCGACACCCCTACGCTTCAACTCCGTGACCAAAGCGATTGCGTCGATCGGATTCTTGCGCTCAGTGAGTTCGCCGCACCAGACCAACTGCAGAGTTTCCCCTGTAGTCCAAGGCTTTCGCTCAACATTCCGCGGAAATCGCTTCGTATCAAGGCCGACACCGTGGCGGAGGCGAAGTCGAGGCAACTGGGGAGCGTGTTTTTCGAACCAGATCTCATCCGGAGTATTCATGCAGACTACGCCGTCGGTCCGCGCGAGGAGTAAACGCTCCATGAAGCGAAACGGCAAGCTCTTGAGCGAAAACTGATTCCAATGCAATCCATGACAGAAATAGACTACTGGGACTCGAGTTCTCGCAAGCCTAGCCAGAGCGGAGGCGGTCGCTGTATTCGTAAGGATTACGTCGACTGATTGGCGATCGACCCACTGCCGAAGCGCGTGAGGTACCCGGCGGTTGGCCATTCGCGGGCTACGTGTTAATCCGTCAATGATGACTTGATCGGGGAAATGCTTGGACCCGTCACTCGACGCCGTGGTGACGCGCAGACCGGTGC
This sequence comes from Agrococcus beijingensis, assembly GCF_030758955.1. NCBI lineage: Bacteria > Bacillati > Actinomycetota > Actinomycetes > Micrococcales > Microbacteriaceae > Agrococcus > Agrococcus beijingensis. The sequence continues at coordinate 2,637,350 of NZ_CP132360.1, read as the reverse complement.
TTTCCCAGTGAGCGACCATCTCTACAAAGAAGGAGTCGAGGGTGTGACCGGTCGCGGATAGCAATCCGATCGTGCTGAATCCTTGTGGGTAGCCAGTCAACTTCGCTCGCTTGGCACGCCCATCGCCCCGGGACCATTTTTCGTGTCCGACTCGCTTCCGCATTTTTGCCTCCCCGTCGATCCGTGAACTTCTTGAATGCTAGCCACGCGTTTACCCCGCATATTCTCTTGGGGGCCGGCGCGCAATAAGATTGCCCTCTGTCGTCAGTGGCGCTCGGCGCGGAAGTACTGGCTTATAGCGATCTGCGGCGGCCGATCGGCAATTGTCATCCCTGCACCTCCTGCAGCCATGCCCGCGATGTGCGAATGCTCGGACTCGTCGCGGAAGCGGCCTGCTGTCGTTGTCCGAACCAAAGGAGTTCGAGGCGGCGCGCGATCCCAGCGAACTTCGGCACAAACTGGCCCAGGCTGAACGCAACCGCGATGACGGCTCGGCACAGCGCCGCCGGCAACTTCGTTGGTTCTCGTCCGCTGAGGCTCACCAGCGCTGTCGTCACAGAGTGGTTCTCCCAGGGCTGCAGTCGCACCCCCTGCATGGGAGCGGCTGCGATGCTCACCGCCAACACGAACTCGGCGAGTCCACGCACCGTACTGACCACGGTGGGCTGATCCCCGGGCGAGGCGACGCTGCTTAGACGAGAGTGCGCGAGCTTTGTGAGTGACTTGGTCGTCGGTCGGCCATCGCCTTGGACGGACGTCGCTCGCACGATGGCCACATCGGTATGCGGGGCGCCGTCGGAAAAGGTGAGCATCTGCTCGAGAAGAGCTGCCTCGCCGAGGGCCTTGGAGTGCGAGTACGGTGAGAACGCGTTGAATTGCGTGCTCTCGTCAATCTCAGGCGTGCGTCCCTGCACCGCAGCCGAGCTCAGATGCACCAAACGGCGGACGCCTCCGCGATCTGCGGCTTTGGCCACGATGGCGGGCAGCAGGGCGTTGGCGCCGTACAGAGCATCGCTGCCGCTGTCGTCCGGAGCAGCGAGGCCCGCAGCAAGCACAACGATGTCAGCGTCCTTGAAGGAACTTTGCAGCCCAGCGAGCACCTCCGACTGCGCCTCGATGGAGGCGCTCAGATCTTCAACGGAACGAGCTGCTGTCATTAAGCGGGGAGCGGCCAACTCGGAGACTTGGAGGTCGTGAGAGCGAAAATGCTCGGCGACCGCACTGCCCACGAAGCCGCTGGCGCCAAGGACAACGACCCGGGTCGACTCGGCCGTGCGAATCCGATAGTCGCCAGGCTGCACGGAAGCCCGAAGGTGCCAACGCACGTCCTCAATGCCGAAGACTCCCGGCAGTGCGAGGTACGCCATCATTGCGGCGGCGATCACCGCGAGTCCCAGCCACCAGGGCCACGCATCCAGAGCGACGAGTAGGCCAGTCAGAGCACAAAACGCAGTTGCGACCGCGACGGTCGTCGCGACGGCCGTGTGTGAGAGGCGCGCAGTGATGCGCTGGTATACATGCTCGCGGTGACTCTCGTACCAGCGATCACCTCGCAGCACGCGGCGGAACAGCGTCATAGCCGTGTCGGCCCCGTAGATGGCAACAGGACCCAGGACGCTCACGAGCGGCAGCCCGGCCACGACAGCCGCGACTGCAAGCAGGGCGACAAGCCCTCCAAGGAGGTAGCTGCCAACGTCTCCGAGGAATCGTTTGCCCGGGCCCAGGTTCCAAGGAGCGAAGCCGAGGAAGGCAGCGGCCAATACCGCGCCTCCGAGAGCGAGAGCTGGCGACGCTGCAATGACGCCCATCGCCACGAACGACAGTCCGGTCACCGCCCCGTGGCTAGCGGAAATTCCGTCGACGCCATCCATGAAGTTCGTGATGTTGACGTAAGCCGCGACCCACAGACCAGCAATCGCCCCGAGTGCAACCGCGCTCAATGCCGGGAGGCCAGCGCTGAGCAGCAGCGCAAATCCCGCGAGCGCGCCGAGCATGAACTGCAATGCAGCTCGCAGGGCGATGGGCAAGCCACGAACGTCCTCCACCAGGCCGATGACTGCGATGGCGCCCGCGCCACCAACTATTCCTACGAGCGCGAACGTCGCCTGCGCGTCGAGTCCGGACAACGCCGCCACCGGCGTTGCGATCAAGATCGCGACTAGAGGAGCAACACCGAGACCGCGGACGGCGATCCCCTCGTGCGACGAGCGCGCGGTGGCAACATCGACGACGCGCGAACGACGCAGAAGGGGCAGCACGGCTATGGGCGCGAGCACGCTGACGGTGAGCGCCGCAAGAGCGCCGAGCACGATCGTGGTCATGCTTCGCGGGCCTCGCGAACGGGCGCGGCAGGCACGGCCGCTCCGGCGTCGTCGGCACGCGAGCGTTGCTCGGTGAGCCGGGCTTCGGCTTCGCTCTTCCAGTGAGCATCCCAGCGCTGCTTGACGAGCCCGCTCGCATCGAGCGGCTCGCCCTGGGCATGCGTGATCTTGTCATGGAAGGGCCGGTCGTCCTGTTCACCGGTGCCGATGAGCTCCTCGTGCAGCTTCTCGTGCGGACGAAGGCCCGTGTAGATGATCTCGATCGACTTGCCCGACATGCGGATCATGCGCTTCGCGACGTCGAGGATCTTGACGGGCTGGCCCATGTCGAGGATCAGCACCTCGCCCGGTCGCCCGATGCCGCCGGCCTGCACGACCAGTTGGCAGGCCTCGGGGATCGTCATGAAGTAGCGCGTGATGTCGGGATGCGTGACAGTCAGCGGACCGCCTGCCTCGATCAGCGCCGTGAACGTCGGCAGCATCGAGCCGCGGCTCCCCAGGACGTTGCCGAAGCGAACGGAGAGGTAGCGGCCCTTGCCTCGTTCTGCGAAGGAGGCCGTCAGTCGCTCGGCAAGGCGCTTCGAGTGGCCGAGCACGCTCGTCGGGTTCGCTGCCTTGTCCGTCGAGATGTTGACGAATGTCTCGACGCCTGCGGCGAAGGCGGCTTCGAGCACATTGAGCGAGCCAAGCACGTTTGTCTTCCACGCCTCGTCGGGATACTGCTCGAGCATCGGCAGGTGCTTCAACGCCGCCGCGTGGAACACGACTTGCGGTCGGCGCTCCTGCATGAGTTCGCGGATCGCGTCGGCGTCGCGAATGTCAGCGAGCACTACATCCTTGGTGTGCAGGAGGCCGTGGCCGGAGATCGAGATCTGCACTGCCTGCAGCGACGACTCGTCGCGGTCGAGCATCATCAGTTCAGCCGGGCCGAACTTGGCGATCTGGCGGCAGAGTTCTGCGCCGATCGAACCGCCAGCACCTGTCACCAGCACGCGCTTGTCCGTGAGGTACCCCGCGACCGTGGCCACATCGGTGTCGACCGGATGGCGACCGATGATGTCTTCGATCGAAATGTCGCGGAGGTCGCCCATGCCGCGACGCCCGTCGAGGATGTCGTCAAGCGGAGGCATCACAAGCACCCGGAGATCCGCGTCTGCCGCCAGGTCGGAGATGCGTTGCAGCAGGGAGGCGTCAGCGCGAGCGATGGCGACGACCAGCATGGTGGCGCCGGTGTCTTGCGCGACCTTGCGGAGATCGGCGCTCGTGCCGAGCACTCGGACGCCCGATCGAACGGCGTTTGCGAGCTCTGGTGCGTCGTCGATGATGCCGACGGGATTGAAGCGCGACTGCGCATCGGTGCGCATGCGCTTCAGAAGACTCGAGCCGACGAACCCCGCGCCATAGATCAGTACGGGGGCGGCACTGTCGGTCGGGCGGCTCGAGCGCTCGATCGCCACTCGACGGAAGTACCGTGTGAGCGCCATGGCGAGGAAGGCGAGGGGCGCGGCGATGAGCGGCGTGCTGCGCGGAACGCCAATGTCGTTGCCGAAGATCAGGATCGGGATGCCGATGATCGCCGCAGTCAGCAGCACCGATCCGCTCAGGGCCAGGACCTCGTCGAAGCTGCCCACCTGGTAGCGACGGCGGTAGAGGGACAGCACGAGTCCCGCGCCCAGTTGCGCCAGCGCCGCCACCAGACAGATGACCGCCATAGCGATCCAGTTCGTGTCCTGGAAGTGGAACTCGAAGCGCAGCCAAACCGCGACGACGATGGCCACGATCCAGGCGATGGAGTCGAAGAAGTACTGGAAGACGCGCATGTTGGCGCGGATCGATCGCAGTGTGATGCCGCTGCGTGCGCTGGCCGCCACCGTGCCTCCGTTGTCTGAGCGGCAGGCGACCTAAACTGGATTCACACGCGCAACCGCACTCACTCTTAAAGACCCATGGTACCGGTCGAGCGTTACGCCACGAGTGATCGGTCAGGCGCGGACGCTGAACGTTCGATGAACCTTCTTGGTCTGAGGTGTCGCTTGGCGCCCGCTAGCGTTGAAGGATGCCTCGCTCCGTTTCCAAGGTTGTCATCCCTGCCGCAGGTCTAGGAACCCGCTTCTTGCCGGCGACCAAGGCGCTCCCCAAGGAGATGCTCCCGGTCGTTGATAAGCCGGCAATCCAGTACGTCGTGGAGGAGGCGGTGCGCGCTGGAATCCCTGACGTCCTGTTCGTGACGGGCCGCAACAAGAACGCACTTGAGAATCACTTCGACCGCGCGACTGAGCTCGAGGCGATCTTGACCCGAAAGGGCGATGAACAGCGCCTTTCGAAAGTGGCCGAATCGACCGAACTCGCGAACGTCCATTACGTGCGACAAGGTGATCCTAGGGGCCTCGGCCATGCAGTGCTGCGTTCGAGGGCCCATGTCGGCGCCAATTCGTTCGCTGTGCTGCTAGGCGATGACATCATCGACGAGCGTGATCCACTGCTCGAGCGCCTGCTGCAGGTGCATGACGAGCGCGACGCCTGTGTCGTTGCTCTCATGGAAGTCGACCCTTCGCAGACGCACATGTACGGCATCGCGACTGTTGAGAAGACTGAGCAGCCCGACGTCGTCAGAATCACTGGGCTTGTTGAGAAGCCCCAGGGGGGGCGCGCGCCATCGAACCTCGCGATCGTCGGCCGCTACGTGCTGAAGCCAGAGATCTACCCGGTGCTTGAGCGCACAAAGCCGGGCCGAGGCGGCGAGATTCAGCTGACCGACGCTCTCTTGGCGATGGCCAGCGATGCGACCACAGGCGGTGTGTTCGGAGTCATCTTCCGCGGACGCCGCTACGACACGGGTGATCGACTTGACTACATCAAGGCGAATGTGCAGCTCGCCGTAGAGCGCGAAGACATCGGCCCCGGACTCCGCTCCTGGATCAAGGAATTTGCGGCAACGCTCGAAGATTGACCCGGCTCAGCCGATTCGAATACTTCACGACCGGCGATGCGCTATCTTTCTCGACATGGCAAAGAAGACTATGGTCCAGCTCGTCGACGACTTCTCGGGTGAATCGATCGGGGACGGCGAAGGCCGCACCGTTCGCTTCGCATTCGACGGAGCCGAGTACGAGATCGATCTCAGCAACGACAACATCAACGACTTCACGAACACCCTCGAGCGCTTCGTGCGTGCATCGCGCCGCGTCTCTGGCCGTCGCAAAGGTGGCGCTCCGGCAGCCAGCCGTGGCGGCAACAGCGAGACCGCAGCGATTCGCGAGTGGGCTGAGTCGCAGGGGCTGAAGGTCGCGACGCGGGGCCGCATTCCTGCGGAGATCGTGGAGCAGTACCGGAGCCGTTAGGGCTCGGGTCTCGATACGCGGCCGGCTTCGCCGGCAGCTACTCGACCAACGGAAGGGGAGCGACGGCGTCAGCCGTTGCTCCCCTTCCTCATTCGAGCGGGAGGATGGCGTCGATGGTGGTGGCGATGAGTTCGAGGCCCGCCTCGTTCGGGTGGAGGTCGTCGGGAGCGATGAGGTCTGGGCGGTCGAGGAAGAGGTCGCCGAGGTCGAGGTGCTCGGCGTCGATCGCAGTCGCCTCGCGTTCGACGACTTCACGCAACTCGACGAGCGCGGCAGGCGTTGGCGAGTCGTCCCAGAGCGGCGACGTCACGATGACGCGGGTGTTCGGCAGCGCAGCGCGCAGCTCGGGATAGAAGGCCGCCACCGCTTCGTCGAGGGAGGGGCGGCCGAGATCGTTGCGGCCGCCTGACACGACGATGATGTCCGGTTGCGCAGCGACGGCGTCCGGGAGCACGCCGATGTACGAGGTGCAGCCGGCCGGCGGGCAGCGGCCGTCGGGCTGGCCCGTCGAGTAGCCGGTGCCGGGGAAGCCGAGGTTCACGACGTGCCAGCCGCGGAGGTCGCCGAGGATCGCGGGGAAGCCGGTGCCGTCGAGGGAGGTGGCGGTGCCGACGGTGTAGGAGTCGCCGAGGAAGACGGCGGTAGGGGTGTCGGGCTCGGTGCTCACGGAGGAGGGCGGGGGAGTGGGCGTTGGCGCGGGTGGGGTTGCGGGGCGGGGCCAGAGGAGGACGACCGCGACGATCGCGGCAGCCGTCAGGGCGGTTGCGGTGAGGAGTTTGTGGGTGCGGTTCATGATTTCGATACGCGGCCGGCTTCGCCGGCAGCTACTCAATCAACGGGGTGGGGGCTACCAAGGCGCGGACTGCCTCTAGGGGGACCGGGAGCCAAGTGGGGCGGTTACGGGACTCGTAGACGACCTCGTAGAGGGCCTTGTCGAGGAGGAGGGCGCGGAAGACGGGATCTTGCTCGTCGACGGGACCCAGCGCCTCCGCATATCCCGTGAGGAACTCCTGCTGCCGCTCGTGCACCCAGCTGCCGGCGGCGACCGGGTCGGCGTTCGGCAGCTCCTGCAGGGCGGAGCCCGCGGCGTAGTCGAACGAGCGCAGCATGCCGACCACGTCGCGCAGCCGCGGCTCGCGCACCATGCGCTCGTGCATCGGGCGCAGCGGCTCGCCCTCGAAGTCGAGCAGGCGCCAGCCGCCGTCGGCGGCGCGCAGGATCTGGCCGAGGTGCAGGTCGCCGTGGATCTGCTGCAGCTCGCCGAGCGTGTCGATCTCACGCAGCCGCTCGGCCGCCGCGCTCAGCGGCTCGTCGAGCTCGGCCAGCGCCGCCGTCGCCTGCTCGCGCGCCCAGGCGAGCCGCTGCTCGAGCCCCGTGACGAAGCGGAGCGTGTCGGAGGGTGTGGCGGTGACGGAACCCAGGGCATCCGCCAGGTCTTTGTGGACGATCGCGACCGTCGTGCCGAGCATGCGGGTGTCGGGCAGGTCGGCCGCCTCGCCGCGCAGCGTGGCGAGGGCGTGCCGACGGTAGAGATCCCAGGCGTCTTCGGCGCCGGCGACGAACTCCGAGACCGCGAGCAGGTGGCCGGTGACCGTCGCCTCGCCCGCCGGCCATGCGGCGGTGAGCGAAGCCAGCAGGCTCGGCACGCGGTCGCAGCCGGCGCGGGTGAGGGCGCCGGCGACCAGCACGTCGGGGTTGTCGCCGGGGGCGACGACGCGGAAGACCTTGGCGATCCACGGGTGGTCGCTGTCGGTGCCGCCGATGATCGAGGTGTTCGACTGCTCGCCGGTGACGACCTTGCTCTGGCCCGCGGGCGCCGGGTCGGTGGTGGTGTCGCCCGCGAGGTGGTCTGCTCGGCGCTTGCCGGTGGCGACGTCGAGGATCGCCTGCACGGCGTCGGGGTCGCCGCACGCGTCGACCAGCCACGCGTCGCCGAACTGCTGGATGGGGATCGCGCCCGGCTCATCGCGCCACGCGACCGGCACCTGCAGCAGCGTCTCGCCGGCGCGCAGCAGCAGGATCGCCGCGTCGCCCAGGTCGTAGGACTGCTCGAGCTCGACGTAGACCGGCTGGCCCTTCAGCGGGTACCAGCGGGTGGTGGGCATCCACGCCGCGATCGCATTGATGACCTCGGGAGCGTCGAACTGCGGGTGTGCGCTCATGCGGCCCAGTCTGCACGGGGTGGCTGGGTGGTGGCTACGGGTGTGGGGTGTGGCCTTGCGCGCTGGGGCCTTGGCCTTGCCTGTTGCCTGTTGCCTGTTGCCTCGGGCTACGGGGCGGTCTGCACGGTGTGCAGCTGCAGGCCCGGCACCGTCGACATGAGCTGCGACATCGGCGCGATCAGGCCGCGGGTCGAGCAGCTGCCGACCAGCGGGCTGCGGAGCCCCGAGACCACGCCGACCGCCCGCGCGCCCTCGGCGGTGGGCAGGCCGACGACCGGGCCGCCCGAGTCGCCCAGGCAGAAGGCCCTCGTGCCGGTGGAGTTGACCAGCTGCACGTTCATGCACTCGCTGTTGCCGCGCGGCGTCGAGTAGCAGGTGACGTACGACTCGGCGGCGATCAGGTCGCACTTCCAGCCGGTGACCTGGCCCGACGAGCAGAGCCGGTAGCCGGCCGGCGGCCAGGTGGTCTGCGTGCCGGTGATGTTGATCGTCGAGGTGTCGCCCGTGTAGATGCGGGGGAGCGTGCGGGTGTCGTACGGGGCGGCGATGACGCCCAGGTCGTACGAGGTCGGGCCGTCGTTGAGCTCGGCGACCAGGTCGCTCGTGCCGATGCGCACACCGGCGTTGTTGCGCACGCCGCGGTCGTCGGCGTAGTCGCTGCAGTGCGCGGCCGTCACGATCACCGGGCGGTGGCCGTAGAAGCCAGAGAAGCCCGAGGTGCAGCTGGTCCACGCGCCGTTGAGGAACTGCGTCTGCACGCGGGCGCCGCCCGAGAGGACGGATGTGTCGTTCGTGCGGGCGGTGCTGAGTCCGGTGTTCGGCTGGGCGCCCTGGGCGAAGTCGGTGGCGACGGCCGCGGTGGTGGTGGGCACTGAGTCGGTCTCTTCGACGGTGACGGTGGCCCCGATCTCTGCGGCTGCCTGCTCGGTCTCGTCGATCACCTCGAGCACCTCGCCCTCGAGCGGGATCGGCTCGGTGTCGGCCGCCTCGGCCGCCTCGGCGGTGGGCACCTCGACCGAGAGCGTGTCGGCGCCGATGCCGATCGCGAAGGCGCCCTCGACCGGCATCGATGCGGCCAGGCCCTGCGCGAGCTCGAGCAGCTCGGCCTCGCTCGACTCCTGCGGCACGAAGGTGACGTCGATGCCCCGGGTGGCGGCCTCGTCGGCGATCTGCTGGATCTCGCTCGGCACGAAGCCGACCCAGCCGATGCTGATGGTGCCCGCGACTGGATCGCCCGAGATGGAGCCGATCTGCGAGACGGGCGCCAGGGCATCCCAGTTGCCGATCGCGTCGATGACGGCGAAGTGGGCCTCCTGCGTCTCGGCGATGTCGGTGGAGGAGTTGGCGGCCGGCGAGTTGGCGGCCGGCGTCGCGGGCGCGACCACCAGCACGGAGGCGGCGCCGAGCGCAAGCAGGGCAGAGAGCAGGAAGCGGCGCAACGGAGACCTCGTGACGGTGGGGCTGGGGAACCTCGCTCAGGGTACAGCAGAGGTTCAACCTTTGGTGGAAGGTGTTTGGGCCATGCCCTCGTCACTCGGTCGACTGGGTTGCTGCAGCCGGGGTCGGGGTCGTGACCGGGTTGACGACCACCGCGCCCTGCGGCGGTGTGGTGGGCGACGGCATCCGCTGCATGATGCGGCGCACGATGAGCCAGACGACCAGCGCGAGCACGGCCAGCACGACCAGCGCCGGGATCGACTGGCCGAGGCCGAAGAGGAACGTGGCGCCCCAGGCGAGGAAGGCGTTCCAGCCGGCGATCAGGCCGTCCCAGAAGGTCGGCGTGCCCGTCGGGCCGTCGACCGTCGTCGAGCGGATCTGCACCTCGATCGTCGACATCGCCACCTGGTCGGCGAGCGAGCGCTGCTGCGACAGCAGCTGCTCGAGCTCGCTCGTGCGCTCGGTCAGCTGCGCCTCGACCTCGAGCAGCGTCTCGGTGTCGGCGGCCGTCGCGAGCAGCTCGGTGAGGCGGTCGACGGATGCGCGCGCGGCGTTCACGCGCACCTCCAGATCGCGCACCTGCGCGCCCACGCGCTGCTCGCTGACGTCGACCGAGGAGAGGTCGGCGAGGCCGCGCAGCGCATCGAGGAAGCCCTCGACATCGACCGTCGGCACGCGCACCGTGAGCATCGCCCACGCCGGCTGGAAGTCGGTCGACGCGCCCTCGGAACGGCGGTCGATCGAACCGTCACGCGCCGCCGCGGCGTCGGCGACCGCATCCGCCATCTCGATCGGATCGGCCACCTGCATCGCGACGCTGCCCTGCACGATGACCTCTTCGCCGTCGGCATCCTGCTGGGGCACGTCGACGCCGGGCTGGCCGCCCGTGTCGCCGCCCTCGGAGCCGCCGAAGCCGGGCTGCGGTGCCGACTCGGGCTGGCCGATGTCGGGCTGGCCGATGTCGGGCAGCGGCTGGCCGACCGCCGGGCCCGCGGGCGACTCGGAGGCGGCGCCGAGCGCGCCGCAGCCGGTGAGGAGCACGGTGCCGGCGACGACGATGCCGGCCATCGAGAGGAGTCTGCGGGTCATGGTTCCACTGTGGCTCTCGGCCAACGGGAACACAGCCCAACCTTTCGGGGGAGTCGGGCGTCAGGGGTGCTGCTTTCGACCCAGGCGGCGAGAACCGATGCGGAAGCACCAGGCTCGACGCGTCGCTCGAGCGCAGGCACAATGCTCGCAGGAGGCGATCATGGCTGAACTGCTGCAGAACGACGCGACCGCCGGCGCCACACCGGTGCCGGTGCAGCCCAAGCTCTACCGCTCCCTGCGGACCGGGCGCATCGTCACCGAAGGGGAGCGGATCGCGGCGGCGCGAACACGCGTCGTGGCCGACAGGCGGCGGGGCGTCGAAACGGCCGCCTGGATCGTCGAGCTGGCGAAGCAGAGCGCCTGACCGGAAGCCGTCAGACCTTTTTGATCGCCTGCTTCGCGGCCTTCAGCTCTGCCTTCGCGGCGGCCCTCGCCTCGGCAGCCTCGGTCTTGGCCTGCGCGGCCTTGAGGCGCTCGGTGGCCTTGCCCAACGCATCCGCCGCCTTTGCCTCGGCCTGCCGCAGCTCGATGCGCGCCTTCTCGACGAGCTTCGCCGCCTCGCGCACGGCCTTGTCGTTCACGATCGAGGCGGGCAGGCGGTCGACCTCGACGTCGGGCTCGGTGCGCTCGAGCCAGCGCTCGATGCCGTCGAACAGCCGCGACAGTCCGAAGCTGAAGCCCCGGTCGAGGTCGTCGTCGCGGCGCTCGAACACGCCCGCGCGCACCGCCGGCGCCAGCAGCGGGAACCGCTCGTCGGTGACCAGCTCGGGCAGCGCCATCCGCACCGCGTCGTCGACGTGCGCGTTGCTCGACGCCTTCGCGTAGAGGCCGATGTAGCCGACCAGCAGCAGCAGCGCCGTCATCTTGGTGCGGTCGGGCATCGACACGTCCTCGAGCGCCGCGAGCCCGGATTCGAAGATCGCCAGTCGGTTGGGGGTGGTCGGGGTGGAGCTCGGCGGCAGGTCGGCCATCCACGGGTGCGCGTCGTACGTCGCTCGCACGAACGTCGCCCACTCGCGCAGCCGCTCGCGCCAGGTGGTGCCCGCGCCCGGCACCGTCACCTCGCTGGCCGCGTCGAACATGAGCAGCAGCAGGTCGTCCTTGCCGGTGACGTAGCGGTAGAGGCTCATCGGCGCCGCGCCCAGGCTCGCCGCCACCTTGCCCATGCTGACCGCGTCGAGCCCGTCGGCGTCGGCCAGCTCGATGGCCGCCTCGACGATGCGCTCCGTGCTCAGCTCGCGCTTCGGGCCGCGGTGCGGCAGCTCGGCAACGCCCCACGTGAGGGCGTGGGCGTGCGGCAGATCGGGGGCGGGAGGCTCGGTCGGGTCGGTCACGGGGTCACTGGTGAGTCGTCGGGGGCACGGTGTTGAGGCTATCGGGGATGGGCCGGGGGCTTCGGGGCGCGGTGCTGATGCGGTGGGTGACACCGCGGCTTGCTGCGCGTGATTGCCGCTGGGATATATCCTGATCACTGGTAGCGAGTAGTGAAACAGCCCCCGGCGCGCCGATTCGAGAAGCCCACGCCAAGCGCGTGGGCTTCTGCGTTGCTGGCTGGTCGGTGCGTGCGGGCGCGACGCGGAGCTGCGTGTGGCGGGCTGACGCAGGTTCGCCGCTCGATAGCGTGGGCCGTGTCCTGACCGCTGCACTCGATGGGAAACCCCGATGGCCTCCACCGCTCCTGACACCCCCGACCTCGGTCGCCTCGGCTTCTGGCGCGGAGGTGGGCTGCTGACGCCGGAGCTGGCCGGCACGGTCGAGCGGCTGGGCTACGGCACGATCTGGATCGGCGGATCCCCCGCAGCCGACCTGGCGCTCGCCGAGCAGCTGCTCGACGCGACCGAGCACGTGACGGTCGCTACCGGCATCGTGAACATCTGGACGGCGCCGGCCGTCGAGGTCGCCGCCTCGTTCCACCGGCTCGAGCGCGTGCACCCCGGCCGGTTCCTGCTCGGTGTCGGCATCGGGCACCGCGAGGCGCTCGGCGACCGTTATCAGAAGCCGTTCGCGGCGCTCGTCGACTACCTCGACACGCTCGACGCCGAGGGTGTGCCCGCCTCGCGTCGCGTGATCTCGGCGCTCGGGCCGCGCACGCTGCGGCTGGCGGCGGAGCGCGCCGCCGGCACGCACCCCTACATGACGACCCCCGCGCACACCCGCTTCGCCCGCGACATCCTGGGCTCGGGGCCGCTGATCGCCCCCGAGCAGCGGATCGTGCCCGGCACGGATGCGTCGGTCGCTCGCGCGTCTGCGCGCCGCTTCCTCGATCGCTACCTGGCGCTCTCGAACTACCGCCGCACGCTCGAGTCGCACGGCTTCACCGCCGCCGAGCTCGACGACGGGGCGACGGATGCCGCCGTCGACGCGCTCGCGCCGCACGGCACGCCCGCGCAGCTGGCCGCCGCTGTGCACGCCCACCTCGATGCCGGCGCCGACCACGTGTGCGTGCAGGTGCTGCCCGCCAGCGACGACCCGCTGCCGACGCTCGAGGCGCTGGTGGGCGAGGTCGGGGCGCGCTGACGGCTCCTGGCGCGGAACGCGGGAGAGGAGACGCCTCCAAGGTCCGCGTCTGCCCTTAGCGTTGAGCGCGTCAGCATGCGCCAGCCGCATCGCCACCACGGCGCTCACGTCTAGGGCAGCAGGTCGAGCATCTGCGGCCGTGCCTTCATCGCGTGGATGATCAGCTCGTTGCCGCTGTCGAACGTCAGCACCACCGTCTCCAGCAGTCGTTGTCTGGTGTCGAAGCCCAGCCGAAGCTGTCTGGAGGGGTTCTCCTCATCGAGGTCTTCGACCCAAAGCGGCCACCTCGCCGCCTGAATCGCGTCTTCAGGAGCGACTCCGTGCTTGCGCGCGGAATCGTGAACCCTCACGCTGCTGACGCCAGCAGCTTGCGGATGTACTCCGAACGAGACTGCTGAGCCTGGGCCGCCCGGGCATCGACTCGGGCGATCTCCTCGGGCGTCAGTCGGATCGCGACCACCTGCGAGGGCTGGGCCCCGCGGCCGGGACGGCCCCGGCCCCTTTGCTTCAGCGCCGCTGCGTCGTACCCCGCCTCGGCTTCGGATGCCCACGCGGCGATCTGCTCCTCGGTGACGGGGACGCCGTTGATCGACTCTTGACTGCTCATGCGAATAATGTATGACGAAATTCTTGGTCGCGCCAGTGGTGACACTGGCTCGCTCAGCCGGCGGGCGTCGTCGGCTGGCCGTGCGTCCAGCCTGCCTCGCCGCGCAGGTACTCGACCCGCACGTGGCGGCGGTCGTGCGTCGCCTGCAGGAACTCGAACCGGCTCGGCTGCAGCGCCCACAGCACCCACTCCGGGTTCGGCTGACCGGCGAAGTTGGGGCGCTCCCGCCAGTCTGCGGCAGACGCATCCGCCCCCAGATCGGTCACCTCGCCCGTCACCTCGACCTGGCGCCCGAGCGCGCGCCAGAAGAACAGCGCCGTCGCCACCGGATTCGCCGCCAGCTGCACGCCCTTGCGCGAGCCGCGATGCGACGAGAAGTGCAGGCCGCGCTCGTCGACGTCCTTGACGATCAGCGTGCGGCTGGCCGGAGCGCCGCCCTCGCCGATCGTGCTCAGCGCGAAGGCGTTCGGCTGCCGCTCGCCCGCCGCGATGGCGTCGTCGAGCCACTCGGTGAAGAGCGCGAGCGGATGCGTCGGCACGCTTTCGGCGTCGAGGTGCGGCAGGGCGTCGGGGAACGTGGGTAGCGCACGCAGCCGCTCGCGGAGCTCGGTCATGCCGCCACGCTACGCCCGCCGCGCCCTTCGCGACGTGCCCGCCCGGCGGTGCCCAGCGCATCCGCAACGTTCCCGCCCAGCGTCGCCCGATGCATCCGCAGATGTAGGGCCAGTGGCCGGAATGGGCGTCGCTTTGCGGCCGTTGGCCCTACATCTGTCAAGCGCGGGCGGCGCCGCGACTCAGCGCGGCAGCTCGACCGGCGCCGTGTCGGGCGGGTCGGAGATGCCGTGGCGCATGTCGGGCTGGTGGCGGCGGAAGATCGCCGCGATGAGGGTCGCGAGCGTCACCATGACGACCGCCACCCAGACGCCGCCGACGCCGCCGATCGCGTCGATCGAGACGCCGGCGATCGCCGAGCCGACGGCGGCGCCGAGCAGCTGGCCGGTGCCGATCCAGGCGTAGGCCTCGGGGGTGTCGGCGAACTTCACCGTCGACGCGATGATCACGCTGAACGCGGCGAGCGCGGGCGCCGTGCCGAGGCCCGCGATGAAGAGCGCGACCGAGAGGCCGACGACCTCGGTCATCGGCAGCGCGATCGCCATGCCGAGCAGCACGATCGCGAGGCGGATCGCGAGCGACCACGGCGCGAGGCCGCGACTGCCGACCGTGAAGCCGCCCACCAGCGAGCCGAGCGCCGAGATCGCGAGCACCAGGCCCGCCTCGAGCGCGCCCTCGCCGAAGGTCGCGACCACGCCCGCCTCGACGGCCGAGAAGCCGCCGATGAACATCGCCGACACGACCACCGACAGCAGCACCGGCGGCTTGCGCAGCACCCGGCCCAGCTTGCGGGTGGTCGGCGGGATGCGCAGGCGCCGCACCTCGGGCGAGATCATGAAGAAGAGCGCGCCGAAGAACTGGATGCCGATCGTCACGAGCATCGTCGGGCCGGTGCCCAGCAGCGACACGAGCAGCGTCAGCAGCACCGGGCCGAACACCCAGATGAGCTCCTGCAGCGCAGCGTCGAGCGAGAAGAGCGGCGAGAGCAGGCGCTGCGGCACCATCCGCGGATAGAGCGTGCGCACCGTCGGCGTCACCGGCGGCATGGCCGCGCCCGCGATGACGCCGGCGATGACGTCGACGTAGAGCGGCACGGCGAACGTCGCCATCGCCAGCAGCGACGTCACCGACACGAGCGTCGTGACGGCCAGCACCTGCACGGTGCCGAAGCGGCTCATCAGCCGCGAGACGAACGGGCCGGCGAGCGCCATGCCCACCGAGAAGGCCGCGAGCACGAGACCGGCGGCCGTGTAGGAGCCGTGCTGGTGCTCCATGTGCAGCAGGATGCCCAGCGAGTACATGCCCGCAGGGAAGCGGGCGAGCAGCTGGGCGATGATGATGCGCGCGAGCCCCGGAACCCTGAGGACCTCACCGTACGTGCGCACCAGCACAGCCTAGGGTGCGGTGGGGCCTCGACTGCGGGGGCGAGCGGATGCGTGGCGTCGCGTTCCCGAGCGGCGCTCCCGTGCCGCGCGCGCCTGGCCTGGGACCGCATCCGCCCGCCTGGTGCGGCGTCGCCGGCCCGCGGCGCGCTGCGGTGGAAGACGGGTCAGCGGTCGCCCGAGGCGATGACCTGCGCGGCGTCGCCGACGGCCAGCCAGGGGCTGATGACGTAGCCGCCGCCCGGGCTGCTGCCGCCGCCGCCCCCGGCACCGCAGCCCCCCGTCGCGACGACGAACGACAGCACGACGGCTGCTGCGGCGGCGCGGAATGCGGTGCGCATGGCGGCTCCTCGGTGCAGCGGCGCGCATGTCGCTGCTCGATCGAACGCTACGCCTGGATCAGCCGCCGCGCACGGGGTCGATTCGCGTCGACGGTGTTGCCGGGTGCGAGCCTCGTCGGGTCAGCGGCCGCGGTCGGCGCGCTCGTCGACGCGCGGAGCCTTGATGAGCATGCCCGCCGCGAGGAAGACGAGCGCGGCGACCCAGTGCGCGCCGACCCAGACCGGGCCCGAGAAGTCGAACGGCAGCACCGGGTTCCAGGCGACCGCGATCGCCAGCATCGGCGGGATCCACCACCAATGCTTCGCCTGCAGCGCGAACCAAGCGACGATCAGCGCCAGCACGGCGATCACGAAGCGCAGCGTCTCGAACCAGACGGTGTCGAACAGCAGCTGCGCGATGATCAGCGCCAGCGCGCCGAGGATGCCGGGGGCCAGCGCATTGCGCTGGAAGGTGGGGCCGTAGCGGTTCGCATCCATGGTGCCTCCAGGTTAGGCCAGCCGGGTCGTGCGGGCGGCCGCGGCGGCCGGTGGGTGGCAGTGGCCCGGAGGATCTCGGGCGGTGAGGGCATCCGCTGGGACTATCCCGTCGGATCCGCGCTGGCGGCGGAATCTGCCGGTGCGAAGGGCCGCGGCCGAGGCGGCCGGTGGGTGGCAGTGGCCCGGAGGATCTCGGGCGGTGAGGGCATCCGCTGGGACTATCCCGTCGGATCCGCGCTGGCGGCGGAATCTGCCGGTGCGAAGGGCCGCGGCCGAGGCGGCCGGTGGGTGGCAGTGGCCCGGAGGATCTCGGGCGGTGAGGGCATCCGCTGGGACTATCCCGTCGGATCCGCGCTGGCGGCGGAATCTGCCGGTGCGAAGGGCCGCGGCCGAGGCGGCCGGTGGGTGGCAGTGGCCCGGAGGATCTCGGGCGGTGAGGGCACTCGCTGGGACTATCCAGTCGGAGCCCCGCTGCGGCCTGAATCTGCCGGTGGGGAGGGCCGCGGCCCGGGCGGCCGGGCCGCCGCCTACGCCGACAGCGCCTTGCGGATCCGCTGCAGCGACACCGGCCCCGAGGTGCCCAGCTGCTGCGCGAAGAGGCTGACGCGCAGCTCCTCCAGCAGCCAGCGGGCGGTGACCAGCCGCTCAGCCTTCGCCGCGCCCTCCGGTGCCGACGCACCCGGGCCCGGGACAGCATCCGCCACCTCGCGCGCCAGCGGCAGCGTGCCGCCCGCCTCGAGATAGAGGGCTGTGGCTTGCTCGACCTCGGTCATCCAGATGCGGTCGCGGTTGGCGGCCTCGGGCAGGCGCTTGACGCGGTGCTCGATCGCGCGCACGTAGACCTCGAGGCGGCCGAGGCGCGCAAGCCCCGTGCGGCTGACGAAGCCGTCGAAGACGAGCTGGTCGAGGTGCGCGCGGGCGTCGGCGAGCGCCGCCATGTGGGCGAGGCTCGCGCCGTCGCGGATGGCCCGGTCGGCCAGCCGAGCAGAGGTGAGGATGCGCGCCACCTGGCTGGCGAGCGCGAACATGCGGTCGACGAGCCCGTCGGCCACGCGCGAGCGCAGCGCCTCGAACTCGGCGGGCGACGCCGGCGGCCGCGCGCCCAGCTCGGCGTCGATGATCGCCAGCATCAGGTCGTCGAAGAGCCGGTCGGTCGACGGGTAGGGGCTCGCGCCCAGCGCCAGCTTCTCGGCGCCGGTCAGGTTGGCCTGCACGTAGGGCGCCGGGCTCGGCACCTGCCGCAGCAGCAGCTGCCGCACCGCCGCGCGCTGGTCGCGCTGCTGCGCCTCGCGGGTCGACGCCAGCCGGATGCCGACCGTCTGCTTGCCCGCGCCGCCCTTGCCGGCCCCTCCTTGGCGCGTCAGCGCATAGCCGGGGTAGGCGCGCACCGTGTTGCCGCCCTGCCGCACGTCGATGTGCTCGGGCAGGTCGGTGTCGAAGCCGGCCACCTCGTCGCGCTCGAGATCGCTCGTCACCTTCACGGCGACCTTCGCCACCTGCGCCGTCGCCTGCTGCCCGAAGCGCCGCTGCAGCGCCTCGAGCTCCTTGCCCTGACCGAGGCGGCGTCCGCGGGCGTCCTCCACCGCGAAGGTGGGCTTGAGGTGCTCGGGGATGCGTCCCCAGTCGACATCGGTCGCCTCCGCCTGCACGTAGGCGGTGCGGCTGATGCGCGCGGCCAGCACCTCGGCGAGCGAGCGCGGCTGATCGCCCGCCGTCGACGCCGGGGCGGCGGGGAGCTCGGTCAGCATCCCGCGCGCCCAGTCGGCCGCCGGCACCACGTGCTTGCGGATGTGCTTCGGCAGGCTCTTGATCATCGCCGTCAGCAGCTCCTCGCGCATGCCCGGCACCAGCCAGTCGAAGCCCGCGGGGCTCAGGCGCGGCAGCACCGCGAGCGGCACGTGCACGGTGAGGCCGTCGTCGGCGGCGCCCGGCTCGAAGCGGTAGCTGAGGCGCAGCCGCTGCTCGCCCTGCTGCCACTTGGTCGGGAACTGCTCGTGGTCGACGAGCGGCTCCTCGCCCGTCAAGTCCTGCTTCGTCATCGTCAGCAGCTCAGGGCGGGCCTCGCGCTCCTTGCGCCACCAGCCCTCGAACGTGCGCGTCGAGTGCACGTCGGCGGGGATGCGCGCGTCGAAGAAGTCGAACACCGCCTCGTCGCCCACCAGCAGGTCGCGGCGCCGCTGGCGCTCCTCCAGCCGCTCGATCTCGCGCCGCAGCTCGCGGTTCTTGCGCTCGAACTCCTGGGGGCTGTCCCACTCGCCCTCGACGAGCGCGTGGCGGATGAACAGCTCGCGCGCATGCTCCGGATCGATGCGGGCGAACTGGATGCGGCGCCGCTCGACGATCGTCACGCCGAAGAGCGTCACCTTCTCGTAGGCGACCACGGCGCCCTGCTTGCGCTCCCAGTGCGGCTCGCTCACCTGGCGCTTCGCCAGGTCGCCCGCCAGCTGCTCCGCCCAGGCGAGGTCGACGGCCGCGACGTTGCGCGCGAACAGCCGGCTCGTCTCGACCAGCTCGGCCGCCATCACCGCGCGCGGCGGCTTCTTGGCGAGCGCCGAGCCGGGGAAGATCTGGAACCGCGCGGCACGGGCACCGATGTACTCGGCCCGCTGACGCATCCGCCGATCACCGCCGCCCCGCTTGTCGCCGGGCCTCGGCTGCTGCGGCTTCTGCGTCTCGTCGAGCGTGCCGATGCGGCCGAGCAGGCCCGACAGCAGCGCCTTGTGGATGGCGTCGGCGTCGACGCCCTCGAGTCCCGCTGGTCGAGCAGCTCCACCCGCTAGTCGAGCCCCTCCACCCGCTGGTCGAGTAGCTGACGAAGTCCGCGTATCGAGACCAGAACCGCTCTCGTCTCGATGCGCGCCTGCGGTGCTGCTCGACGACCGGGGAACCTTCAGCCCCATCGACCTGGTCAGCTGCCGCACCACGTCCTGCCACTCCCGCACCCGCAGGAACGACAGGTGCTCGGCCTTGCACGCCTTGCGGAACTGGTTGCCCGACATCGCCGCCTGCTGCGCCTGCAGGTGCCGCCACAGCGCCAGCAGCGTCAGGAAGTCGCTCGTCGGGTCGGCGAAGCGCGCGTGCATCCGGTCGGCCTCCTCGCGCTTCTCGAGCGGGCGCTCGCGAGGATCCTGGATGGTCAATCCCGCGACGATCGCGATCAGCTCGTGGGCGACGTCGGCATCCCGGCCGGCCAGCGCCATCCGCCCGAACCGCGGGTCGACGGGCAGGCGGGCCAGCTCGCGCCCGACCTTCGTGATCTGGCCCTTCGTGCCGATCGCGCCCAGCTCGCGCAGCAGGTCGTGGCCGTCCTTGATGCCGCGCGGGTCGGGCGGCTGCAGGAACGGGAACTCCTCGAGCGGCCCGAGCCCCAGCGACGCCGCCTGCAGGATGACCGCCGCGAGGTTCGTGCGCAGGATCTCGGGGTCGGTGAACGCCGGGCGCTTGTCGAAGTCGGCCTCGGCGTAGAGCCTGATCGCGATGCCCGGCGCCACGCGCCCCGCACGCCCCGACCGCTGGTTGGCGCTCGCCTGGCTGATCGCCTCGATCGGCAGGCGCTGCACCTTCGAGCGCGCCGAGTAGCGCGAGATGCGGGCGGTGCCCGTGTCGATCACATGGCGGATGCCCGGCACCGTCAGGCTCGTCTCGGCCACGTTCGTGGCCAGCACGACACGACGGCGGATGCCCGCTCGGTTCGAGCGCTCGAACACACGGTGCTGGTCTGCCGCGCTCAGGCGGCCGTACAGGGGCAGGATCTCGGTGGTGGCGCCCAGTCTGCCCTGCAACTGCTCCTGTGCGTCGCGGATGTCGGCCTCGCTGGGGAGGAACACGAGCACGTCGCCCGCGTCGTCGCGGGCGATCTCGGCGAGTGCCGCCTCGATGCCCTCGACCGGGTCGAGATCGACGTGAGTGTCGTCGTCGTCGTCAGCGGACGCATCCGCCCCCTCATCCTCCAGCTGCGACGGCGCCTGCGCCTCGGCGACCAGCGGGCGGTAGCGCACGTCGACCGGGAAGGTGCGGCCGGAGACCTCGATGATCGGGGCGCCGCCGAAGTGGCGGCTGAACGACTCCGGGTCGATCGTCGCGCTCGTGACGATCACCTTGAGGTCGGGGCGGCGGGGGAGGAGGCGCTGCAGGTAGCCGATCAGGAAGTCGATCGTGAGGCTGCGCTCGTGCGCCTCGTCGATGATGATCGTGTCGTACTGCTTGAGGTCGCGGTCGCGGTGCATCTCGGCGAGCAGGATGCCGTCGGTCATCACCTTGATCTGCGTATCGGCGCTCACCTGGTCGGTGAAGCGCACCTTGTAGCCGACGGCCGTGCCGAGCTCGACGTCGAGCTCCTCGGCGAGGCGCTCGGCGATGGTGCGCGCTGCGAGCCTTCTTGGCTGCGTGTGGCCGATGCTCGTGCGGCCCAGCTCGAGGCACATCTTCGGCAGCTGGGTGGTCTTGCCCGAGCCGGTCGCGCCCGCGACGATCACCACCTGGTGGTCGCGGATCGCCGCCATGATCTCGTCGCGCGCCGCGCTGACCGGGAGATCGGCCGGGTACTCGATGCGCATCCGGCCATTGTCGCGCACGCGCGGGGGCTGCTGCCGCGCGCCGCCCGCGCGCGCGCCGCCCGCGCGCTCTGCTCGCGCGCTCCGGCCACCGCCCGCCGCCCGCGCCGGCCGCGACCGCTGCCCCGCGGCGCACCCCGGCCACCCGCCCGACGACTCCCGCCGCGGCCGCGCAGCCCACCGCATCCGCCCCGCCCGCGACCCTGCGCCCGACCACCCGCCGCCAGTGGATCGCAGCGTCGACGCTCGTCGCCCTCGCCATCGTCGGCGCCGCCACGATCGTGGTCGGCATCGCGCGCTGGTTCGTCGGGCTCGAGCCCGTCGCCGCGTTCATGACCCAGTACTCGGGCACCTACCCGATGCCCGAGGGCGCGCCCGTCGGCATCCCCGCGTGGCTCAGCTGGCAGCACTTCGCGAACTCGCTGCTGATCGTGCTGATCATCCGCTCGGGGCTGCAGGTGCGGCGTGAGCGCAAGCCCGCCGCCTACGTGACCAGCAAGGACGGCGCGAAGGTCTCGCTGAGCGTCTGGTTCCACACCAGCCTCGACGTGCTGTGGGTGCTGAACGGCATCGTCTTCGTCGTGCTGCTGATCGCGACCGGCCAGTGGATGCGCATCGTGCCCACTAGCCTCGAGGTGTTCCCGCAGGCCATCTCGGCCGGCCTGCAGTACGCCTCGCTCGACTGGCCCACCGAGCACGGCTGGATCGGCTACAACGCCCTGCAGCAGCTCGCCTACTTCGTCACCGTCTTCATCGCGGCGCCGCTGGCGATCATCACCGGCGTGCGCATGAGCCGCTGGTGGCCGAAGCGGCCGGCGCTCGACCGCGCCTTCCCGATCGAGTGGGCGCGCGCGGTGCACTTCCCGACGATGCTCTACTTCGTCGTCTTCATCGTCACCCACGTGCTGCTCGTGCTCACGACCGGCGTGCTGCGCAACCTCAACCTCATGTACGCCGCGCGCGACGCCGACGACTGGATCGGCTTCGCCTGGTTCGCGGGATCGCTGCTGGTGATCGCCGCCGCCTGGATCGCCGCGCGCCCCGCCCTGCTCGTGCCGATCGCGCAGCGGTTCGGCACGGTCTCGTCGCGCTGACCGGGCATCCGCAGCAGGGGGTCATCCCCCAGGAGGAACGCGGGCGACCAGGGTGGTCCGGCGGGGAGCGCGAGCCTAGCCTCGGAGCATGACGGTTCCCAACCCCGCATCCACCCCGGTCGCAGCCGGCTCGTACACCCCACCGCTGCCGCAGCAGCAGGGCATGCCGCAGCCGCAGGGCGGCGCGTGGCCGCCGCCGCTGCGCGACCCCGAGCCGCCCAAGCCGCCGCGCCCGCGGCTCACCAAGGAGGCGGCCGGCCGCGCCCGTCGCGCCGGCGCCGTCGGCGGCGGCATCGCGTGGCTGGGCCTCGGCATCACGCAGGCGTCGATCGTCCTGCTCGCGCTGCCCGCGATCGTCGCCGCGGTCGTCTACGGGCTCGGCTTCGCGGTCTCCGGCGGCCCGGTGAGCGCCACCGGCACGGTGCTGCCGCAGCTGCTCGACTGGCTGGCGTCGCCGCTCGCGATCGGCCTGATCGTCGGCATCCCGCTCGGCATCGCCGTCTGGCTGCTGGGCCTGTGGCTCTCGACCCGCATGCTGCGCCACGAAGGCATCGCTCGCCCCGTCGGCGTCACCTGGGCCGGCTTCGGCATCGCGGTGGCCGCCAACGCTCTGCTCGGCAGCGTCGGCTCGTTCACCTTCACGCCGTTCGCCGGCGGCCTTCCCTTATTCGGCATGCCGGGCGCCGACTTCGACGTCGATCGCTGGGACGGCACCGACTTCAGCGCCGGTGAGCGCCTCGACATCGATCCCGAGCTGCTCGAGCGCTTCGCCGACCCGGCCCAGCTGCTCGCGCTCGCGAGCCCCTGGGTGGCGCTCGGCACGCTCGCGTCGCTCATCATCCCCATCGTCATCGGCATCTTCACCTGGTGGTGGATGGCGCACGCGATGCGACCCCGCCCGATCGAGCCCGTCGAGGCGGCAGCCGAGCCCGAGGCGACGCCCGCCGCCTGACCGACCGCACGCATCCGCTCGTCGCACGGCAGCATCCGCTGCCCGTCATGCGAGCGGATGCGCTGCGTCACGGCAGGATGGACGGGTGACTGACGCGCTCGAGACCCCGCCCCGCCGCCCGCTGCTCGCGCTGATCGGGATCGGGCTGTTCGCGGGCTTCCTGTCGGGGCTGTTCGGCATCGGCGGCGGCATCGTGATCGTGCCGCTGCTGGTGCTGGCCGCCGGCTTCAAGCGGCGCCTGGCCGCGGGCACCTCGCTGGCCGCGATCGTGCCGGCGGCGCTCGTCGGCGTCGCGAGCTACGCCGCGCTGCAGCACGTCGACTGGATCGTCGCGCTCATCCTGGTGATCGGCTCGGTCGTGGGCGCCCAGGTGGGCGCGCACCTGCTGCACCGGCTGCCCGTGCAGGCGATCCGCTGGGGCTTCATCGTGTTCCTCACGGCCGTCGCCGTCAGCCTCTTCTTCGTCATCCCGTCGCGCGAGGCGACGCTCGAGCTCACGGCGCTGACGATCACGGGCCTCGTCGTGCTCGGCTTCATCACCGGCGTGCTGTCGGGCCTCCTCGGTGTCGGCGGCGGCATCGTGATCGTGCCGATGCTGATCCTGCTGTTCGGGCAGAGCGACCTGGTCGCAAAGGGCACGTCGCTCGCGATGATGATCCCGACCGCCATCTCGGGCACGATCGGCAACCTGCGGCGCAAGAACGTCGACATCCCCTCGGCGCTCGTCGTCGGCCTGTCGGCCTGCGTCACGACCGCGCTGGGCGCCGCGCTCTCGGTCGCGCTCGACCCGCAGGTCGCCAGCATCGTCTTCGGCGCCTTCCTGCTGGCGCTGATCGTGCGCCTGGTCTTCGAGGCGCGGAAGAAGGGCGCCGAGGAGTGATCCGCCGCGCCGTGCTGCTGGCCATCGGGCTGCTGCTGGCCGTCGCCGGCTCGGTCACCTCGGTCTTCCTGCTGCGCGCCTTCGGCGGCGAGGGCGCGGGCGGGGCCGGCTGGGTGGTGCTGGTGCCGCCGGCGCTGGCGCTGGTCGGCCTGGCGCTCGTCGTCGTCGCGGTGCTGGGCCTGCTGCGCGAGGGACGGCGGCGCGCCATGCCGCTCGCCGCGCAGCGCCCGGCGCCCGCGCCCGCGACCTCCGCGCGCTGGGAGCTCGCCGACGTCGCGAGCGAGGTCGCGCGGCGGCTGCAGGGCAGCCCGTGCTCGGTGCACCAGGAGGGCGAGCGCCTCGAGGTGCGCTGGGCGGGCGAACCGCTCGGGCAGCACCGCTGCGAGCTGCGCGACGGCGGCGACGGGATGCTCGTGCACGCCGACGTGATCGAGTCGCCGTTCGAGGTGCGGCGCCTGCACAACGGCATCGTCACCTGGGCGGGGCCGTCGCGGCACGGCCTGGGCGCGCCCGGCAGCGGCGCGTTCCGCACCCTCGACCGCAGCGGCGTGCACGACGCGGTCGACGAGGCGCTCGCACTCGCCGGCTGGAGCCGGCGGGGCTGACGTGGCGGCGCCATCGCGATCGACGAGCGGGCGCCCGCGCCACTGCGTGCCGCGAGCCCGCGCCCGCTGATCACCTGAGCAGGTGCGCCCAGGTGCCGGGGCCCACCGACGCGTCGACGGCGAGCCCCCGTGACGACTGGAACGAGCCTGCGCCGCCGTCACGCGGAAGCCCGAGCTGCCCAGACGGTTCATGACATCGACACGAGTCGCGAGAGTCAGCATGCGCTGACTCTGCACTCGATGATGTCCGGTTCTCGCCTGCACGGGATGCCCGTGCACGGAGCCGGCGGCCGATAGGCTCGAGTCGCCCACCGGTTCGCGAGCGTCGGCGTGCTCTGCGCCCTCCGCGTCCATGGGCGCTCGCACCCCCGCTTCGATCATCGAGGACTACCAGCCATGCTCCGACCTTCGTCCGTCCTCGAGTCCCGCGGCGCTGGCTCATCCCCTGGTGGATGGATCGAGGGCGCTCGGCAGAACTCGGCGCTGGGTCGCCGCTCCTGTGCGCGAGGTGCACGATGAAGTGCGGTCGAGGGTTCATCGTCGCGTGCGTGGTGGCCATCGCGGCCTGTGTCGTGGACCAGGGCACGAAGGCCATGGCGCTCGCCGGGTTGAGCGAGCAGGAGCGCATCCCGTTGATCGGCGACCTGCTGGGACTCCAGCTCGCGTTCAACCCCGGCGCGGTCATGTCTCTCGGATCCGACAGCACGTGGGTGTTCACCGTGCTCGGAGTCGCGGCGACGATCGCGCTGTTCTTCGCCGCGCGCCGGGCGACGTCGATCGGTTGGGCGAGCGCCATCGGGTTCGTCTGGGGCGGAGCGGCGGGCAACCTCATCGATCGTCTCTTCGCCCCGCCCGGCTTCGGCTATGGCCACGTCACCGACTTCCTCGCCTACGGCGACCTCTTCATCGGCAACCTCGCCGACGTGGCCATCGGGATCGGCGTGGGGCTGGGCATCCTCCAGATGCTCCGTGCCGAGCGATCCCGGTCGCGCGGTGAGCAACGACCCGACGAACTGCCGCAGCAAGAAGCGGCCGAGGCCTCGAAGGGCGATTGACGCCACGACGAGCGTGGCCGAGTGCGCTTGTCCACCGACACTACATCCGTGCGTGTATAGTCATCGTGTGCTGACTATAACTGATCGCCTCGATGTGATGAACCGGCTCGGCCGCGCGATGGCGGACCCGACCCGTTCACGGATCCTCCTGACCCTGCTCGACCGACCTATCTACCCGGCCGCGCTCGCCCGGGAGCTGGATCTGAGCCCATCCAACGTCTCGAACCATATGACCTGCCTTCGTGAGTGCGGCATCGTCGTGGCCGAGCCCGAGGGGCGCCGGACCCGGTACGAGATCGCCGACAAGCGCCTCACGCGTGCGCTCGCCGCCCTGCTCGACACCACCTTGGCAGTGAACCATGCAGCCGAATGCATCGACTCGGAGTGCGCGTTCCCGGAGCGCTGCACGGCAGGGGTGATGGCGTGATGCTGCTCTCCATCGTTCAGGCGATCGGCTTGTTCCTCGCCACCAACATCGACGACATCATCGTGCTCTCGCTGTTCTTCGCGCGGGGCGCCGGGCAACGCGGCACCACGGTTCGCATTCTGGTGGGGCAGTACCTGGGGTTCGCGGCCATCCTCGGTGCTGCCGTCCTCGTCACGCTCGGCGCCGGAGCGTTCCTGCCTCCCGAGGTCATCCCATACTTCGGCCTCATCCCACTGGCGTTGGGGCTGTGGGCCGCCTGGAAGGCCTGGCGCCGCGATGATGACGACGATGACGACGAGGCCAAGATCGAAGGCAAGAAGGTCGGGGTCTGGGCCGTGGCGGGAGTCACGTTCGCGAACGGGGGCGACAACATCGGCGTCTACGTCCCGGTCTTCCTCAGCGTGGGTCCTGCTGCCGTGGTCGCATACTGTGCCGTGTTCCTCGCGTTGGTCGCAGTGCTGGTCGCGGCCGCGAAGTTCATCGCCACACGACGTCCGATCGCAGAGGTGCTGGAGCGGTGGGAGCACATCCTCTTCCCGATCGTGCTGATCGGCCTCGGCATCTTCATCCTCGTGAGTGGCGGGGCCTTCGGCCTCTGACACGCGCGGCATTGGCTCCCGGGGCGATCGGTCGGATCGCCCCGGGAGCCATCAGCTTCTGCACGCGAGCACGAGCGCTCCGAAGGGTCGCGAGGAGTCGTGCATGGATCTCTTGCCGTCGCCGGTCGCCGAGCCCGCGGTGGGCGCGACACCAATCGCTCGATCGGTAGCGCGGCGGCGACGACTACAACGAGCCAGCTCCATTCCACGACCGGAGGCCTTCGGCTATCCGCAACTCCGGGCGGTGCTCACTCACGCGGCTACTTGACGACGTCGATCGACTCGGTCGGCGGCGGCAGCGTCAGCGTGCCGGTGCGCGTCATCCGGTCGTCGCGGCGCGCGCGCACCCACCAGACGGCGCCCACGATGAACGCGATCAGGCACGTGCCCGCCGCGACCATGATGGCGGCACGGGGACCCCACGCATCCGCCACCCAGCCCACGATCGGCGCCCCGATCGGCGTGCCGCCCATGAAGACGGCGCCGTAGAGCGCCATCACGCGGCCGCGCACCTCGGGCGCGCTGGTGAGCTGCACCATCGAGTTGGCGTTCGTCATGAACAGCTGCGCGGTGAAGCCGGCCACCACCAGCGCGACGCCGAACACGATGATGTGCGGCGAGACCGCCGCGAACGTGCAGCCGAGCACGAACAGGCCGAGGCCGCCGATGATGAAGGTGAAGCGCGGCCGCGTCGAGCGGGCCGCGAGCAGCGCGCCCGTCACCGAGCCGATCGCCATCGCGCTCGAGAGGATGCCGAAGGTGTCGGCCTGCGCGCGGTACTCGACGCTCGTCATGGTGGAGATGTAGATGGGGAAGTTCAGTCCGAAGGTACCGAGGATGAACGCCATCACGAAGATGATCATCAGGTCGCCGCGCTTGCGCACGTAGCGGAACCCCTGCACGATGTCGCCGAACCCCTTCGCCCGGCGCGGGCTCGGCTGCAGCTCGGAGCCGCGGATGCGCAGCAGCGCCACGATCATCGCGATGAACGTCACCGCGTTGATGAGGAAGACGGGCCCCGGGTCGACGAGCGCGATCAGCACGCCGGCGACGGCGGGGCCGACGAGGCGGGCGCCGTGGAACGACGCGGAGTTCAGCGCGACCGCGTTGGCGATGTCGTCTTGACCGACGAGCTCCGAGACGAAGGCCTGGCGCGCCGGCATGTCGAAGGCCTGCACGATGCCGAACGCGAGGGCGAAGAGCTGCACGTGCCACAGCTCGACCACCCCGGCAGTGACGACCACGCCCAGGATGAGGGCGAGCACGCCCATCGCCGACTGCGTCACCAGCAGGATCTTGCGCCGGTCGTACTTGTCGGCGATGAGCCCGGAGACGGGCACGAGCAGCAGCTGCGGGCCGAACTGCAGCGCCATGTTGAGGCCCACGGCCGTGGCGTCGTTGGCGGTGAGCACCGTCAGCACCGTCCACGACAGGGCCGTCGACTGCATCCACGCACCGACGTTGGAGATCAGGGCTCCGGTGAACCAGGTGCGGTAGTTGAACAGGCGCAGGCTCCGGAACATCATCGTTCGGAGAGCCTCTCGAGGATGGGGATGGCGCGCTCGAGCGTGTCGCGCTCCTCGGCGGTGAGCGCGTCGATCAGCTCGGCGAGGGCGCGGTTGCGGCGCTCGCGCGTCTCGCTGAGCATCTGCTCGCCCGAGTCGCTGATGGAGAAGAGCACCATGCGGCCGTCGCTCGGGTGGTCGCGGCGCTCGACGTAGCCGAGCGACTCGAGGTGCTGCAGTGTCTTCACCATGCTCGGCGGCTTCACGCACTCGGCGGCAGCGATGCGGGCGAGCGTGGGCTCCTCGACCATCTGGATCGCGCCGAGCGCGGACAGGTGGTGCAGCGACAGCGACTCGTCGCCGCGCTCGCGCCGCATGCGGCGGCCGACGCGCACCATCGCGACGCGGAGGGAGTCGGCGAGCACGAGGGAGGGCATGTCGTTAGCCTACCTCACGACCCCGAAGGCCGTCCACCACGGCGCTCGCGGACGGGTCGTGCATACGACAGCGCCGGCCTCCCGTGCAGGAGCCGGCGCTGTCGAGCCTGGTCCGTCGGCCGCGCCCGATCAGTCGTTCGAGTGTGCGGTGTCGACGGAGGCCGCCGAGACGCCGGAGTGATCGGGGGCGACGGGGGACGGCGCGGACAGCGGCTGCGGAGCCGGCTGCACCTGCGCGGGCTCGGCCGGCGGCATCGAGGCGGAGGCGGCCACGGTGGTGGGGGAGGGCGCGACGATGGCGTCGGCCACCGCGGCCTTCGCGCCGAGCAGCTCGGCGTCGAGCTGGGCGCCCTGCGCTCCCTGCAGCTGCACGCCGGCGACCGGAGCGCCGGCGACGTCGCGCACGTCGAGCGCGTTCGCGACGCTCATGGCGCCGATGCCGAGCGCGCCGACGCTCAGCACACCGGCCGTGCCGACGAGGATCCATTGGTTGCGCTTCATGGCTCCAGTCTCGTGCTCGACGGTGAGCGGCGCAGGAGCCCTAGATGAGAGCCCTCTCATCTTCGTCGGGCCGGAGCACCGCCAGCCCGACGCGCAGCTGCGTCTCGGCCGCGGCGAGGTCGCCCCGCTCGATCGGGGCGAGCGCGTGCGCGAGCACGTGCACGGCGGTGCGGTGCACGACGCGCGCCCGCTCGGGTCGGTGGCTCGCCAACCAGCGATCGGCCGCGGCGTCCAGCAGCCGCCGGAAGCCGACGGCCCGCGCGGCATCGGTCGTCAGCCCGATCGACGCGACCAGGTGCCCGAGCAGCGCCGCCTCGTCGTCGACCGGGTCGCCCAACCCCGCCGTGTCGATGTCGATGACCCCCGAGACGCGGCTCGGGTCGTCGGGGCTGACGAACAGCTGCCCCACGTGCAGATCGCCGTGGATGGTGCGCAGCTGCTCCGGCTCGACGACGAGGGCGGATGCGTCCGGTCCCGTGATCATCGCCGTCAGCGCGAGGAGCGGCTCGGCCAGGGCCGCCACGTCGACGCCCCGCTGCGCGTGCCGCTCGAGCGCGACGGTCGTGCGCTCGAGGTACCAGTCGTGGCGGGTCGCCAGCGACGCCCGCGCCTCGCGCCCGAGGTCGACGGCGGCGATGGCGGTGCGCAGGGCGTCGATGGAGTCGAGCAGGCGCGCGGGCTCGATCTCCGCCAGCCGCGCCGGCAGCGCGACGCCGTCGGCGGTCTCGGTGAGCACGATCCCGAGCTCCGACCACCCGGTGATGTGCGGCACGGGCACGCCGCCCTCGCGCAGGCGCTCCTGCAGCTGCACGATGGAGGCCGAGGCGGTGGGGCGCACGATCTTGAGGTACGTCTCCCGGTCGCCTGCACGCATCCGGAACATCGCGCGCTTGCCCGGTCGGTAGACGAGCAGCTCGGGGCGGCGGTCGATGGAGACGCCCAGGCGCCCCATGAGCGTCGCCGCGGCCTCCGGGAACGAGGCCGGCGCCAGCGCCGGCAGCCGCGGATCGGCGGGGTGGAGCCAGATGCGGGCCTCGGGGCGCTCGGGGTCGCCGAGCACGAAGCCGGTCTCGGCATCGACGCGCTTGCCCGAGGTGTCGACGTACCAGTAGCGGCTCTGCTCGCCGGCCTCCTCGAAGCCCGTCAGCGCCCCCGAGCCGTACGGCTCGCGGCTCAGCACCCGCAGCTCGCCGTCGAGATCTTCGCCGAGGGCATCGCGCAGCATCTGCTCCTCCGGGCTGCTGGGCGCGGGGCGGTCGACCGAGTGCTGCACGCGACCATCTCAGCAGATGCGGGGCTCGTGCGCTCGCCCGTGAGAGCCCTCTCACGATCCGTTCACCGGCCGCGCGCCCTCGGCAGGGTTGAATGGGGCCATGCCCGAGCTCGAGCGCCCCCGCCTGCGCGCGTGGACCGTGCGCTCGCGGATCGTCGGCATCCTCACCCTGCTGTCGCTGCTGACGGTCTTCTCCGCCGGCGGCGTCGCCTACCTGTGGGAGCGCACGCGGGTGATCGAGCAGATCGAGTCGAACCTCGACGCGGCGCTCGAATCGGCCGGCTTCGTGGTCGGGCAGCAGCGGTGGACATCCGCCGAGCAGGCGCTCGCCGCGATCGTGCAGCGGCTCGCGCCCGATGACAACACCGGCACCCTCGGCATCCTCGACGGGCGGGCACGCTGGGAGCCGTTCGCGACGCCCAGCGTGGCGCTCGACGAGCTGCCCGGCTTCGTCGACCGCGTGGTCGAGGAGACCGCCGGCCACGAGGTCGTGATCGGCACCTACGTGCACGAGGGCCAGAGCATCCGCTACATCGCCGCCCCCGTGACGGTCGGCGAGAGCGACCCGAGCCTGCCGCCGCCGGCGGTGTTCACCACCGGCTACGACGTCGGCGCCCAGCTCGCAGAGCTCGACGTCGCCGCGCGCATCTTCACGCTCACCGCGTTCGGCGCCACGGCGCTCGCCTTCCTCATCGGCCTGCTCGTCTCCGACCGGCTGCTGCGCCCGATCCGCCGCATCCGCGAGGTCGCCGAGCGCTCCTCGGCAGCGAGCCTCGCCGAGCGCATCCCGGTGGGCTCCGGCCGCGACGACGTCTCGCAGCTCG
This sequence comes from Agrococcus beijingensis, assembly GCF_030758955.1. Classification (NCBI taxonomy): domain Bacteria; kingdom Bacillati; phylum Actinomycetota; class Actinomycetes; order Micrococcales; family Microbacteriaceae; genus Agrococcus; species Agrococcus beijingensis. Next base: position 2,606,359 of record NZ_CP132360.1, on the reverse strand, counting down.
CGATCACCGTCAACGGCATGCTCGACCGGCTCGGCGGCGCGCTCGCCAGCCAGCGCGAGCTGCTGCGCGACGTCGGCCACGAGCTGAAGACGCCGCTGACGATCGTGCGCGGCCACCTCGAGCTGGTCGACGAGCACGACGCCGCCGACGTCGTCGCGACCCGCGACCTCGCGATCGACGAGCTCGACCGCATGGCGAGGCTCGTCGACGACCTGCGCGCTGCCGCGCGCCTGCGCGATCCGGGGGCCTTCGACCTTCGCGTGACGGATGTGGCGGCGCTGCTCGACGCCATCGCCCACAAGGCGAAGGCGATCGACGGAGCCGTCATCGACAGCCGGGTCGAGGCCGTCGCGGTGCGCGCGCGGCTCGACCCCGACCGCGTCACGCAGGCGATGCTGCAGTTCGTCGCCAACGCGGTGCGCCACGCCGAGGGCCCGATCACCATCGGCGGGCGCGTGCGCGACGAGGCGCTCGAGCTGTTCGTGCGCGATCGCGGCCCCGGCGTGCCCGACGAGCTGAAGGCGGTCATCTTCGAGCGGTTCAAGCGCGGCGTCGCCGAGGGGCGGGGCGACGACGGCTCGGGCCTCGGCCTCGCGATCGTGCAGATCATCGCCGAGGGGCACGACGGGTCGACGCGGGTCGTCGACGCCGACGGCGGCTCCGAGTTCGCGATCGTGCTGCCGACGGCGCTCGCCGCCGCCGGCGCCGCGAGCGACGCGCCGCGAACGGCCCAGGCGCAGCCCGCCGCCGCCGCGGCGTCGGTGCCCGCCCCGAGCGTGCCGGAGCCGCCCCGCCCGGGTGCGGCGACGCATCCGCGCACCGACGCTCGTCCGGTCGCTGCGGAGGCGAGCCAGGACGGCACCGCCCGAGGCGCCCGCGCCCCCGACCGCCCCGAGGAGCAGCCATGGCATCGATCCTGATCGCAGAGGACGAGGCGCGCATCGCCGCGTTCGTCGAGAAGGGCCTGACCGCGGCCGGCTTCACCACCCGCGTCGCGCCGACCGGGCCGGAGGCGCTCGACCTCGCGCTCACCGACGAGTTCGACCTGCTGGTGCTCGACATCGGCCTGCCGGGCATGGACGGCTTCGAGGTGCTCTCGCAGCTGCGCGGCTCGGGCTCGACGATGCCGGTCATCATCCTCACGGCGCGCGCCGGCGGCGCGGATACGGTGGCCGGCCTCGAGGGCGGCGCCGACGACTACATGGCGAAGCCGTTCCGCTTCGACGAGCTGCTCGCGCGCGTGCGGCTGCGCATGAGCTCCTCGGCCGCCGCCGGCGCCCCGGCTGCAGAGCTGGCGCATCAGGGGCTCGCGCTCGACATCCGCACGCGCCGCGCGACGGTCGACGGCCGCGGCGTCGACCTGTCGGGCCGCGAGTTCGCGCTGGCCGAGGAGCTCGTGCGCCACGCGGGGCAGGTGCTCTCGCGCGAGCAGCTGCTCTCACGCGTGTGGGGCTACGACTTCGATCCGGGCTCGAACGTCGTCGACGTCTACATCCGCTACCTGCGCAACAAGCTGGGCGCCGACCGCATCGAGACCGTGCGCGGCATGGGCTACCGGCTGGTCTGACGCGGAGCGTCGGCCTCGGGCGCCCCGTCAGGAAGCGGGGCGGATGCCTCCGGTCACGAGGGCGCGGTCGAGCAGCAGGTGCGCCGCGGCCGGATTGCGGTCGACGATGCGGATCGCATGGCCCAGCAGGTGCAGCGTCGTGAGCGCCGTGGTGTGCGCGTCGACGAGCCAGCGCTCGGCGGCGGCACCGGCGATGCCCTGCAGCACCGCGGCATCGGCGCTGCGCCCGGCGACCTCGTTGCGCACCGCGCTCGCGATCGCGTGGCCCACGAACGCCGCGCAGTCGTCGCTGGGATCGCCGAGCCCGGTCGTGTCGACGTCGATGACCGAGGAGACGGCCCCGTCGGTGCAGAAGATCTGGCCGATGTGCAGGTCGCCGTGGATCACCTGCGGCGGCCCGACCCTGCGCACGTTGGCGAGCAGGCCCGGCAGCAGGGCGCGCACGTCTGCGGCCCGCTCGGGCAGGCCGGCGGCGAGGCGCTCGACGTGCCAGTCGAGCCGCACGCCCACCGAGGCGCGGGCGATGCGGCGGGTGCGCACGCCCAGCAGCGCCTCGCGCAGCGCGTCGACCGCGTCGAGCAGCTCGGCGGCGGGCATCCGCGCCGCGACGACGGGGCCGGGCGTGCCGACCGCGTCGCGCACCACCACCACGCCGCTCGGCGACCAGTGCGCCACCTCGGGCGCGGGCACGCCGGCCGCGCGGCACGCCTCGTGGATCGCCACCAGCTCCTCGGCCTCGCCGGGCCGCACGACCTTCACGAACAGGTGCACGCCGTGCTGCGTCAGGCGCACGACCGCGCGGCGGCCCGGCCGGTAGGCGAGCACGCGCGCCTCGATCTCGCCCTCGCTGCCGGCCGCGCCCGCGATGCGCGCGAGCCGCTCGGGATCGACGGCGGTGCGCAGCGCCGGCAGCCGCGGATCGAGCGGGTGCTGCCAGATGCGCGCGACGGTCCCCTCGTGCGAGCGGATCACGAAGCCGGTCTCCTCGGCGACGGGCTGGCGCGAGGTGTCGACGAACCAGTCGCCGGCGCGCTCGCCGGCATCGATCGTGAAGCGGGCGATGCTGCCGTGGCCGAAGGGCTCGACCGCGATCAGGCGACCGGGTTCCCCGATCGCCTTCTCCAGCAACCGCTGCTCCAGCACCGCTCCATCGTCCCAGCGTCTGCTGAGACTCGCGAAGACGTCTCCACAGGTCTCGACGCTAAGGGGGGCGGATGCGGCGGGCTACGCCAGCGGTTCGGTCGCGTCGTCCGCGCGGCGGGCGAGCAGGCGCGACCGCAGCGGCGCGAACACGCGGTCGAGCACCTCCAGCGCCTCGACGTCGAGCCCGCTCAGGAAGAGCTCCTCGACGTGGCGGGCGTGCACGGGCCGGGTCTTGCGCAGCCGCGTGCGGCCTGCGTCGGTGAGCACCGCATCCGTCCCGCGCCGGTCGGTCGCGCTCGGCTCCCGCACGACGAGGCCCTGCCCCTCGAGCGCGCTGACGCGGTACGTGAGGCGGCCGGGCGCGAACGCGAGCTTGCGCGCGACGTCGCCCATGCGCATCCGCGTGCCGGGTGCCTCCGACAGCAGCAGCAGCACGTTGAAGTCGCCGAGGTCGAGGTCGCACGACGCTTTCAAGCGTCGCTCGAGCTCGTTCTCGAGCATCCGGGATCCCTCGAAGTACGCCCGCCAGGCGCGCGGGGCGAGGTCATCGGCACTCACGCGTGCCCCAGCATCTGCTCGAAGGAGAGGAAGGCGTCGCCCGACGTGTCGAAGGGGTCGGCCTCGCGGCGGCGGGGCATCGCGACCATCAGGTCGGCGAGCTCCTTGCCCTCGCGCTCGATGCGGCGGTCGAGCCCCGATGCGGTGCCCCAGTCCTCGCTGGCGGCGAAGATCGCGGTGGGCACGACCTGCGCCTTGAGGTAGGTGAACATCGGCCGCATGGCGGTGTCCATCACCATCGAGTGGCGTGCCGAGCCGCCGGTCGCGCCGAGCGCGGTCGGGATCGACGACAGCTGCCCCTCCTCGATCACGTCGAAGAACGACTTGAACAGGCCCGAGTACGACATGTTGAAGGTCGGCGTCACGGCGATGATCGCCTCGGCGTCGATGACCTCCTTGATGGCCGCGTCGAGCGCCTCCGAGGGGTTGTGCGTGAGCATGTGCGAGGCGATGTCGCCGGCCAGCGGCCGCAGCACGATGTCGACGGCCTCCGCGTGCTGGCCGTGCCCGGCGAGCGCGCGGAGCGTCGCGTCGCGCAGGCGATCGGCGAGCAGCCTGGTGCTCGACGGCTCGCCCAGCCCGGCCGAGACGACGGCGATGCGCGGCTTGGTCATGCTCGCTCGCCCGCCTGCTGCGCGATCGCGGCTCCGGTGTCGAGGTCGTCGCGCGCGCCCTGCTGCTTCCAGGCGTTGCCCTGCTCGCCGAGCTGCGTGCCCGCCTCGACGGCCTTGGCGACGCGCGCGGCGTGCGTGGGCGCATCCGGAACCCCGGCCTGCCGCACCGAGTCGAACTCGCGGCGCAGCACCGGCACCACCTCGGTGCCGAGGATCTCGATCTGCTCGAGCACCTCCTCGAGCGGCAGTCCGGCGTGGTCGACGAGGAACAGCTGGCGCTGGTAGTCGCCGGCGTAGTCGCGGAACGAGAGCGTGCGCTCGATGACCTGCTCGGGCGTGCCGACGGTGAGCGGCGTCATCTCGGTGAACTCCTCGAGCGTCGGGCCGTGGCCGTAGACGGGAGCCACGTCGAAGAAGGGGCGGAAGCGCTCCTTCGCCTCGCGCTCGGTCGGCTTCATGAAGATCTGGCCGCCGAGGCCGACGATCGCCTCCTCGGGGGCGCCGTGGCCGTAGTGGGCGAAGCGCGCGCGGTAGAGCTGCACCATGCGCTCCGTGTGCTCCTTGTTCCAGAAGATGTTGTTGTGGAAGAAGCCGTCGCCGTAGTACGCGGCCTGCTCGGCGATCTGCGGCGAGCGGATCGAGCCGTGCCAGACGAAGGGCGCGACGCCGTCGAGCGGCGCGGGCGTCGAGGTGTAGCCGGTGAGCGGCGTGCGGTGCTTGCCCTGCCAGTTGACGACCGGCTCGCTCCACAGCTTGCGCAGCAGCGCGTAGTTCTCGATCGCGAGCTCGATGCCGTCGCGGATGTCCTTGCCGAACCACGGGTAGACGGGGCCGGTGTTGCCGCGGCCGAGCGTCAGATCGACGCGGCCGTCGCTGAGGTGCTGCAGCATCGCGAAGTCCTCGGCGATCTTCACCGGGTCGTTCGTCGTGATGAGCGTCGTCGCGGTCGAGAGGATGAGCCGCTCGGTCTGCGCGGCGATGTAGCCGAGCGCGGTCGTGGGCGAGGAGGAGAAGAACGGCGGATTGTGGTGCTCGCCGGCGGCGAAGACGTCGAGGCCGACCTCCTCGGCCTTCTTCGCCATCGCGACCCAGCCCTTGATGCGCTCGTGCTCGCTGGGGGTGCGGCCGGTCGTGGGGTCCTGGGTGATGTCGCTCACCGAGAAGATGCCGAACTGCATGCTGCTCATGGGGTGTCCTTCCGTCACGGGCAAGTCTTTCAAACTTGAACGATAGATGCAACGGGCAGTTCCCGCGAGGTATTCCCGCCTCGGTGGGTTCGCAAGCATGGTGGCACAGCGAGCCGCCAGCGATCTCAACGTGCCAGGTGCGTGCATGACGCAGGGAGTGCGGCATAGGCGCACCTGACACGTTGAGATCCCGTCAGACGCTGGTCGTCGGGTCGCCCGCGAGCCCCTCGTCGGTGGCGGATGCCGCGTCGGCGGGGTGGCGCTGGGCGCGGCTGAGCAGCACGAAGGGGATCGCGGCCGCCGAGATGGCGCCGCTCAGCAGCAGCGAGAAGCCGTAGCCGCCCAGGTCGGCCGAGCGGCCGAGGATCGGCTGCGCGATGACGCTGCCGCCCGATCCCAGCAGCGAGTCGAACGACAGCACCGTCGCGCGCTGCTTCGAGGGGATCATGTCGTTGAGATAGGCGCGGTGGACGGGGTCGTCGATCGACGACATCACGCCCCAGACGGCGACCAGCACGATCGCCACCCAGAAGCTGGGCTGCAGCCCCAGCCCGATCAGCACCACCACGCCCGCGACGGTGGCGAGCAGGATCGTCGACGTGCGCTTGCGGAACAGCCGCCGCACCCGTGGCGCCAGCAGCCCGCCCAGCATCGCCGAGCCCGAGAGCACCGCGGCCGCGAGCCCCGCGATCGAGTACGCCTCGGGGTCGCCCCAGAGCTCGAGCAGGTAGGGCTGCAGCGCGTAGAACGCGTAGAAGCCGACACCCGCGGTGAAGGGGCTCGCGAGCATCAGCCACCGCACCGGCGGATTGCCCAGCCCGTGCGTGATCGACGAGCGCAGCACCGTGCGGGTCGCGGCGATCGGGCCCTGCGAGCGATCCGGCGTGAAGCCGACGTCGCGCATCAGCAGCCCCGCGACGACCACCATCGCGACCAGCACGCCCGCCCGGATCAGGAACGGCACGCCCAGGTCGGTCAGCTGCGCGATCACGCCGCCGAGCACCGAGCCGACCAGCATGGCGCCGCCGCTGACGATCATCGAGCGGCCGAACACGGTCTCGAGGCTGCCGGTGTACCCGCTGGCCTTGAGCGCGTCGACGAGCCACGCATCCACGGCTCCCGTGAAGAACGTGAAGCCGAGCCCGAGCAGCACCGACACCAGCGCCCAGCCCCAGAACGGCGCTTCCCACAGCCACATCAGCCAGTAGAGGGTGGTGGTGACGGCGAGCGTCAGGCTGCCGAGCAGGTACGAGGCGCGGCGCCCGAGCGTGTCGGCGACGACCCCCGTCGGGATCTCGAAGACGAGCACGCCCACCGTGTAGAACGCGTTGGCGGCGAACGCCTCGAAGTTCGTCAGCCCCGCATCGAGCAGGAAGAGCGTGTTGATGCCCCAGATGAACGACGCCGCGAGCGTGTTGCCGAGCACCAGCACGTAGTAGGTGCCCTGCACGCGGCGGGGGCTGGGCAGGGCGCGCATCGCTGGGTTCACGGCGTCAGAACAGCTGGCGCCAGTTGGTGCGAGCCAGGTCGAGCAGCTCGTCGCCGCGCCCCGACAGCACGGTGCGGATCGCGTAGAGCGCGAAGCCCTTCGCCTGCTCGAACGCGATCGTCGGCGGGATCGTCAGCTCCAGCGAGTCGCAGACGACGTCGACCAACGCCGGCCCGTCGTGCGCGAACGCCTCGGTGAGGGCGGCGTCGACGCCGTCGGAGTCCTCGACGCGGATGCCCTTGATGCCCATCGCCTCGGCCACGGCCGCGAAGTCGGGGTTCTCCAGCTCGGTGGCGAACGGCATCAGGCCGGCCGCCTTCATCTCGAGGTCGACGAAGTTGAGCGACGAGTTGTTGAACACCACGACCTTGGCGGGCAGCTGGTTCTGCGTGAGCGTCAGCAGATCGCCCAACAGCATGGTCAGGCCGCCGTCGCCCGAGAGCGTGATCGTCTGCCGCGCGCGATCCTGGCCGAGCACGCCGATCGCCTGCGGCACCGCGTTGGCCATCGACCCGTGGCTGAACGATCCCAGCAGGCGACGCCTGCCGTTCATCGTGAGATAGCGGGATGCGTAGACCACCGGAGAGCCGACGTCCGGGATGAAGACGGCGTCGTCCGCGGCCAGCTCGCTGATGCGCCGCGCCAGGTACTGGGGGTGCACGGCCCTGCCCCTGCCGGCAGGGGTCGCGAGGTCATCGAGCTTCTCGCGCGTCTTGGCGTAGTGCTTCTGGGCGTCCTGCAGGTGCTTGCCGCGCTTCTGCTCGAGCAGGGGCAGCAGCGCCTCCAGCGTCTCGCGCACGCCGCCGACGAGCCCGACATCGATGGGGTGCCTGCGCCCCAGCTGCGATCCGCGGATGTCGACCTGCACGATCGTCGCGTTGTCCGGGTAGAACTGCGGATACGGGAAGTCGGTGCCCAGCACCAGCACCGCATCCGCATCGAACATCGCCCGGTAGCCGCTGGCGAAGCCGAGCAGGCCCGTCATGCCGACGTCGTAGGGGTTGTCGTGCTCGAGGTGCTCCTTGCCGCGCATCGCGTGCACGATCGGGGCGCCCAGCCGCTCGGCCGCCGCCAGCACCTCGGCGTGCGCGCCCGCGGTGCCCGCGCCGCCCAGGATCGTCACCCGCTTCGCGCCGTTCAGCGCGTCAGCGGCCTCGCGCAGCTGCTCGGCGACCGGCACCGTCGCCGACTGCGCGCGCCGGATCACGGTGCGCCGGTCGTCGGCGATCGGGGCGGAGGCGACGTCGCCGGGGATCACCAGCACCGCCACGCCGCGCTGCTCGAGCGCGGCGCGCATCGCGATCTCGAGCAGCCTGGGCATCTGCTCGGGCGAGGCGACGTACTCGACGTAGACGGAGCACTCGCGGAAGAGCTCCTGCGGGTGCGTCTCCTGGAAGTAGTTCGTGCCGATCTCGACCGTCGGGATGTGCGCGGCGATCGCCAGCACCGGCACCCTGCTGCGGTTGGCGTCGAAGAGCCCGTTGATGAGGTGCAGGTTGCCAGGGCCGCAGCTGCCCGCGCACACCGCGAGCTCGCCGGTCATCTCGGCCTCCGCCCCGGCCGCGAAGGCGGCGGTCTCCTCGTGGCGCACGTGCACCCACTCGAGGGCGTCCTCGGTGCGGATCGCCTCGGTGAACGCGTTGAGCGAGTCGCCGGGCAGCCCGTAGACGCGCCGGACGCCGTTGCTGACGAGCGTCTGGACGATGTTCTCCGCGACCGACCCCATGCCGCCACCCTGGCACGCCGACGCGGTCACGGACAGGGCGGATGCGCGGTGGAGCTGGGGAGGGATGCCATTTCTGGCATCCCTCGCGACCCCAACGCCGGGGCGCGTCCCGCGCCCCGGGACTCGCCCGGCAGTTGGCGCGCGCGTCACGATCCGTGCCTCATCACCCGCGTGCGCGTGCGCGTGCGTGCGCACGCGGGCACGTGCACGCGATAGCAACCGAACCTCCGAATGCCTCTGCGAGCGCTTCGGTACCGTTGCCGACCGCGCGCCGACCCGCTTCGTCGCGCCACGAATCGAAACAGAAGAGAAGAGACGAAACCCACGATGCCTTCGCACCAACTGCAGCCCCCAGCGCCCACGCCCGCCGACCGCCCGTCGGCAGCCGACGCATCCGCCCCCTCGACACCCGGCGTCACCCCCGACACCGGCGAGATGCGCAGGCTCGAGGTCAGCGACGTGCTGGTGGTGAAGCAGCGCAAGGTGCGCACGGCGATCACGGGCACCGTGGTCGGCAACTTCATGGAGTGGTTCGACTTCGGCATCTACGGCTACCTGGCCGTGACGATGACGGCCGTCTTCACCGCGGGCATGGAGAGAGCCTCGGCCTGCTCGTGGTGCTGCTCGGCTTCGCGATCTCGTTCCTGGTGCGCCCGCTCGGCGGGCTGGTGCTCGGCCCGCTGGGCGACCGGATCGGCCGCCAGAAGGTGCTGTTCTTCACGATGGCGATGATGGCGCTCGCAACCGCGCTCATCGGCCTGCTGCCGACGGCTGCGCAGATCGGGGCCTGGGCGATCATCCCGCTCTACCTGCTGAAGATGGTGCAGGGCTTCTCGACCGGCGGCGAGTACGCCGGCGCCACCACCTACGTGTCGGAGTTCAGCCCCGACCGCACGCGCGGCTTCTGGTCGTCGTGGCTCGACGTCGGCTCGTACGTCGGCTTCGCCGCCGGTGCCTCGACCGTCGCCCTCACCACGGGCATCGTCGAGGCCGTGTCGGGCCCGGATGCGATGGTCGCGTACGGCTGGCGCATCCCGTTCCTGATCGCGATCCCGCTCGGCGCCGTGGCGATCTGGTTCCGCCTGCGGATCCCCGAGACGCCCGCGTTCGAGGCCTCGCAGGAGGCCGCCGCGGCGGGCGCCGACCAGCACGACGCGGTCGCCGACAAGGACGACCCGCTGGCTCGCCACGGCGTGCTCGGCATCATCAAGCACCACTGGCGCACGATCCTCATCGCGATGGCCGTCGTGGCCGCGACGAACACCGCGGGCTACGCGCTCACCAGCTACATGCCCGCCTACCTCGAGACGACGGTCGGCCTGTCGAGCCTGTGGGCCGCGATCGCGACCGTGCCGGTGCTGCTCGTGATGTCGGCATGCCTGCCGCTCGTGGGCAGGCTCTCCGACCGCATCGGCCGCAAGCCCGTCTACCTGATGGCCGCCGCCTCGGTGGTGGTGCTCGTGCTGCCGGCGTTCGCGCTCATGCAGCTGGGCGAGCTGTGGGCCGTGATGATCGCGCTGTCGATGATGGCCGTGCCCGTGGCGCTCTGGATCGGCTGCTCGGCGGCGACCCTGCCCGCCCTGTTCCCGACGGCGTCGCGCTTCGGCGCGATGGCGATCGCCTACAACCTGTCGGTCTCGCTGTTCGGCGGCACCACGCCGCTGTTCAGCCAGGCGCTCATCGACCTCACCGGCAACACCTACATGCCGGCGTTCTACATCATGTTCTTCGGCATCATCGGCGGTCTCGCGGTGCTGTTCATGCGCGAGACCGCGAAGGCGCCGCTGATCGGCTCGGTGCCGACGGTCGAGACGCGCGCCGAGGCGGTCGAGCTGGTCGCGGGACAGGACGACAACCCGCTCATCGACACCACGTCGATGCCGTTGCTGGCCAGCGCGCCCGAGCCGGAGCCCGAGCTGGCCGGCGCGGCCCGGTAGCTCGGCTGGTCGCCGGCGCCGCCCGCGTCCCGGGCTGGCACCTCTCGGCGTGAGAGGCGCAGGCGGAAGCCCGAACGGGCCTCCGCTCATGGCTCCAGCGCGCTACTCGGCGGGCGTGGTGGCCGGCGGCCCTCGGCCCGGGACGGGCCTCGGCGCTGGCTTCGCGGCGGAGGCCCGAAAGGGCCTCCGCTCCTAGCTCAAGCGCGCTATTCGGCGGGCGTGGTGGCCGGCGGAGCGTGGTCAGGACGCGCCTCGGCGCCCGGCCCGCGCAGCTTCTCCAGCGCATCCATCAGGTGGTAGATCACGAGCGTCGCGACGGTGCCGAGCACGATGCCGCCGAACGAGATCTGGCCGGCCGAGAGCGTGAAGTCGGCGATGGCGACGATCAGGCCGACGCCGGCGGCGAACTGGTTGCGCGGCTTCGAGAAGTCGACGTGGTTCTCGACCCAGATGCGCACGCCGATGATGCCGATCAGGCCGTAGAGCGCGGTGGTGACGCCGCCCAGCACGCCGGCGGGGGTCGCGAAGATGATCGCGCCGACCTTCGGCGAGAGGCCGAGCAGGATCGCCGTGATCGCCGCCACCCAGTAGGCGGCGGTCGAGAAGACGCGGGTCGCGCTCATCACGCCGATGTTCTCGCCGTATGTGGTGGTGGGCGAGCCGCCGAAGACGCCCGACAGCGTCGTCGCGATGCCGTCGGCGAAGAGCGCCCGGCCCGCGAGCGGGTCGAGGTCGCGGTTGATGAGCTGGCCGACGCCCTTCACGTGGCCGAGGTTCTCGGCGATGAGCGGCAGCACGACGGGCACGAACATGAGGATCGCCGGCAGCAGCGCCGGGTCGAAGGTGGGCGAGGTGAATTCGGGCAGCCCGAACCAGGGTGCGGCCTCGACAGCGCTCCAGTCGACCTTGCCCATGAGCGCAGCCACGACGTAGCCCACGACGACGCCGACGAGGATGGCGAGCCGCCCCACGAGGCCGCGGAACAGCACCGAGGTCAGGATCACCGCGAGCAGCGTGATCGCCGCCAGCAGCGGGTCGGCGACGAAGTTGTCGCGCGCGGCCGGCGCCAGGTTGAAGCCGATGAGGGCCACGATCGTGCCCGAGACGACGGGCGGCATGACGGCGGCGATCCAGCGGGTGCCCGAGAAGTGCACGATCACGCCGATGATCGCCAGCAGCAGGCCGACCAGGATGATCCCCGAGAGCGCGAAGCCGGGGCCGCCGATCTCGGTCGCCGCGCCGATCGGCGCGAGGAACGCGAACGACGAGCCGAGGTAGCTGGGCAGCCGGTTCTTCGTGATCAGCAGGAACAGGATCGTGCCGACTCCCGAGAAGAGCAGCGTCGTCGACGGCGGGAAGCCGGTGATGATCGGCACCAGGAACGTGGCGCCGAACATCGCCACCACGTGCTGCATGCCGAGCCCGATGGTGCGGCCCCAGCCGAGGCGCTCCTCGGGGAGCACGATGTCGGATGCGGTGAGGTGCGTCGCGTCGCGGTGGCGCCAGGAGAACATGCGGTGCTTCACTCTCGGGGTCGATCGAGGCGCGGCGGTCACCGCTCCTTCGGATCGTAGTGGCGCTCGGGGATCGATTCAGTACGCCTGCGCGCGCTGCTCGGTGATCACGTGCAGCAGCACGAACCGGTCGCCCTCGCGCCACAGGCGCAGCGCCTCCTCGACCGCGGCGGGCACGTCGGCGTCGCGCTCGACCGTGATGCCGTGCCCGCCGTACGCGCGGGCGAGCATGGCGAAGTCGGGATTCTCGAGCTGCGTGCCCGAGATGCGGTCGGGGTGCCGACGCTCCTGGTGCGTGCGGATCGTGCCGTACTCCTGGTTGTCGACCAGCACCACGAGCGGCGTCGCGCCGAGCTGCTTCGCGGTCGCGAGCTCCTGGCCGTTCATGAGGAACTCGCCGTCGCCGGCCACCGAGACCACCTGTCGCTCGGGGAAGTGCAGCGAGGCGGCGACGGCCGACGGGATCGAGTAGCCCATCGAGCCGTTGCCGCAGCTGACCATCGAGGGGTAGACGCGGGTGGGGAAGTAGCGGTGCGCCCAGTTCGTGTGCTCGCCGGCGCCGAAGGTGACGAGCGCGTCGCGGTCGAGCTCGGGCACGAGGTGCGCCATGACGGTGGCCATCGAGGCGCGGCCCTCGCGCGGCGCGCGGTCGGGGAGCGCGCTGAACGCGGTCTGCTGCTCGCGAAGCCGGCGGGTCCACTCGCCGCGCGCAGGGTCGGCGGCGAGCTCGATCTGCTCGAGGTCGCGCGCGAACGCGCTCGGCCGGGCGAGGATGTGATGGCTGACGGCACCGGAGCGGCCGCGCAGCGTCGGGTCGATCGAGACGAGGAAGTTGCGCCGCTCCCAGCCCTGCCGCACCAGGAAGCCGTTGGTGATCACGTCGCCGGGCAGCGTGCCGACAAACACCAGCAGGTCGCACTCCTCGAGCACGTCGAGCGTGGGCTTCGGGCGGCCGTAGCCGATCGGCCCCGCGTACGAAGGCGAGTCGAAGGGCACGATGCCCTCGGTGCGCCACTCGGCGACGGCCGGCAGCTGGTGGCGCTCGAGCCAGCGGGTGAGGCGCTGCGACGCCTCGGCGTCCCAGTCGCTGCCGCCGGTGACGAAGAGCGGCTTCTCGGCACCGGCGAGCGCATCCCGCAGCGCGTCGAGGTCGTGGCCCGTCATGCCGCCGTCGGCGACCGGCAGCTGCGGCTGCGGGTGACGCTCGATCGACTCCCGGATGACGTCCTCCGGCAGGCCGATGACCACCGGTCCCGGGCGGCCCGCGCGGGCGAGGAACAGCGCGTCGGCGACGACCTCCTGGGCGCGCTCGGCGACGTCGAGGATCACCACGCTCTTCGCCCCGGCGCCGAACCAGCCATCGACGTCGAACTCCTGGAACGCCTCCTTGTGCCGGTGCGCCAGCGGGATGAGCCCGATGAACAGCACCATCGGCGTCGAGTCCTGCCACGCCGTGTGCACACCGACGAGCGCGTTCGCGGCGCCCGGCCCGCGCGTGACCATCGCGACGCCCGGCAGCGGGCCGATCTTGCCCTCGGCCTCGGCCATGTAGGCGGCGCCGCCCGCGTGACGGCAGACCACCGTCTCGATCGACGAGTCGTGCAGGCCGTCGAGCACCTCGAGGTAGCTCTCGCCCGGCACGACGAAGGCGCGGTCGATGCCGTGCTCCTCGAGCACGCGCACGATCGCGTGCCCCGCGGTCTCGGTGGTGGGAGCGGGGACGGGAGCGGGGGCGGCGGCCGGTGCGGGCGCGGCGATGAGGTCGGTCAAGACGACTCCTGGTTTCAGCGGGGCTGCAGTTCTGGGGGGAGGGGCCAGCGCGAGTCGCGTCGTCGCGATCGGCGGATGCGGTGTCCCGCCGTCCAGGGATCGCGGACGGATGCAGGAAGAGACGGTGGTGCCGTGCTGGTACTGACGCTATGGAGGCGGTCATGCCCTTGCCGGTCAGCGGGGCGCGAAAGTTCGCCGAGTCTTTGCGGCACGGCAACTGCGGGCCTCGTTTGCAGATCCACCGTGGAACCGAGGCCCGGGACGGGCCTCGGCGCTGGCGTCGCGGCGACGACCCGAAAGGGTCGTCGCTTTCAGCTCCAGCGCGCGATGCTCCTATTGCTGTCAAGCCGCGATGAGCCATTCGCGGCCTGCCTCACCTGGGCCGCACTATTGGGAGACATGCCCTAGCCGCTGGCCAGGCAGCGCGAGTCGGAGGTAGCGCGCCGTGCAGGCATTGACGATCCGCCAGCGCTCCCGCTCCCGCGGCCGCGCGACGATCTCGGGCAGCAGTTGGCCGTTGACCATCAGGAAGTCGCCCTCCCGGCCCATCATGCGATCTGCCTCCGAAGCGGCAGCGACGGCTCCGCCGGCGAACGAGATGTCCGAGATCACGAGCACCCGCTCGCGGGCGACCGCGAGCGCGTCGTCCTCGACCACGATGGCACCGAAGAGGCCGCCGAAGATCTGATCGGCGACGTTGCCGTGGTGGTGGGGGTGATACCAGAACACGCCGCTGGGGTGGTCGCGCGGGATGTCGAAGCGGTAGTCGAACACCTCGCCGGGTGCGAGGCTGATGAGGGGATTGTCTCCGTTGCCAGTCGGGGAGACGTGGAGCCCATGCGTATGGAGATTGGTCGGCTCGCGCAGGCGGTTCTCGAGGCGGACCTCGATGCGGTCGCCCGGTCGCACGCGCCACGTCGAGGCCGGGACGCTGCCGTTATAGCCGAGCACACGCGCCCGCCGGCCGGCTATCTCGTTCTCATGCTCCGCGGCGACCAGCTCGGTGCGGAGCACGCCCCCGCGGCTTCGCAGCGAGCTCGGCTCGGCCAGCGGCCCGGAGGGCGTCGTGTCGGGCGAGATCCAGGGCAGACCCGTGCCGCCGAGCCCGAGCCCACCGACTACCACGCCCGCGGCGCCGCAGGCGCCCAGCACCAGAGCCTGGCGGCGTGTGATCGGCTCCATCAAGGAGCGTCGCGCAGGCGTGCGACTCGCTCGTCGTACTCAGCGTGGTCGATCTCGCCACGCGCGTAGCGCTCGTCGAGAATGGCGCGCGCCGATCCGCCCCGCGCGTCCGCTGGCCGGTCGCCTCCGCGGTTCAGACCGCCGGTCGCGAGCCGCACCGTCAGGACGACGAGCGCCGCGATGCCCGCGATCATCAAGAGCAGGAACACCCACCCCAGTCCCGGGCCCATGCCGCTCCAGTTGCCCATGCCGCTCCAGTTGCCCATCAACATGCTTCGACCTCCCAGTTCTCGTGCTTGAGGCGCAGTCCGGGTCGCGCCGTCACTCGTTGCCGCTGCCGACTTCGGCAAGCGCCGCGCCCAGGCGGTCCGCCGCTTCGTGTGCGACCGCTCGCAGCGCGTCGTTCCCGGTGACGCCGACCATGACCTTCGGGTCGAGCGCCTCGACGACCGACGTGCCGTCGCCGGCGTCGCGCACCGTGACGTTGCAGGGGAGCAGCAGTCCGATGGACTCCTCCGCCTGGAGCGCGCGGAGCGCAAGGGGAGGATTGCACGCGCCCAGGATCACCTGCGGGGGCATGTCGACGTCGAGCTTCGCCTTGAGCGTCGCTGCCATGTCGATCTCGGTCAGCACGCCGAATCCCTGCGTGGCGAGCGCCGCGCGGATCGCGGCGACCGCTTCGTCGAAGGGGAGGGCGACTGTCGTGGTCATGCCGTAGCTCATGGCTTGCTCCAAGCGACTCGGGGCGGGCGGGAGTCGGCCGAAGGCTTGTGCCGGCACGATCCGCGGTCCCCGCTGATGCATCCAACTATACCCCCAGGAGTATTCGAGAACAAGAGTGGATGAGCGAGGGCGGCGCCCGCCGACCCGCGTCTGTCCATCCAGGCGAGAGGCGACACGCGAGCCGTCACCGCAGCGTGTCTCAATGCCGGCGGACTGTGGCAGATCTATTCGACACCCCTGGTCGGCTGGATGCAGTCCGGTTCGCTGGTGCACGTGGCGGTCCACGCCCACCTGCTCCTCGCGGGCTACCTCCTGACGACCGCGGCCATCGGCCTCGACTCGACACCGCATCGAGCGCCTCACCTCATCACCGCAGTCGCACCCCTCGCCACGATGGCGTCGCACAGCATCCTCGCCAAGACGCTCTTCGCCACTCCTCCCGACCTGTATGCCGTCGGTGACGTGCAGCCGGCGCGCAGCTCACGTACTACGCGGGCAGCTGATCGAGGCCGCGATCGTGGCGCTCTTCTGCGCGCGCTGGTACCGAGAAGCCGGACGTCATGCGTCCCGCCGGCGGCCCGGCGGCGTGGCGGTAAGCCAAGTGCGCTGAGCTCCCCGGCGGAGGGAGCCGTCACCGGAGCGGCAGGACGCCGCGGCCCGGACCGGCGATCGAGTCGCTTCAAAGAGACCGCGTCGTACCGGCGCATGCCGCGCCATCGCTCTCCGATTCGCGGTGGAGCGTCTTGGACGTGGTGTCGGAGCCGGGAGTGTTAAGGACGTCCGGACGAGCGCAGAAAGCCTCGGGCGCCACGGGGATCTGAGCGTCCGCCGATAGCCAGGATCCGTACCCGTGCAACCCTGGGCGCATGTCGATGCCGTCCCCCATTGCATGCCGCGCGCCGCGCGAGCCGAGGCGGGGGAGCTGCTGCCGTATGACGTCGCGTGGAATGACGCCGGCGGGCTACTGCTCCTCGCCGACGTCGCCTGGACGATCGCGCTGGCGCGCCGCGGACACCGCGCAGCATCCGCACCGCCAGCCGGAGCGGATGCGGTGACGGCATCGGATCGTGGCCGATGAACTGATCCTGCTCGGCCGCGCTGGCGGGCCGATCTGCACGCGAGCTCGCCGCGGCGTTGGCGCGAGTGCGTCTCGGCGCACTGCGCCGGAGCCCTCGTCATCGGAACCGACGGCCCACGACACGTCCTCGACGACTAGCAATCGGCGAGGCAGCACGAGGGGGCGGCTGAAGCCTGCGCTCTAGCGGGGGCCTCGCTGGTCGAGCGGCTGGCGGGCTTCGGGGATGCCAAGCGTGTTGTGCTCTGCGGCGGTGGCACTGACTCGCGCGAGCAGCGATGCCGGGCACCAGCCGCGGACTGCGCCGGTGAGGAGGAGCGCAGCGCCGAGCGTGGCGGCGATGGCGAGCGGCGCGTCGTGCAGGTTGCTGAGCGCGAACGCGCCGGTCAGCGCGCCGACAGCGGCCTGCACGACGCGTTCGATGCTTCCCGGAGCGCAGACCGGGGCGCGGCGGCGGGAAGTCACGGCGCCTCGGCGGCTGCGCGCTGCTCGGCGACCTGGCGGCGCACGTCGTCCATGTCGAGCGCGCGGACGCCGGCGATGAGGCTGTCGAGCTGGGCCTGGCCCAGCGCGCCGGGCTGCGAGAAGACGAGGATCCCGTCGCGGAAGGCCATGAGCGTCGGGATGGACGTGATGCGGAACGCCGCGGCCAGCTGCTGCTGGTCCTCGGTGTCGACCTTACCGAACACGATGTCGGTGTTCGACGCGGCAGCTCGGTCGAAGACGGGCGCGAAGCTGCGGCAGGGGCCGCACCATGCCGCCCAGAAGTCGAGGAGCACCATGCCGTCGCCGGCGATGGTCGAGTCGATCGTTTCGATGGTGATGTCACGCGTGGTCATGTTCGGGGTTGCTCCCTGGATCGGTGATGGTCGGATGGGCCGGCGTCAGCGCCCGATTGCGAGGCCGGTCGCCGCTGACGCGCTCTTGAGCGCGCCGAGGTCGGTGACGTCCGCGAAGCCGGCCTCGCGCATGAGCGCGACCGCCTGTGCTGACCGGCTGCCGGACCTGCAGTGGACGAAGTAGGGCGCATCAGGGTCGAGCGAGGGCAGTGCCGCGGCGAGGTCGCCGTTCGACACGTCGAGGAGGACCGCGCCGTCGAGGTGACCGGATGCCAACTCGGGCGCGGTGCGCACGTCGATGACGACGGCGTCCGCTGGAGCTGCGACGCTGCCAGGGGGCGTCGATGCGCAGCCTGTCGTGACGGCGGCGAGCGCGAGGCCGGCGAGGCCGGCGAGCTGGGTTCTGGTCATGGTGTTCTCCGGTGAGCGGTGTCGTTCAGGTGAGCGGGAGGTGGAGCGCGAGCTGCTGCACGAGCAGCGCGACGGCCACGCTGAGCACGAGCACCGCGAATCCGGTGCGCAGTGCCCGTTCGGGGATGCGGCCGGTGAGCGCCGAGCCGAGGAAGGAGCCCGCCACGGCGATTGCGGTGAACGGCAGCACCAGCGCCCAGGGGATGTCGGGGAGTGCTGGTTGGGCCGCGAGCCCGGCGAGCGATTGCATCGCGATGACGAGCAAGGATGTGCCGATCGCGGCCGACGCGGGCAGGCCGGCGAGCAGGATCAGCGCGGGGACGATGAGGAAGCCGCCCCCCGCGCCGACCAGCCCGGCGAGTGAGCCGACAACCGTTCCGAGCACGAGGACGAGGGCGATGCGCGGCCGAGCGGGCTCCGCCCGGTCGTGACGCGGGCGCCGGCGAAGCATCGCCACCGCGGCGGCGATCATCGTGCCGGCGAGCAGCACCATGAGCACGCCTGGGGGCAGCGTGCGGCCGAGCAGCCCGCCGACGAGCGCGCCGACGACACCGGCCGCTCCGAAGACTACCCCGACACGCCAGCGCACGCGGCCCGCGCGAGCGTGCTGCAGCAGTCCGAGGGCGCTCGTCGTGCCGACGATGAGCAGTGACGACGCGATGGCGGCTCGCGGCTCCACGCCGCCGACGGCGGTCAGGATGGGCACGGCGAGGATCGAGCCGCCGCCGCCCAGCAGGCCGAGGCTGATGCCGACCAGCAGGGCGAGCGCAAGAACGGCGATGGTGGCGGTCGGCGTCATCGGGCGCCTCGATCCTCGGCGGTCAGCTGGTCGCCGGCTCGCGCCCGGTTGTCTGGAGCCACCCGAGGTAGGAGCCGTCGAGCTCGACGACGTCGACGCCGGCCCGGCGCAGTGCGCTGGCGACGACGCTGTTGCGCACGCCGCTCTGGCAGTACGTCACGACGGTGCCGTCCGCGGGCAACTCGTCGAGGTGCCACAGCGCGCGGCCGCCGCTGAGGTGCGCGGAGCCGGGGATGTGCCCGTCGGCGTGCTCGGAGCTGCCGCGCACGTCGACCAGGTTCACGTCGGCGAGGCCGTCGAGCTCCTCCGGCTGCAGCAGTCGGGGCTGCACCAGCTCGAGCCCGTCGAGGGAGCGGATGAAACCGTCGACGGCGTCGATGCCGACCCGCACGAGGTGGTCGCGCATCCGCTCCGCCTCCTCGCGGTCGTCCGCGAGGAGAACGAGCGGCCGGTGCTCCGCCTCCGGATCGTAGACCCACGCCCCGTAGGTCGCGGCCTTCGCTGCGCCCGGGATGTTGAGGGAACCGACCACGGTGCCGTCGTGCACCTGCCGGCGGTCCCGAGTGTCCACCAGGATCGCGAGGTCGCGCTCCAGGAGGTGCTGCACCTCCGCAGTGGACCGCTCGGGGAGCGGTGCGCGGGGGTGGAGCACCGCGGGGCCGGTGCGGTTCTGGGACTTCATTCGGGCGAAGTACGCGTGGGCGTCGGGCTGGCCGGAGAGTAGCTCGTCGACGAAGCCTTGCTCGTCGTCGGCGGCGAGGTAGGGAGCCCACCACGAGAAGGCGCGCTCGTAGCCGACGGTCGTCGCCGCGATCGCGCCGAGCGACTTGCCGCACGCGCTGCCGGCACCGTGCGCTGGCAGCACCTGGACGTAGTCGGGCAGTGTCAGGAAGCGGTCGCGCAGGCTCGCGAAGAGTTGGTGAGCGCCCTCGAAGCGGGTGTCGACGCCGCCGGCCGCCTCGTCGAGCAGGTCCGGTCGGCCGACGTCGCCGACGAACACGAAGTCGCCGGTGAGCATGAAGCCCGGCTCCTGGGCCTGCGCGCCGTCGGTCACGAGGAACGACAGGTGTTCGGGCGTGTGGCCGGGGGTGTGCACCGCTCGCAGCGTCACGTTGCCGACGACGATCTCGTCGCCGTCGTGCATCCGGTCGGCGTCGTCGAAGCCGGTGCCGTAGGTCCAGTCGGGTCCGCCCTCGTCGGAGACGTGCATGCGGGCACCGGTGCGCGCCGCGAACTCGCGGGTGCCTGAGAGGTAGTCGGCGTGGATATGGGTCTCGGTGACGTGCGCGATGCGCAGGCCGTGCTTGTCGGCCAGTCGCATGTACTCGTCGACGTCGCGGCGGGGGTCGATCACGATCGCCTCGCCGGTCGCCTGGCAACCGATGACGTAACTCGCCTGTGCGAGGTCCTCGTCGTAGATGCGCTCCAGCAGCATGATGCTCTCCTTGTTCGTCGTCGTCGTCGTTGTAGTCGTCAGCAGTGGCAGCGGTCGGCCGCCGGGACGCCCCCGAGGGCCTCCTCGACGTGCTGGCCGCATCCAGCCCAGCTCGGCTTGCCGCAGCGGTCGCAGGTGATGCGTGCGCACATGGTGATGTCCTCTCGTCAGTGGATCAGCGGCCGAACAGGCGCGCGAGGAAGCCGGGTCGCGAGGCCTTCGCCTCATCGATGTCGCGCTGCGTGTGCCGGCCGGGGCACCAGTCGGATGCCGGGACCGTGCGGCGCACGTCGTTCACGTGCTGGCCGCAGCCAGCCCAGGTCGTCTTCCCGCAGATGTTGCACTTCGCGGCTCTGCACATCTCGCCCTCCTGGCGGTGTCGATGAAGGTTGAATACCCCGGGGGGTATCCAAACTATACCCTGGGGAGTATGGTGGATGTCAACCCAGGAGGAATCCGATGAGCATCAGCCCAGACATCGTCGCGGCGCACGACCCGGAGGCGAAGCGCAAGATCGTGAATCGGCTGCGGCGCGCGCACGGCCAGCTGGCAGCCGTCATCGCTGCGGTCGAGGACGAGGCCCACTGCCGCGACGTCGTGCAGCAGCTCTCCGCAGTGTCGAAGGCCGTCGACCGGGCTGGCTTCCTGGTGGTCGCCGGTGCCCTGAAGGAGTGCCTAGCCGAGGAGCCGGGCGACGGCGAGCGCATCGACGAGCTGGAGAAGCTCTTCCTCTCGCTCGCTTAGAGATTCCGGCGGGCGTCTCCGTGCCTCGGTAAGCACGCCGAGCAAGTGTGGCCCTCGCCATGCTTTTCCCTGGTGGGCCGCCGAGGCAAAGAAATAGGGCCAGGTGCGAACTTCCTCCAAGGGTGGTCCCTTGGTCGAAAGTTCACACCTGACCCGTCTGTGGGTGAGTAACGGGACTTGAACCCGCGACATCCGCCACCACAAGGCGGCGCTCTACCAGCTGAGCTATACCCACCATGTGCGCGAAGCGCAACCAGGACAGCATACGACATCTCGCGACGCAATGCCGCATCGGGCGCTCTTCCGCGTGTCAGGCGGGCAGATGATCCCGGAAGCCGTCGACCACGTCCGCCGCGATCGACTGCAGCTCGTCGGTCGGGCGACCGGGCGCGTCCGTGAACGCCGCACGGCGGTAGTAGCGCAGCTCGCGGATCGACTCGAGGATGTCGGCGAGCGCCCGGTGCCCCCCGGCCTTCTCGGGCGACTGGAAGTAGACGCGCGGGAACCAGCGGCGCGAGAGCTCCTTGATGCTCGACACGTCGATCGAGCGGTAGTGCAGGAAGCCGTCGAGCGTGGGCATGTAGCGCTGCAGGAACATGCGGTCGGTGCCGATCGTGTTGCCGCCGAGCGGCGCGGAGCGCTCCAGCGGCACGAAGCGCTGCACATAGGCGAGCACCTCGAGCTCGGCCTCGGCGAGGCTCTTGCCGTGGGGCAGCTCGAGGTCGAGCCCGCTCGTCGCGTGCATCTGCCGCACGAAGTCGTTCATCTGCTCGAGCGCCGCATCGGAGGGCTTGATCACCACCTGCAGACCGGGGTCGAGCACCTCGAGCTCGAAGTCGGTGACGACGACCGCCACCTCGACGAGCTCGTCGACCGCGGGGTCGAGTCCCGTCATCTCGCAGTCGATCCAGACGATTCGATCACTCGCAGCCACGCGCTGAGTCTATGCGCGCGGCACCGCAGGTCACGCGAGCAGCGAGAGCAGCTCGTCGTGGTCGATGTCGGCGAGCGTGCCGATCGTGCGCTCGGCGGGCACCGGCGACGACGGCAGCTGCGTCGTCAGGAACCAGAGCCGGGCACCCGCGGCGACGACCGACTGCGCGCCGCTGCGCGAATCCTCGAAGGCGATGCAGGCGGATGCGTCGGCACCGAGACGTCGTATCGCGAGCGCGTAGGGCTCGCGGTCGGGCTTCGAGCGCTCCACGTCGTCGGCCGAGACGGCGAAGCGGAGGGCGCCCTCCGGCGCGGCCTCGAGCAGCGCCTGCGCGTTGCCGGCGGTCGCGTTCGTGACGAGCGCCGCGGGGACGCCGGCGTCGGCCACGCGCTGCAGCAGCGCGAGGCTGCCGGGCAGCCACGGCACGTCGTCGCGCACCGCGTCCGCGACAGCGGAGGCCACGGTGTCGATGATCGACGCGCGGTCGAGCGCGACGCCGCGGTCACGCATCCGGTCTGCCCATTCGATCATGGGGCGCCCCGTCGTCCAGTGGGCGTCCTCGGTGGTCCACTCGATGCGGTGGATCTTCGCGAAGGCGCGCATCTGCTCGTGCCACACGGGCTCCGAGTCGATGAGCGTGCCGTCCATGTCGAACAGGAGTGCGGCGGTCATGGCACCAGCCTGCCACGGCGGTCGGTCCGGGCTCGTCAAGGCGATCACCGGCTCCGTGACCGAGCTGCGGGCGCCTGATCACCAGCGGAAGCGCGACGTCGTGCGGGAACGCCGACCAGGCCATCGCCGTCCCCGGCGTGATGACGCGCAGCAGCCCCCGCCCGCTGCGTCCGCCCACGAGTCGGGCCCGGGTGCGTAGCCAACGTCGTGGTACTTCGCGAACGCGACCGAGCGCCGATCGCCGAGCCCCGACGCAAGCAGGCTGAGCGATCGCCCGACGCCGAGCTGCGCGAGCGCCAGCCGGTAGATTGGGTGGGCCCCCGTAGCTCAGCGGATAGAGCAGAGGCCTTCTAATCCTTTTGTCGCGGGTTCGACTCCCGCCGGGGGCGCGTCCGCACGATCTGTCAGTGCTGCACTCTAGCCTTCGCCCATGAAACGCTGCTCGCGGTGCCAGACCGAGAAGCCTGTCGGCGAGTTCAACCGAGGCCCGCGCAACAAGGACGGCCGGCATTCGTACTGTCGTGCGTGCCAGAAGGCTCACTACCGGGACAACGCGGTTCGGCACAAGGCGAACGTACGGCGTATCAGGAAAGCTCGGCGCAAGCAGGCGCTCGACGCGATCATGATCCAGTTCTCCAACGGCTGTGTGGACTGTGGCTGCAAGGACATCCGAGTGCTGGAGTTCGACCATGTGCGCGGCGTGAAGGTCGCCAGCGTCGGAAGCATGGTGCGAAGAGGGCGTTCGTTGGCCATGATCCAGGCGGAGATGGCGAAATGCGAAGTGCGCTGTCGGAATTGCCATGCGATCGTGACGATCGAGCGCCGAGGGGTGTCGTGGCATGAGGCCTACTTGCCGAGCCTGTCAGGGCGACGACCGTAGGCTGTCTGGGTGCTCGCTTCTCTCACTCAGACCGCCGCCGACTCCGGCGACCTCACCGGCGTCGCCGGCTGGGCCGTCGGCCTGATGGAGGCGATCGGCGCTCCCGGCGCCGCCCTCGCGATCGCGGCCGAGAACCTCTTCCCCCCGATCCCCAGCGAGGTGATCCTGCCGCTCGCCGGCTTCACCGCTGCGCAGGGCGGGTTCACGATCGCCGAGGCGATCATCTGGACGACGCTCGGCTCGGTCGTCGGTGCCCTCGTGCTCTACCTGCTCGGGCGCTGGCTCGGTCACGAGCGGCTGGCCGCGATCGCGCGGAAGATGCCGCTGGTGCGCGCCAGCGACATCGACAAGACGACCGCCTGGTTCGCGAAGCACGGGTGGAAGACGGTGCTGTTCGGAAGGTTCCTGCCGATCTTCCGCAGCCTCATCTCGATCCCGGCAGGCATCGAGCGCATGCCGGTGCTGCTGTTCCTGGGCCTGACGCTCGTCGGCTCGGCCATCTGGAACACGATCTTCATCATGATCGGCGTGACGCTGGGCCGGAACTACCACGCGATCGAGCCGTACATGGACTGGCTGCAGTGGGTCGTGATCGGCGGCGTCGTGCTGGCGATCGTGATCCTCGTGGCGCTGCGGATGCGTCAGAACCACCGGGAGGGCAAGCACCTGCTCCACGGCGAGTGACTCGCCTCGACGGCAGGCCCGCTGCACCGGCGCTCCGCTGCCTGCGCCGGCGGCCGGTCACGGCCCGGTGAAGCATGCGAGGGCGTCGTCGAGCGCCCAGCCCGAGCCGATCGGCAGCATCGCGGTGCCGCCCGGCAGCAGCCTGCGCGCCTCGAAGCGCGAACCGGCGGGGCCGTCGACCCTCGCGATGTAGCCGAGGGCGAGACCGGATGCGCTGACCACGCGCCAGAGGTCGTCGCGCACGCGCCGGGTGGCGACGTGCGCCGCCTGCGGGGCGGTGCGACGCTGTGCAGTCGACATGATGGCCATGACGCTCCTCTCGATGCCGCAGACGCTACGTCAGGCCGCCCACACAGGCGGGAGGGCTAGGCTCGGAGCATGCAGGAGATCGTGCTCGCCGGTGGTTGCTTCTGGTGCCTGGACGCCGCGTACCGCGTCGTCGACGGCGTCGACGACGTCGTCTCCGGCTACACCGGCGGTGAGCCGGCCCACCCCAGCTACGAGGCCGTGTGCACCGGCCGCACCGGGCACGCCGAGGCCGTGAAGGTCGTCTACGACGAGGCGCGCCTGCCGACGCAGGTCGTGCTCGACATGTTCTTCACGATGCACGACCCGCGCCAGCTGAACCGCCAGGGCAACGACGTCGGCACGCAGTACCGCTCGGCGATGTTCTACCGCGACGAGGCGGAGCGCGAGCTGTTCGAGGCCGCGATCGAGCGCGCGGGCGAATGGTGGCCGGGCGAGATCGTGACGACGCTCGAGCCGCTGGGCGCCTTCTACGACGCCGAGGAGTACCACCAGGACTTCTTCGCGAAGAACCCCACGCAGGGCTACTGCCTCGCCGTGGCAGCGCCGAAGGTCAACAAGATCCGGGCTGGCTTCGCCGACTACCTGCGCGTCTGAGCGCCCGCCCGCGCAGCGGGTTCTCCACAGGCCGGCCGCCTGCCCGCACACGGCGGGCGCGCGGCGACGCATGCTCGGCCCCATGAACGATGCAATCACCGTCGTCGGGTCCCTCGGAGGCGACCCGGCGCTGAAGTCCGTCAACGGAGACCAGGTGGCCGAGTTCCGGCTCGGCTGCACCGCCCGCCGCAAGGAGGGCGACCAGTGGGTCAACGGCCACACCAACTGGTACTCCATCGAGGCGTGGGGCAAGATCGCGCCGAACGTCGTCGAGTCGCTCCGCAAGGGCGATGTCGTCATGGTGCTGGGCAAGCTGAAGGTCGACCAGTGGGAGTCGGGCGACAAGCGCGGCACGAGCGTGCGGATCCGTGCCGAGCACATCGGCCACTCGCTGCGCGTCGGGCCGTCGCGTCGGGAGCGTCGCGCGGTCGACCCGGCCCTCGAGCATGCCGGCGAGGCGGAGCACGCGCTGCCCAGCGGCGAGCCGCAGCGTGAGCTGCAGCTCGCCGGGCAGTCCGACTGGGGCGCGCCGCGGCCCGACGACGAGCCCGTCTTCTGAGCCTGGACGACGCCGCGCCAGCCATAGGCTGGAGCGACTCATCCGGCACCGAAGGAGGGCGCGTGCGCCAGCTTGCCGCAGTCGCGCTCGTGGCAGCGCTCGCGCTCGCGGGCTGCACGCCCGCCGAGCCGCAGCCCACCACGCCCTCGACCGAGGCGACGTCCGGCAGTGCAGCCCCGGGGTCGGTCCCGACCGACCCCGGGGTCACGGCGCCCGCCACCGATGCCGCCACCGACCCGCAGCTCGACGCGTTCCGCGCCGCGCTCGAGGGGCAGTCGCCCGCGCAGCCCGATGCGCTGGTCGCCGCGGTCGAGGCCGCGGGCTTCGAGCGCTCGGCGATCGAGCGCACCCACGAGCGCGATTCGCTCGACCAGCCCGTGACGTTCGTCGAGATCGCGGTGCTGCTGGGGGAGAGCTGCCTCATCGGCCAGGTGGGCGACGGCGAGCCGCTCGCGCTGCGCGTCGCCGCGCTCGGCGGGGGGCGATGTCTGGTCGGCGACGTGATCGCCCTAGACTGAGGGCATGGCCGAGTACATTTTTTCGATGGTCCGCGCCCGCAAGACCGTGGGCGACAAGGTGATCCTCGACGACGTCACGACCGCGATCATCCCGGGCGCCAAGATCGGCGTCGTCGGGCCGAACGGTGCGGGCAAGTCGACGATCCTCAAGATCATCGCCGGGCTCGACACCCCGTCGAACGGCGAGGCGAAGCTCTCGCCCGGCTACTCCGTCGGCATCCTCATGCAGGAGCCCGAGCTCGACGAGTCGAAGACGGTGCTCGAGAACGTGCAGGAGGCCTTCGGCCACCTGACGGTGAAGCTCGCCCGCTTCAACGAGATCTCCGCAGAGATGGCGAACCCCGACGCCGACTTCGACGCGCTGATGGCCGAGATGGGCACGCTGCAGGAGGAGATCGACGCCGCCGACGCGTGGGATCTCGACTCCCAGCTCGAGCAGGCCATGGACGCGCTGCGCTGCCCGCCGGGCGACTGGCCCGTCACGAACCTCTCCGGTGGAGAGCGCCGTCGCGTCGCGCTCTGCAAGCTGCTGCTCGAGAAGCCCGACCTGCTGCTGCTCGACGAGCCCACCAACCACCTCGACGCCGAGAGCGTGCTGTGGCTCGAGCAGCACCTCGCGAAGTACCCCGGCGCCGTCATGGCCGTCACGCACGACCGGTACTTCCTCGACCACGTCGCAGGCTGGATCTGCGAGGTCGACCGCGGCCGCCTCTACCCCTACGAGGGCAACTACTCGACCTACCTGGCGAAGAAGGCCGAGCGCCTCCAGGTGCAGGGCAAGAAGGACGCGAAGCTCGCGAAGCGCCTCTCCGAGGAGCTCGACTGGGTGCGCAGCAACCAGAAGGGCCGCCAGGCGAAGTCGAAGGCCCGCCTCGCCCGCTACGAGGAGATGGCGACCGAGGCCGAGCGCACCAAGAAGCTCGAGTTCGACGAGATCCAGATCCCGCCGGGCCCGCGCCTGGGCTCGATCGTGCTGGAGGCGAAGGGCATCGAGAAGGGCTTCGACGACCGCCAGCTCATCGATGGCCTCTCGTTCACGCTGCCGCGCAACGGCATCGTCGGTGTCATCGGCCCGAACGGCGTCGGCAAGACGACCCTCTTCAAGTCGATCGTCGGGCTCGAGCCGCTCGACGGCGGCGACCTGAAGATCGGCGAGACCGTCAAGCTCAGCTACGTCGACCAGGGCCGCTCGAACATCGACCCGAACAAGAACCTGTGGGAGGTCGTCTCCGACGGGCTCGACTACATCCAGGTCGGCAACGTCGAGATCCCCTCGCGCGCCTACGTCAGCAAGTTCGGCTTCAAGGGGCCCGACCAG
This sequence comes from Agrococcus beijingensis, assembly GCF_030758955.1. NCBI lineage: Bacteria > Bacillati > Actinomycetota > Actinomycetes > Micrococcales > Microbacteriaceae > Agrococcus > Agrococcus beijingensis. Next base: position 2,579,178 of record NZ_CP132360.1, on the reverse strand, counting down.
CAGAAGAAGGCCGGGGTGCTCTCCGGCGGTGAGCGCAACCGCCTCAACCTGGCGCTGACGCTCAAGCAGGGCGGCAACCTGCTGCTGCTCGACGAGCCCACCAACGACCTCGACATCGACACGCTCTCGAGCCTCGAGAACGCACTGCTCGAGTTCCCCGGCTGCGCGGTGGTGATCACCCACGATCGGTGGTTCCTCGACCGCATCGCGACGCACATCCTCGCCTACGAAGGCACCGACGAGAACCCGGCCTACTGGCACTGGTTCGAGGGCAACTTCGAGGCGTACGAGGAGAACAAGATCGAGCGCCTCGGGCCCGAGGCCGCGAAGCCGCACCGCTCGGCGTACCGGAAGCTCACGAGGGACTGATGCGCCTCGCGGTGCCGGTCCGGGTCCGCTGGTCGGATCTCGACGCCTACGGGCACGTCAACAACGCCTCGTTGCTGACGCTGCTCGAGGAGGCCCGCATCTCGGCGTTCTGGGCGGGCGGGCCCGAGGGCTCGCCCTCCACCGCCATCCTCGAAGCCGGGGCCGGCGCCACGAGCATCACGGTGATCGCCCGGCAGGAGGCCGAGTACCTCGGCCAGATCCCGCACCACCGGGAGCCGATCGTGGTCGACACCTGGATCGGTCAGATGGGCGGCGCCAGCATGGTCGTCTGCTACGAGGTGCTCTCGCCCGACCGCACCGAGGTGTACGCGCGGGCATCGACGACCGTGGTGATGCTGGATGCGTCGACGGGCCGACCGCGTCGGCTCACCGACGCGGAGCGCGCGGCCTGGGAGCCGTACCTCGAGGCGCCGATCGCGTTCCGCCGCAGCTGAGCGCTGCACCGGCGCGAGCACGAAGGGTGCGGCGACGCGCGGTAGCGACATCTGACAACAGGGTCGGTAGACTGGGCGGGCACCGTCGCACAGCCCCTGAGGAGCTCCACCATGACCGACACCGTCGTCGAGACCACCGAGCAGACCGAAGCACCGACCCGCATCCCGCACTGGGTCGCCGGCCAGCGCCGTGAGGGCCACGGCCGCACCGCGCCCGTCTACAACCCGGCCCTGGGCCGCGTCGTCTCCGAGGTCGGCCTCGCGAGCGCCGACGAGGTCAACGAGGCCATCGCGACCGCGAAGGCCGCCTTCCCGGCATGGCGCGACCTGTCGATCGCGAAGCGCCAGTCGATCATGTTCCGCTTCCGCGAGCTGATCGTGCAGCGCAAGGACGAGCTGGCCGCCATCGTCACGCGCGAGCACGGCAAGGTGCACTCCGACGCGCTGGGCGAGATCGCCCGCGGCATCGAGGTCGCCGAGCTCGCCACCGCGTTCCCGCTGCTCACCAAGGGCGAGTACTCCGAGAACGCCTCGACCGGCGTCGACGTCTACTCGCTGCGCCAGCCGCTCGGCGTGGTCGGCATCATCAGCCCGTTCAACTTCCCGGCGATGATCCCGCTGTGGTTCGCGCCCGTCGCGCTCGCCGCCGGCAACGCGGTCGTCATCAAGCCGAGCGAGAAGGACCCGTCGGCGGCGGTGTTCATCGCCGAGCTCTTCCAGGAGGCCGGTCTGCCTGACGGCGTGCTCACCGTCGTGCACGGCGACAAGGAGGCGGTCGACACGCTGCTGACCCACCCGGACGTGCAGGCCATCTCGTTCGTCGGCTCGACGCCGATCGCCGAGTACGTCTACGAGACCGGCTCCAAGCACGGCAAGCGCGTGCAGGCCCTCGGCGGCGCCAAGAACCACATGCTGGTGCTGCCCGACGCCGACCTCGACGTCACAGCCGACGCGGCAGTGAACGCGGGCTTCGGCTCGGCGGGGGAGCGCTGCATGGCGATCTCGGTCGTCGTCGCCGTCGACTCGATCGCCGACGAGCTGACCGCCAAGATCAAGGAGAAGATGGCGGCGATCCGCACCGGCGACGGCACGCGCGACAACGACATGGGCCCGCTCATCACCGGCGCCCACCGCGACAAGGTCGCCGGCTACATCCAGACCGCGAGCGACGACGGCGCCGACGTGGTGGTCGACGGGCGCGATCCCGAGGTCGACGGCGACCCGAACGGGTTCTGGCTGAAGCCGACGCTCATCGACAACGTGCCCACCGACTCCGCCGCGTACAAGGAGGAGATCTTCGGACCGGTGCTGTCGGTCGTGCGCGTCGCCTCGTACGAGGAGGGCCTCGAGCTCATCAACAGCAACCCGTACGGCAACGGCACGGCCATCTTCACGAACGACGGCGGCGCTGCGCGGCGCTTCCAGAACGAGGTGCAGGTGGGCATGGTCGGCATCAACGTGCCGATCCCCGTGCCGGTCGGCTACCACTCGTTCGGCGGCTGGAAGCGCTCGATCTTCGGTCAGGGCAAGGCCTACGGCAAGCACGCGTTCGAGTTCTACACGCGCGAGAAGGTCATCACGAGCCGCTGGCTCGACCCGAGCCACGGCGGCCTGAACCTGGGCTTCCCGCAGCACGACTGACCGAGTGCGACGGCCCTCCTCCTCCGGGGAGGGGCGCCGTTTCGCTATGCGGGCCGCCGCACCGCCAGGATCAGCGAGGTGCCGTACTCGCCGGTCGCGGGGTTGAGCTCGTCGTCGACGTGCCGGCCCTCGACCGCCATGCCGATGCGCTCGGCGACCTTGCGCGAGCCCACGTTCTCCTCGTCGAGGTGCGCCATCACGCGGTGGGCGCCGAGCGCGAAGGCCAGCTCCAGGGCAGCCCGCGCCGCCTCGGTCGCGACGCCCTTGCCCTGCACCGCCTGCGAGACGGTCCAGCCCAGCTCCGCCTGGCGGCTGCCCAGGCTGGTGATGCGCACCATCAGGTCGCCGACGAGCGCGCCGTCGAGCTCGATGCCCAGCTGCACGGCGTCGCCGTCGCGCAGGAACACCGGGGCGCCGCCGGCGGTCCACGCCATCAGCTCGGCCTCGGTCTGGTCGGCGTTGTAGGTCCAGCGCCGCTGACCGGGGGCGTTGCGGTAGGCGCGCACGGCCTCGAGGTCGTCGGGCCGCAGCAGCCGCAGCACCAGGCGCTCGGTGCGCAGCGGCAGCGCTGCCCGCATGGTGCGCATCGCCTCGGCGGGTGCGATCGGCTGCACGGGCATCAGGCTTCGCCGCCGTCGGCCGGCACCCGCACCATGCCCTCCTGGGCGACGGTCGCGACGTGCGTGCCGTCGGCGGTGTAGACGTGCCCGTGGCTGAGACCACGGCCGCCGCCCGACGAGCTGGTCTCGAGCTCGAGCAGCAGCCACTCGTCGACGCGCGCCGGGCGGTGCCACCACACGGCGTGGTCGAGGCTCGCCGCCTTGAGGCCCGGCGTCGTCCAGGCGGCGCCGTGCATGCGCACGATCGGCTCGAGGATCGCGTAGTCCGAGAGGTAGGCGAGTGCCGCGCGGTGCAGCGCATCGTCGTCGGGCAGCCGATCCTTCGCCTTGATCCAGACGTGCTGCTTGCCGTGCCGCGCCCGCTGGGGATCGGGCAGGTAGACCGGCCCCTCGACGTGACGGATGTCGAACGGGCGCGCGATGACGGCGCGCGCCTGCGGGTGGCCGGCGTAGGGCGCCAGCAGGTCCTCCGAGCTCGACAGCTCCTCCGGTCGCGGCAGCCCCTGCGGCATCGGATGCTGCGAGCTGGGTCCGTCGTCGAGGTCCTGGAACGACGAGATCATCGACATGATCGGCACACCGTTCTGGTAGGCCTGCACCCGTCGCGTCGAGAACGAGCGCCCGTCGTGGATCCGCTCCACCGAGAAGGTGATCGGCAGCTGGTCGTCGCCGGGCCGCACGAAGTAGCCGTGCACCGAGTGCACGCTGCGGTCGGCCGCGACGGTGCGCTGGCCCGCGACCACGGCCTGCGCCATCACCTGCCCGCCGAAGACCCGCCCGAACGGCATGGGGTGGCTGTTGCCGGTGTAGATGTCCTCGCTGGTGCGGGCGCCCGTGTCGGTGAGGTCGAGGGTGTCGAGCAGCATGCGGATGCGGTCGGTCATGCGGTTCCTCTCAGCCGGTGCCGAGGCGAGCGCTCTGGGCGCCCCTCGGGCTCGGCCTAGTCTAGAGAGCGCATGCACGCCATCCTCGCCCTCGACGACCGCTCGCGCGCCGACCTCGTCCTGCTGCTCGACCGGGCCGCCGTCTTCGGCGACGGCACGGTGCGACTGGTGGCCGACGGCGACGTGGCGCTCCTCACGACGCCCCTCACCGCATCCGCGGGTCTGCTCGACACCGGGCCGACGATCCTCGTCGCTCGCGCATCCCGCATGCGCGCGCCCGCCCGCTTCGACGGCGTGGTCGCGCTGGCCGCGCTGCGCGACGCGCTGCAGCAGGGGGCCGACATCGAGATCCCGGATGCCGTGGGTCGCCCCGCGTGGGCCGCGGTCTCGCCGCCGCGGTCGGGCTGGGCGCTCGCGGGCGACGTCGAGCCCGCGGTGGTGCGCGAGCTGGCGACGCAGGCGGCCTCCGACGTCGAGGCGGCGCTGCCGGTCTCACCCGGCGAGGCGGTGCGGCGGCGCGCCGAGCGCGCGGTGTGGGCGCGGGTCGTCGACCCGAGCGGCTTGACCGCGGGCCAGGCGGCGGCGCTCGTCGCCATGCGGTTCCTGGGCGACGCGCCCGTGCGGGTCACCGAGTCGGGCGGGTGGGTGCGCGCCTCGGGCCGTGCCGGCGAGGTGCTCGCCCGCTAGCGTCGATCGCGGCGCCTCGATCGGCGCACGTGCAGCAGCATCGCGATGCCCGGCGCCAGCAGCACGACCGCCGCGGCCGGGAAGAGCATCGACCGGGGGTTGCCGGTCAGCGCGAGCATCAGCCCGCCCCACAGGAGCGCGAGGCAGCCGAGCAGCGTGCAGACGAGGCCGGCGATCAGCAGCGGCGCGTGCGCCGAGGCCGCCGACGACCCGACGGCGCGCGCGTCGGGCACCAGCTGCGCAGCGTCGCCGACGGTGGGCGGCGCTGCCGCGGGGGCGGCGGCGCCGACGAGCTCGCGTGCGCTGCCGAGCCGCCGCAGCACCGAGGCGACATCGGCCTCCTCGTCGAGGGCGTCCGCGAGGTGCTCGCGGATCTGCGCCTGCAGCCGCTCGCGCTCGAGCGGCGGCAGCACCGCCGCCTCGCGCTCGAGATCGCGCAGGTACAGCTCGGCCTCGAGGGGCAGCGTCGCGTCGGTCATGGCGTCATCCTTCGTTCGGCGGGGCGAGGATCGTCTCGACGGCGCGCGCGAACACCGGCCAGTCCCCGCGGAAGGCGGCGAGCTCGTCGCGGCCCGCGGCGGTCAGCCGGTAGTAGCGGCGAGGGCGATCGAGGTCGGAGACGACCCACTCGCTGGCGATCGCGCCGGATTCCTGCAGCCGGGTCAGCAGCGGGTAGACGGTGCCCTCGCTGGCCACGAGGTCGAGCGCCGACAGCTCGCGCACGATCTCGAGCCCGTAGCGCTCACGCCGCTCGAGCAGCGCCAGCACGAGTGGCCCGAGCACGCCGCGGCGCAGCTGGGGAGCCGCCGACGGTGCTGTCATGCACCGCACGATACCTTGCGACGCACAGCAAGTCGAGCGCGCGGCGCTACCGGTCCAGCAGCTCCCGCAGACCTGCGGGCACGAGGTCGAGCTCGGGGTCGTCGAAGCGGGCTTCGGGGAGCCACCACACCGGGTGCCCGGCGTCCGTGGTCGACGGGAGCGACGCATCCGCCCCCGCCTCGACGGCGAAGACGAAGACGTGCTCGTGCAGGGTGCGGCCGGCGAACGGGAAGACGTTCTCGAGCACGCCGAGCAGCCGGGGCCCGGTGACCTCGAGCCCGAGCTCCTCGAGCAGCTCGCGCACGACCGTGTCGGCGGCCAGCTCGCCCGGCTCGATGCCGCCGCCTGGCGGGCGCGCGAGCGTGCGGCCGGTCGACGGATCCACGGCGCTCGTCACGAGCAGGGCGCCCGCCGCGTCGCGCACGACCGCGATGGCGATGGGGCGGATGCGCTCGGCCGGCTCGGCGGTCACAGCACGTCGAGGTCGGGGATCGCGCGCAGCTCCTTGACCATGCCGCCGCCGTTCGGCGACCACACCCACGGGTGCATCGAGCGGGTGTCGGCGTGCTTGCGGCCACCGGCGAGCAGCGCCTCCTGCGGGGAGAGCTCGCGGATCGCGACCGCCCGCACGTTCTGCGGGTGCGCGTTCGCGAACTCGCCGTAGAGCTCCTCGTCGTGCTGGCCGTTGTCGCCGACCAGCAGCCACTTCATCTGCGGGAACTCGCGCGCGAGCCGACGCAGCTCGGCGCGCTTGTGCTCCTTGCCCGAGCGGAAGAAGCGGTCGTGCGTGGGCCCCCAGTCGGTCAGCAGCAGGCTGCCCGAGGGGTAGAGGTTGCGGGCGAGGAAGCGCGTGATCGCCGGCGCCGCGTTCCAGGCGCCGGTCGAGAGGTAGATGAAGGGGCTGCCCGGGTTGGCCTGCGACAGCCGCTCGTAGAGCACCGCCATGCCGGGCACGGGGGTACGGCCGTGCTCGTCGAGCACGAAGGCGTTCCAGGCCGCCAGCAGCGGGCGGGGGAGCGACGTCACCATCACGGTGTCGTCGATGTCGCTGACGATCCCGAAGCGGGTGTCCGGGTGCACGACGAACACCGGCGCCTCGACGGGCGCGGAGCCGGCGACCGAGACGGTCACCGTCTGCCAGCCGGGCTCGAGGCGGATGCGCACGATCGCGTCGACCACGCCGCCGCGGTCGGCCGTGACCACGTGCGTCGTGCCGGCGCCCGAGATCGTGACGTCGACGTCGTTGAGCGTCAGCGAGGTGAACGAGCGCCAGCCGCGCACGTCCTCGTACTGCGCGCCGCGCTCGCCGCCGGGCTCGACCAGCAGCACGCGCGCGAGCACGCGCACCCAGCCGTCGCCGCCGTAGCCGGGATACGAGACGATGGCCGGCAGCCTGCCCGAGCGCAGCGCCCCGGCCTCCCGCTGCTCGTGCACCCAGTCCTCGATGCGTGCGGCGGTGTGCTTGATCGGCTCAGGGATCAGGGCGAGCGGCACCAGCTCCTCCATGCACGACCCCCGATCCGCGAAACCCGAGACGACCCTACTGGGTGACCGATGGCCTACGCGGAGACGGGTGCGATGAGCTCGGGTCCGGTCTCGCGCACGTTGCCGACGCGGCGATCGACCTCGTGCATCGACAGCGACTCGATGACCTGCGGCGCCTCCGCCACGACCGCCTCGAGCGCGGCTTCGCCGTCCTCGCTCGGATCGAGCCACGCATCCCGCATCTCGGGCGAGACGACGAGCGGCATGCGCTCGTGGATCGCGGCGAGCTCGCCCGCCGACGCGGTCGTGAGGATGCTCGTCGACAGCAGCCAGGTGCCGTCGGGCTGCTTCCACCAGGCATACAGGCCGGCGAACGAGATCGGCGCGTCGTCGTGGATGTAGAAGGCCGTCTTCGCGTCGCCGTGCTTCTGCCACTCGTACCAGCCATCGGCCGGCACCAGCGCGCGACGCCCCTGCACCGCGTCGCGGAACATCGGCTTCTCGGCCGCCGTCTCGCTGCGGGCGTTGAACGCGCGGACGCCCACCGACACGTCGTCGGCCCACGCCGGCACCAGCCCCCAGCGCGCCGCCTCGAGCCGGCGGATCGGCGGGGAGTCGTCGCGAGGCTGCGGCTCGACGACGATCGGCACCGTCTCGGTCGGCGGGATGTTCCAGTTCGCCTCCGGGAGCCCGTCGCCCTGCTCGTCGATCTCGAACAGCGCGACCAGGTCGCTCGCGGGAGTGGCCATCACGTAGCGTCCGCACATAGGCGACATGCTCTCACCTGTGACCCATCCATGCGCGATGATGTGCACATGAACGATCGACGCACCGTCGCACCTTCGGTCACCGTGAGGCACGAACCGGTGCAGGCGCGTGCCGCGCTGCGCATCGAGGCGCTGCTCGACGCTGCGGCCGCCGTCGTCGTCGAGCACGGCATCGAGCACCTCACGACCGCGCTGGTGGCGGAGCGCGCCGGCGCGTCGATCGGCACGGTCTACCGCTACTTCCCCGACCGCGTTGCCGTGCTGGTGGCCCTGGCCGAGCGCAACCTCGAGCGGCTCCGCCTGGCGCTCGAGCGCGTGCTGATGGCCGAGCAGCCGTCGGTCGCCGCGACCATCGACGCGATGCTCGGCGCGATGGTCGACACGTTCCGCGACGTGCCGTCGTTCCGCTCCCTGCGCGCCGGCGAGGGGCTCGACCTCGGGCCGGTCAGCCGCGACCCCGTGGTGCCGATGTTCGTCGGCGACGTCGCCGAGCACCTGCACGAGCGCTGGGGGATCGAGTTCGACGACGCGCAGCGCAACGAGCTCGAGGTGGCGATCGGAGTGCTCGACGCGCTGGTCACCTATGCCTTCCTGCACGACGCCGACGGCGATCCGCGCTATCTCGAGCTCGGCGCCGAGCTGCTCCACCAGCGGCTGCGCGCCATCATCCCCGGGCTGCCGGAGGCATCAGCGCCGCAGCCTTGAGGGCGTCCTCATAGGTATCTGATATCGACGGCGTGTCGTTCGCGTTCAGCCTCCCTTCAGCGTTGAATGGGTATCGCGAAAGGTGGTTGCATGCCCGTGATGCCGCTCCTGCAGGAGCTCGACCCGCTGGTGCTCTCGCAGTGGCAGTTCGGGCTCACCACGATCTACCACTTCCTCTTCGTGCCGATCACCCTCGGCATGGTGTGGCTGACCGCCGGGTTCCAGACCGCGTGGATGCGCACCGCCAAGGTCGAGTACCTCCAGCTGACCCACTTCTTCGGTCGGCTCTTCCTCATCAACTTCGCCATCGGCGTCGCGACCGGCATCGTGCAGGAGTTCCAGTTCGGGATGAACTGGTCGGACTACTCCCGCTTCGTCGGTGACGTGTTCGGCGCCCCGCTGGCGTTCGAGGGCCTCATCGCCTTCTCGTTCGAGGCCACGTTCATCGGCCTGTGGATCTTCGGCTGGAACCGCCTGTCGCCCAAGCTGCACCTGCTGACGATCTACATGGTGGCGCTGGGCTCGATGGCGAGCGCGTACTTCATCCTCGCCGCGAACGCGTTCATGCAGAACCCGGTCGGCTTCGCCGTGAACGAGGCGCGCGAGCGCGCCGAGCTCACCGACATCGGCGCGGTGCTCACCAACCCGGTGCTGCTCGCGTCGTTCCCGCACACGATGTTCGCCGCCGTCATGGTCGCGGGCGCCGTCATGGTGGGCGTCTCGGCCTGGCACCTGAAGCGCGGCCAGCACATCGACATGATGTACAAGTCGCTGCGCGTGGGCCTGTGGAGCGTCATCGGCGGCGGCATGCTCACCTTCATCACCGGCGACATGGTCTCGATCGCGATGGTCGCCGCGCAGCCGATGAAGATGGCCGCGGCCGAGGGCCTCTACAACACCGCATCCGGCTACGACGCCTCGTTCTCGCTCTTCACGCTCGGCACGCCCGATGGCGAGCACGAGCTCTTCTCGGTGCGGGTGCCCTACCTGCTGGCACTGCTGTCGACCCACGACCCGTTGGGCACCGTCGAGGGCATCAACGACCTGCAGGCCGAGTACACCGCGCTCTGGGGCGAGGGCGACTACAAGCCGATCATCTGGGTGACCTACTGGTCGTTCCGCTGGATGATGGGCCTCGGCTTCCTCGCCTTCGCGATCGCCGCCGTCGGCCTGTGGGTCACGCGCAAGCGGCGCGTCACCCAGCCCAAGTGGGTGTGGAACGTGGCGATCTGGAGCCTGCCCCTGCCGCTGCTGGCCATGACCGTGGGCTGGATCTTCACCGAGATGGGCCGACAGCCGTGGCTGGTCTTCTCGCAGATGCGCACCGAGGACGGCGTGAGCCCCGGTGTCACCGGCGTCGAGGTGCTCATCTCGCTCATCGCCTTCACCCTCATCTACGGCATCCTCGGCGTCATCGAGTTCCGCCTCATGCAGAAGGCGGCGCAGAAGGGCCCGGTGGAGGCGCCCGAGCTCGACGACACCGGCAAGCCGTCCCAGCCCGTCACGGTCTACTAGGAGGCGCTCGTGGATCTGCAGCTCGTCTGGTTCCTCATCATCGGCGCCATGTTCGTCGTCTACTTCGTGCTCGACGGCTTCGACTTCGGCGTCGGCATGGCGCTGCCGGTGCTCGGCCGCTCCGAGACCGACCGCCGCCGCATCATCAACGCCATCGGTCCTGTCTGGGACCTCAACGAGACCTGGCTCATCGTCGCCGGCGCCTGCATGTTCGCGGCGTTCCCCGAGTGGTACGCGACGATGTTCTCCGGCTTCTTCCTGGCCCTGCTCGTGCTGCTGCTGGCGCTCATCGCCCGCGCCGTCTCGTTCGAGTTCCGTCATCAGCGCGACTCCGCGCGGTGGCGCGCCGGCTGGGACCTCTGCATCACCGTCGGCTCGGTCGTGCCCGCCCTCGTCTGGGGCGTCGCGTTCGCGAACCTCGCGCAGGGCCTCCCGATGGAGCCCCACCAGGGCGGCGCGCTGATGACCGGCGGCCTGCTCAGCCTGATCAACCCCTACGCGCTGCTCGGCGGCATCGTGCTGGTGGCGCTGTGCCTGGCGCACGGCGCCGTGTTCCTCTCGCTGAAGACCGACGGCGAGCTCAAGGAGCGCGCGCACGGTCTGGCAGACAAGGCACTGATCGGCGCCGCGGTGCTGGCCGTTGTGTTCCTGGTCTGGACGGTGCTGCAGAACCCGACGCTCCTCGTCATCGTGCTCGCCGCGCTGGCCGTGGTCACCTGCGTCGCCGCGTGGATCGCGAACCGCGTGCAGCGCGACGGCTGGGCGTTCGGATTCACGGCAGCGACCGTCGGCCTTGCCGTGCTGACGCTCTACATGTCGCTCGCGACGCGCGTCGGCGGACCCTTCGTCATGCCGGCGTCGAACCCGACCGACGGCTTCGTGGGGCTCACGATCGCGAACGCGTCGTCGTCGCAGTACACGCTCGAGGTCATGTCGTGGGCGGCGCTCATCTGCCTGCCGATGATCCTCGCCTACCAGGCCTGGACCTACTGGGTGTTCCGCAAGCGGGTCACCGTGCAGGCCCTCGAGACGGCAGCGCACTGAGCGACGCCGCACCGCTCCCGGGCGGCCGCGCCAGGCGCGGCCCGCTCGATCCGCGCCTGCTCCGGCACGCTCCCGGGGCACGCGGCCACCTGCTGGTCGAGGGCCTCGTCGCGCTGGTGCAGACCGCGGCGATCATCGCCTTCGCGTGGTTCGCCGGGCACGCCATCGGCGCGCTCGTGCAGGGCGCGCCGCCCGCCGCGATCGTGCCCGACGTCGCGGCCGCGGCGGTCGCGGTGCTGGTGCGGGCCGGGGCGAGCTGGGCGTCCGCATCGATGGCGCCGGTGGCGGCGGCCCGGGTGCAGTCGCAGCTGCGCACGGCTGCGCTCGCCCGCATCGGCGAGCACGGCAGCCCGACTGGGGCCGCCGACACCGCGACGGCGCTGGGCCGCGGCCTGACCGCCCTCGACGGCTGGTTCGGCCAGTTCCTGCCGCAGCTGGTGCGCACGTTCGTCGCGACCCCGATCATCGTCGTCGCGCTGTGGCTGCAGGACTCCTTCAGCGGCATCGCCGTGCTCGTCTGCCTGCCGCTCATCCCGATCTTCATGGTGCTGATCGGCCTCGCCACCGAGAAGGTGCAGCGCGACCAGTGGGCCGCGACCAGCAAGCTCGCCCGCTCGTGGCTCGACACGCTCGAGGGGCTCGCGACCCTGCGCCTGTTCGGCCGCGACCGCCGCGCGGCCAAGCGGGTCGACGCGCTGAGCGACGAGCACCGGGAGCGCACGATGTCGGTGCTGCGCGTCTCGTTCGTCTCGTCGATGGTGCTCGAGCTGGCCGGCGCGCTCTCGGTCGCGGTCGTGGCGGTCTCGGTCGGCATCCGCCTCGTCGACGGCGACATGGCACTGGGCCTGGCGTTCAGCGTGCTGATCCTGGTGCCGGATGCGTTCCTGCCGGTCCGGCAGGTCGGTGCGGCCTATCACGCCTCCACCGAGGGCATCGAGGCGTCGCGCGCCGTGATCGACCTGATCGAGGCGCCGGCGGTCGACGAGCGGCCCACGGGCGACGCGGGATCGGCCACGGCGCGCGACGTCCAGGCGCACGGCCTTGTGGTCGACGCGCTCGAGGTGCGCCGCGGCGACCGCTGGCTGCCGCCCGTGTCGCTCACGGCGACCCCTGGCGAGCTGGTGGTGATCGCCGGACCCTCCGGCGCCGGCAAGACCAGCCTGATCGCCGGGCTGCTCGGCCTCGCCCCGGCGCGGGGCCGCGTGACGCTCGACGGTGGGGTGCCGGATGCGTCGTCCTGGGCCTGGGCGCCGCAGGGGTCGTGGGACGCGGTGGTCACCGGCACCGTGCGCGAGAACCTCGCGCTCGGCGCGGCCGACGCCGACGACGACGCGCTGCGGTCGGCCCTCGCCCGCGCGGGCGTGGCCGTGGAGCTCGACGCCCGCATCGAGCCCGCGACCGGCGGCTCGCTCGGCCTCTCCGGCGGTCAGGCGCAGCGGGTCGTGCTCGCCCGCGCGCTGCACCGGGTCGCGACGGGGGCTGCGGTGCTGCTGGCCGACGAGCCGACCAGCGCTCTCGACGAGGGCACCGAGCGCCAGGTGGTCGCGGGCCTGCGTGCCGCGGCCGACGACGGCGCGATCGTGCTCGTCGCCAGCCACCGGCCCGCCGTGATCGCCGCGGCAGACCGCGTCGTGCGGGTCGGTGCGGAGGTGCCCGCATGACCGGCCGCGAGGTGCTCGCGTCGCTCGGGCAGCGGCGGCAGCTGACCGGCGCGATCGCGGCGGCGGCGCTGACGTCGGTGATGTCGATCGCGCTCATGGCCACCGCGGGCTGGCTGCTGGCCGCAGCCTGGTTCCAGCCGCCCATCCTGCACCTGCAGATGGCGATCGTCGGAGTGCGCGCCTTCGCCGTCGGCCGCGCGAGCGGCCGCTACCTCGAGCGGCTCGTCTCGCACGACGCCGCCTTCCGCATGCTCGGCAACGCCCGCCGCTCGGCCTTCGAGCGGCTGCGGCCCGTCGCACCCGTCGGGGTGGGGCGCTCGAGCGAGCTGATGCCGCGGCTCGTCGGCGACGTCGACCGGCTGCAGGACTGGCCGCTGCGGGTGCTCGGCCCGCTGACGTCGAGCGGCATCGCCGTCGGCCTCGCGATCGCCACCGTGGCCTGGCTCCTGCCGGCGGCTGGCCTCGCCCTGCTGGTGGCTGTGCTGCTCGCGGGCGGCGTGTCTGCGCTCCTGACGGCGCGCATCGCGGGCCGGGCCGACGCATCCCTCGGACCCCTGCGCTCGCAGCTCGAGAGCGCGCTCGTCGACCACGTGCGCGCGCTCGACCTGCTGCGCGCCTACGGCGCCGAGCGGCAGCGGCGCGCCGAGATCGAGCAGCTCGACGCAGAGATCGCCCGGCGCGCGCGCCGGCACGCGCTCGCCGCGGGCGCCGGCAGCGCGCTCATCGCGCTCGCCGCCGGCGGGAGCGTGCTCGTCGCCGTGCTGATCGCGGCGCCCGAGGTCGCGAGCGGCGCGCTCGACGGCCGCACCGCCGCGCTCGTCGCCCTGATCGGCCTCGCGGTGTTCGAGGTGTGGGGCGCCGTGCCGCCCGCCGTGATCGCCTGGCGCGAGTCGCGCGCGGCCGCCGAGCGGGTCGCCGCAATCGCGCGTCAATCACCCCACGTATGGGAGACACGCCCTAGGCGCGTCACCAGCCTGCGACGGCGATCGGCGCCGGCCCGCTCAGGCGAGGGGTCGCCGCGCGCCCGGCGAGTAGCCGCGTGCGGCTGCCCGCCGGGCACTGCCCGTGGATCCGGCACGGACGCCTGCGCACCGCCATGCATCCCTTGCGCGAGTTGGCTAATGCCATTAGCCTGACTGCATGAGCCCCACCGACGCATCCGCCACCTTCGACCTCGACGGGGTCGCGCTCGCCTACGAGCTCGCCGGCCCCGCGCACGGGCCGCTCGTCGTCTGCCTGCCCGGCATGGGCGATCTGCGCAGCGCCTACCGCCACGTCGTGCCCCTGCTGACCGCAGCCGGGCTGCGGGTCGCGACCCTCGACCTGCCCGGGCACGGCGACTCGGGCATCAGCCCGGCGCCGGTCGGGCAGGAGCAGATCGCCCGCGCTGCGGTCGCGCTCGTCGAGCGGCTCGGCGGGCCGGCGATCGTGGTCGGCCACTCGTTCACGCCCGACAGCGCCCTGCTCGCCACCCAGCTCGCCCCGACCGCGATCGTCGGCGCCGTCGCGATCGCGCCCTGGGCGACGACGCCGAAGCCGTCGCGCGCGATGGCGGCGATCACGCGGCTCGTCACCCGCACGCCACTGCTCTGGTCGCTGTTCTACCGCTCGCTGCACAAGGCCCCGCCCGCCGACCTCGCGGCCCACCGCCGCCGCATCGTCGCGTCGCTGCGGCGGCCGGGCGGCACCGACGCGCTGGTCGCGATGGGCGCGGGCACCACCAAGGACGCCGTCGGCGCGCGCGCCGCGCAGCAGGCGCCGGTGCTCGTGCTGATGGGCGATCGCGATCCCGACTTCGCCGACCCCGCGGCCGAGGCGCGCGCCTACGCCGATGCCGTCGGCGGCGCGAGCGAGGTGCGCATGATCGCGGGCGCCGGTCACTACCCGCACAGCGAGCGCCCCGCCGAGACGGCCGAGGCCGTGCTCGAGCTCGCGCGCCGCGTCGGCTGGAGCGTGGCGGCGCCCCGTGCCTAGGGCAGGCCTCTCGCCCGCAGCGCTCGTCGACCTCGCGCTCGCCGAGCTCGACGCGACCGGCGGGGCTCCGCTGTCGCTCGGTGCCGTCGCCGCCCGAGCCGACGTCAAGCCGCCGTCGCTCTACAAGCACGTCGCCGGGCTCGCCGAGCTCGAAGCCCTCGTCGGCGCGCGCATCTACCGCGATCTCGGCGATGCGCTCGAGGCCGCCGTGGGCGAGCGTTCGGGGGCGGATGCGGCACGCGCGTTCCTGCACGCGTACCGGTCGTTCGCGGTGCGGCACCCGGCGCGCTACCGCGCGCTCCCTGCGCGCCCCGTCGGGCACCCGGAGCTCGAGGCTGCGGGCGCCCGCGTGATGGCGCTCGCCGAGCGCGCGGTGGCCGACCGCCGGGGCGACGACGCCGTCCACGCGCTGCGCGCCCTGCGCGCGGCCGCGCACGGCTTCGCGACGCTGGAGGCGGCCGGCGGCTTCGGCCTGCCCACCGACCTCGACGCATCCTTCGGCCTCCTGGTCGATCGCATCGTCGGGGGCTGAGGCGCCCCTCTTCGGGGGACAGATCGAGCCGACTGGGGTACAGTGCGACCCCCACGACGGAGCGCGAGCAGAGGAGACCCCGTGTCGAGCAGAGACCCCATCGATGCCACCCTCGACGCCGCGGATGCGCCGGCACCCGATCACGACGAGAAGCCCGACGATCCGCCCAAGCTCGAGGGGGCGAGCTGGAAGTACGCCGTCAAGCGCGCGCTCAAGGAGTTCAGCACCGATCACGGCACCGACCTCGCGGCGATGCTCACGTACTACACCGTGCTCTCGCTCGCGCCCGGGCTGCTCGCGGTCTTCTCGATCATCGCGCTGGTGCTCGCCAGCAACGCCGACACGGTGACGACGCTCGTCGACGACGTCGTGCAGCAGTACGTGCCCGGCGACGCGCAGTCCCTCGTCGTCGACCTGGTCGAGACGCTGACGACGTCGGCGACCGGCGGCGTGATCGCGCTGATCATCGGCATCGCGACGGCCGTATGGGCCGCATCCGCCTATGTGAAGGCGTTCTCGCGCTGCATGAACATCGTCTACGGCATCGAGGAGGGGCGCGGCCTCATCAAGCAGACCGCGACGATGCTGCTCATCACCGTGGCGCTGCTCGTCGGCATCGTGCTGGTGCTGCTGTCGCTCGCGGTCAACGAGACGCTCGTGCTGGGCGTGCTGGGCCCGATCGCCGAGCCGCTCGGCCTCGGCGATCTGCTGGCGTTCATGTCGCAGACGTTCCTGCCGATCTGGGCATGGGTGAAGTGGCCCGTCATCCTCGTGCTCGTCGTGCTGATGATCGCGCTGCTCTACTACCTGGCGCCCAACCTGCAGCAGCCCAAGTTCACCTGGGTCAGCATCGGGTCGGTCGTCGCCGTGATCGGCATCGCCCTCGCTGCGGCCGGGCTGTCGATCTACTTCGCGCTCTCCTCGGGCTACAGCGCCTACGGCGCCATCGGCGCGGTGATGGCGCTGCTGTTCGCGCTCTGGATCTTCAACATCGTGCTGCTGCTGGGCGCCGAGATCGACGCGGAGGTCGAGCGCGCCCGGCAGCTGCAGGCGGGCATCGAGGCAGAGTCGGCGATCCAGCTGCCGCCGCGCGGCACGAAGAAGGTCGAGAAGCTGGCGAAGCAGCGCGCGACGCTGGAGTCCGAGGGCCGGGAGCTGCGCGAGCGGCACGCCGACGACGATGACCCCGACGACGCCGGTGACAGTCGTGGTGCGGATGCGTCCGAGGGCTCCGAGGGACGCGAAGCGCAGGAGCGCGGCCGGGAATCCGCCCGCGAGCCGGTCGGCAGCGCTGGGCGCGACCGACCGGGCCGGCGCCGGTTCCTCGGCATCTTCCCGCGTCGCGACAAGGACTGAGCCGACGGGGCGTCAGGGCAGCGTCAGCGGCGCGGCTCGCGCGTCGACAAGAGCGCCCAGGCGATCAGCACGGGCTGGAAGAACAGGCGGTTGAAGCGGCGCTCGTCGGTGTCGAGGCCGAACGCGTCGCGGCCGTGCAGCCACTGCGAGATGTTGCCGGGGAACACCGCCGCGAAGAACGCTGCGGCGACCGTGCCCACCAGCGGGCGGTGCGGTCGCGGCGCGAAGGCGATCGCGCTGCCGAGCGCGACCTCGACGACGCCGGAGCCGAGCACGACGGCGTCCTCGCTGAGCGGCGAGAGCTCGACGACCGTGTCGGGCACCTGCGCCCGGAAGTCCTTGCGCGCGAAGGAGAGGTGGCTGATGCCGGCGAAGATCAGCGCGCCGCCGAGCGCGACGCGGGCGACGCCCCGGGCGCCCATCAGCCCGCCTGGCCAAGCGCGATCAGCCCGGTGATGACGGCGATCGCCGGGAAGAAGCCCTGCACGAGCGCCGCCCGGCCCTTCGTGCGGTCAGAGACCACGAGGTACAGCGCCGCGGCCAGCATGATGCCCGTCGCCGTCAGCAGCACCGCGAGGCCCGGCACGCGTGCGCTGGCGACGATCGCGACGACGCCCGCGAGCGCCGCGAGCCCGAGCAGCAGGTTGTAGACGCCCTGGTTGGCAGCGAGCTGCCGCGACTGCGCCGCCTGCTCAGGGGTCGTGCCGAACACGCGCCGGGTGCCCGGCTCCTCCCAGCGGAGCGTCTCGAGCACGAAGATGTAGCCGTGCACGGCCGCGGCCAGCGCGGCGGCGATGCAGGCGATGACGGCGAGGTCCATGCGCGGCAGTCTAGGCGCGCGGTGGCTGAGCCGGTCAGTAGCGGCGGATGCCCAGCTCGCGCTCGAGCTGCGTCGTGCGGTCGGCGAGCAGCAGGAAGGCGACGAGGCCGAAGAGCGGGAAGGCGAGGATCGCCAGCGCCCAGAGCAGCTTGCTCACGAGCGCCACGTCCATGCGCAGCAGCTTCCCGATCGCCCAGACGCAGGTCGCGGCCCACACCAGGAAGGCGACGAGGGGCAGCACCGTCATCACCGTGCTGAGGCCGAAGAAGAAGTCGCCCATGACCAGCCTTCCGTCTGTTCGCCGCATCATCGCACATCGCCGACGAGCTGCGCGGGATCCGCCCCTCCCCGGCGCCTGCGTGCCGGAGTAGATTCCGAGCTGCGCGGCCCGCTCGCCGGCGCGACGTCGGCGCTCCGCGCGAAGGCGAGGTGCGCATGGCGACCGACGGCATCCGCGAGTCTGCGCTCGAGGCGATCGGCAGCACGCCGCTCGTGCGACTGCGGCGGCTCGTGCCCGAGGGCGCGGCGACCGTGCTCGTGAAGCTCGAGGGCGGCAACCCGACCGGCAGCTACAAGGACCGCATGGCGCTCGCCGTCGTCGAGGGCGCCGAGCGGCGCGGCGAGCTGCGGCCCGGCCAGCGGCTCGTGGAGTTCTCGGGCGGCAGCACCGGGTCGTCGCTCGCCTTCGTCTGCGCCGTGAAGGGCTACCCGCTGTCGATCGTCTCCTCCGACGCCTTCTCGCCCGAGAAGCTCGCCACCATGCGCGCGTTCGGCGCCGACCTCACGATCGTGCCGAGCGGGGGCGGGCGCATCACGCCCGACCTGTTCGTGCGGATGCGGCAGGCGGTCGATGCGATCGTCGAGCGCGACGGCGCCCACTGGGTCGATCAGTTCCACAACACGGATGCCCTGGTCGGGTATGCGGCGATGGGCAGGGAGGTGCTCGACGAGACCGCGGCCGCGGGGATGCGCATCGACGCGTTCTGCGCCGGCGTCGGCACCGCGGGCATGCTGGTCGGCGTCGCCTCGGCGCTGCGGCAGCAGCCGGAGCACGTGCGGGTGGTCGCGCTCGAGCCGGCCTCCTCCCCCATGCTCACCGAGGGCCGCGCCGGCCCGCACCGGGTGGAGGGCGTCGCGACCGGCATCGTGCCGCCCATGCTGACGCCGGGCATGGTCGACGACGCGCGCGCGATCGACGAGGCCGACGCGCGGGCGCTGGCCCTGCCGCTGGCCCAGCAGGAGGGCATCTTCGCGGGCACGTCGAGCGCCCTCAACGTCGCCGGGGCGCTGCAGCTCGCGATGGCACTTGGGCCTGGCGGCACGATCGTCACCGTGGCCACGGCCACCGGCCTCAAGTACCTCGCGGGCGACCTCTTCCGGAGCTGAGCCGACGAGCGTACGGTCGAGCTGCGACGCCGCCGTCGTGCGACCGCTCGTCGGCTGGGCGCGCCCGAGCAGAGGAGGCCATCGTGGCCGATGACGTGCAGCGGAACCTCGACGGCATGGACAAGCTCGACTTCGAGGGCTGGAACAGGGCCGACTGGCAAGGCGTCTTCGCCGACCACCACACCGACGACGTAGTGGTCGACTGGAAGGGTCAGCCCCGCACCGAAGGCGTGCTGGCGCACATCGACGCCATGAAGGCCTACGTCGAGAGCGTCGGCGAGGTGCCGCAGATCGCGTCGCATCCGATTCGCTTCGGAGACGGCGAGTGGACGTGCGTGGTCGGCGAGTTCGAGGGCGGAGGCCGCATGGTGACCGTCGCGCACTGGCAGGACGGCGCCATCTCGGAGGAGTACATCTGGAGCTGATCCGCGGCCTGCGCCCACCCCGGAACGCGAAGAAGCCCCCGCGTCGCGGGGGCTTCGAAGTGCTGGGGTACCTGGACTCGAACCAAGAACAAAGGTACCAGAAACCTCCGTGTTGCCAATTACACCATACCCCAATGGCCGCGCGCCGAGGCGAAGCGAACCAAGAGTCGAGCATACCGAACTCCGGCCGTTCGCGCCAATCGCGCCCGGCGCACGGCGCCGCGGCGGGGTCAACTTCGTCCAATCCCCCGCGGTCGACGAGCCGCTAGCGTCGGCCCCATGGACGTGGATGCTGCGACGCAGACGATGATCGACAACGTGCCGGCGAAGACCGGCCGGAGCCTCGACGAGTGGTTCGGCGTGCTCGACGCCGCAGGGCTCGAGAAGCACGGACAGGCGATGGCGCTGCTGAAGTCGGAGCACGGCGTCAGCCATGGCTTCGCCAACCTGATCGTGCTGCTGCACCGCTCGCGTCACGCCGGCGACTCGAGCGCCGACGACCTCGTCGACGCGCAGTACGCAGGGGCGAAGGCGGCGCTGCGACCCATCCTCGATGCGCTGCTGGCCGAGGTGCGCGGCTACGGCCACGACGTCGAGATCGCGCCGAAGCGCACCAGCGTGTCGCTGCGCCGCCGCAAGCAGTTCGCGGTGGTCGAGGCGGCGAGCGGCAAGCGCGTGCAGCTCGGCATCAACCTCGGCGCCGCGACGCCCACCGAGCGGTTGAAGGCCGCGGGCGGCATGTGCACGCACCGGGTCGACCTCGGCTCGATCGACGACGTCGACGACGAGCTGCGGGGCTGGCTGCGCGAGGCGTACGCGATCGCGTGAGCAGGCCCCGCAGCGGAGGCGGTCAGGCCGCGGCCGAGGGCAGCCGGTCGAGCGGCACGAAGTGCGCCGCATCCGGCCCGTGCTCGGCGACCATGCGCAGGTAGCCGGTCGGCGTCCAGCCGCTGAAGCGCCGGAAGGCGCGGATGACGTGCGGCTGGTCGTAGAAGCCCGACTCGACCGCGAGCACGGCCCAGTCGGGCTCGTGCCGCGCCTGCGGGGCGGCGTGCAGCGCATCGATGAAGCGGTGGAACCGCAGCACCTGCTGGTGCTGCTTCGGGGTGGTGCCGGTGGCAGCGCGGAAGCGCGCGATCAGCGTGCGCTGCGAGACGCCGAGCGCCGCGGCGAGCGCCGCCACCGGCGTCGCGGGGTCGTCGTCGATCGCCGCGAGCGCCCGCACCACGAGCGCGTCGGGCGCACGCACCGTCGACGCGAGCAGGAACGCCTCGAGCACGTCGAGCGCCGACTCGAGGGGCGCGGCACCGGCCGCGATCGACTCCAACTGCTCGACCAGCGCGTCGACGCCGAAGAGCAGCTCCCGGGCATCGCGCACCGCGGCTGCGCCGGCTTTCGGCGGGTCAGTGGCCGTCGGCGCGCGCTCTGCCGGCGCGAGCGCGCTCAGCCCCACGGGCGTCAGCTCGACCCCCACATGGCGGATGCGGTCGGGCGGTTCGATCACCAGGCACCCGGACTGCAGACGGGAGACGAAGGCATCCGCCACCACCGTCGCTCCGCCATCGGCGTCATGGATGCGGTAGGGCGCCGACAGGTTGACGATCAGGTGCACGAAGGGCATCGGCAGGATCTTCTCGAACGGCCGCTCGGCGTCGACCTCGAGCACCCACAGCCGCGTCGCGATGCCCGCGAGCGCCGCGGGGGCAGCTCGTTCGAGGTAGCGCACCGGCGTCAGCGCCCGGCGCCCTGCCCGCTCACGTCGACCGAGTAGCTGAGCGTGCACATGCCGTCGCCCGTGCACTGCACCAGGCCGCTCACCGGCACGCCCATGGCGTTCGCGGCCGAGATCTCCCAGCTGCTCGGCTGCCCCTGGCGCACGGCCTCGGCGGTCTCGCTGGCGAACGCGTCGATGTCGGCCGGATCGATCGCCCAGCCGAAGGCGACCGCGCCCGTCTCGACCGCGCGCATGGCCGACGGGAACTCGGCCCAGCCGACCGGCGAGCGCGCCATGTCGAAGCGCTGCACGACGCCGTTCTCGGTGGTCGCGGTCACCGACGACATCATCTCGGTGAAGTAGCCCTGGCCGTTGAGGCCGCCGCCCTCGCCGACGTAGAAGGTGGTGTCGAGGAAGCCGTAGCCCGGCGCGATCACCGACTGGCCGTTGGCGGGCATGCCCAGCTGGTCGGCCGCCATCGGCACGTCGGTGAGGTTGAGGGTGACGACCTGGAACTGCACGGCGTACGAGGTGCCTGCCTCGGTGAACTGCGTCGTGTTGTTCGCCGACACCTCCTCGGGCAGCGGCTCGCGCGCCTGGCCGAGGCCGCCAGCGAGCAGCGACTGGGTGAGCACGAACAGGCCCGCGATCAGCGCCACCCCGATGGCCGGCAGCAGCCAGGTGAAGAGCTTGCGGCGCCGCGCCTTGCGCTCCGGCGCCGACAGCGGCCTCGCTCCAGACTCAGCCGGTCGTTCGTCGATGAGCGTCATCGCAGTGCCTCCTCCGCGGCGTCCCGCGTGCAGATCAGGCTACTCCCCGGGCGACGGGCGGGATAGGCGCGGGCTGGGCTGCGGGCCGTGCGTCCTGCGCCCTCCGACTGCGCCCGCGCGCTCGGTCAGCGGCCGCGCGCGATGAGGTCGCGGTTGATGACCGAAGCCGCGATCGTGCCGGCGCCCGCGGCGACCGCCAGCTGCCGGAAGCCGGGCGTGATGTCGCCGGCGGCGTAGACGCCCTCGGCAGAGGCGCGCTGCGCCCGGTCGACCACGACGAGGCCCTCCTCGTCGGTCTCGAGGCCCAGCGACTCGGCGAACTCGAGCTGCGGGTGCCACCACGGCCGCACGAAGCCGCCCGTGCGCACGCTGCGGCTGCCGTCCTCGAGCACGATCGCCTGCATGCCGTCGCGATCGCCCTCGATGGCCGCGATCGGCGTGCGCACGAGGGTGACCCCGTGCTCGACGAGCCGTGCCTCACCGGCCTCGCCCACCGCATCCGACCCGTTCGTGAACACCGCGAGGTCGGCCGTGTGCCGGCGGATCACCATCGCGCGGTCGACCAGGTCGGGCGTCTCGCCGATCAGGGCGAGCGCCTGGCCCCGCTTGTCGTAGCCGTCGCAGTCCATGCAGGAGTGCAGGCTCGTGCCGTACCAGGGCCGCACGTGCTGCGACAGCGGCAGCGTCTCGCTGAGGCCCGTCGCGATCAGCACCGCCGCGGCGCGCGTCTCGCTCTCGGCGCGCGAGCCGGGCTGCTCGGCCTGCACCGCGAAGCCGCCCTCGACCGCGACCACCTGGCGCACCATCGTGCGCTCGTGCTCGACCGTCGGGTAGCGCAGCACCTCCTCGCGGCCGAGCGTGCGCAGCTCGAGCGGCGAGATGCCGTCGCGCGTCAGGAAGCCGTGCGACTGCAGCGTCGCCGCGTGCCGCGGGCGGTTGGAGTCGAGCAGCCGCACCGTGCGCTGCTGCCGAGCGAGGTTGAGCGCCGCCGCAAGCCCCGCCGGCCCCGCGCCGATCACGACGACGTCGACGTCGGTCGCCATCAGACGCTCGCGGCCAGCCGGTCGATGCGGGCGAGCGCCGACTCGCGGCCGAGCAGCTCGATCGACTCGAACAGCGGCGGCGAGACGCGGCGGCCGGTGACGGCCACGCGCAGCGGCGTGAACGCGAAGCGCGGCTTGATGCCGAGCCCGTCGATGAGCACCTCCCGCAGCACAGCCTCGATGGATGCGGTATCGAACGTCTCGAGCTCGGCGAGCGCGCGGCGCGAGGCCTCGAGCACCGCGTGCGCGTCGTCGCCCAGGCTCGCGACCGCGTCGGGGTCGTGATGGATGTCTTCGGCGTCGAGGAAGAGGAAGCCCAGCATGTCCTCGGCCTGGCCGATGAGCTGCATGCGCTCCTGCACGAGCGGCGCCGCCTGCTGCAGCAGGGCGCGCTCCGCGTCGCTGGGCGCACCGCCGAAGACCTGCCCGAGGTACGGCTCGAGGCGCTTCGCGAAGTCGTCGGGCGCCAGCATGCGCACGTGGTCGCCGTTGATCGACTCGGCCTTCTTCGGGTCGAAGCGCGACGGGTTCGGGTTGACGTCCTCGACGTCGAACGCCGCGATCAGCTCGTCGCGGCTGAAGACGTCGCGGTCGGGCGCGATCGACCAGCCGAGCAGCGCCAGGTAGTTCAGCAGCCCCTCGGGGATGAAGCCGGCCTCGCGCAGCAGGAACAGGTTCGACTGCGGGTCGCGCTTCGAGAGCTTCTTGTTGCCGTCGCCCATCACGTAGGGCATGTGGCCGAAGCGCGGGATCGCGGTGGCGACGCCGATGTCGGCGAGCGCGCGGTAGAGCGCGATCTGGCGGGGCGTCGACGACAGCAGGTCCTCGCCGCGCAGCACGTGGGTGACGCCCATCAGGGCGTCGTCGACGGGGTTCACGAACGTGTAGAGCGGGGCGCCGTTGGGGCGCACGACCACGAAGTCGCTGAACGAGCCGGCGGGGAAGGTGATCTCGCCGCGCACCAGGTCGTCGAACGAGAGGTCCTCGTCGGGCACGCGCAGCCGCAGGCTGGGCTGGCGGCCCTCGGCGCGCAGTGCTGCCCGCTCGGCGTCGGTGAGCTCGCGCTCGAAGTTGTCGTAGCCCTGCCGCGGGTCGCGGCCGTTCGCCAGGTTGCGCGCCTCGATCTCCTCGGCGGTCGCGAACGACTCGTAGAGGTGGCCCGCCGCCTTGAGGCGCTCGACGAGCTCGGCGTAGATCTCGCCGCGCTGCGACTGCCGATAGGGCTCGTGCGGGCCGCCGGTCTCGACGCCCTCGTCCCAGTCGATGCCGAGCCAGCGCATCGCGTCGAGCAGCTGCTCGTACGACTCCTGGCTGTCGCGCGCCGCGTCGGTGTCCTCGATGCGGAAGACCAGCTTCCCGCCGTGGTGGCGCGCGTAGGCCCAGTTGAACAGCGCGGTGCGGATCAGGCCGACGTGCGGGGTGCCGGTGGGCGATGGGCAGAAGCGGACGACGACATCGCTGCCCGTCGCCGTCGAGAAGGGGACGCTCATGATGGATCCCAGTCTAGGCGTGGGAGAATCGCCGACGATGCCGTCCCTCCGCCCCCGGGCACGCCCCGCCGCCGAACCGCTCGCCGAGCTGCTCGGCCGCCTCGAGCGCGGCGTCGTGGCCTCGCGCCGCGAGCGCAGCGAGCTGCTGCGCGAGATCGAGGGCGACCTGCGCGAGGCCGTCGCCGCGCGGGTCGGGGCCGGCGCGCCCGAGGCGACCGCCGCATCCGCCGTCGTCGCAGAGTTCGGCGATGCGCGTCAGGTGGCGACCGAGCTGTCGGTGGAGCTGCTCGCCGAGCGCGGCCGCAGGTTCGCGCCGGTCGCGGCGATCGCCGCCGTGGGCCTGCTGCTGGCGTGGTTCGTCGGCATGACGACGCTGGCTGCGGTGCCGGGGTTCAGCGTGCCGATCGCGGCGGCGTGGATGCTGCCGGTCTCGCGGGCGCTCGACGTCACGGGATGGATCGGTGCGGGTGCCGCGGTCGCGGGCTGGCTCGCGATCAGGCGCACCGGCTCGCTGGCCGCGCTGGTCGCCGTCGCCGCGCTGCAGCTGGCGTTCGCGTCGGCACTGGTGCTCGGCGCCGTCGCGCTGGTCGGCATGGTGGCCGTGCCCGCTGACGGTCAGGCCACGCTCATCGCGCTCGTGACCCTGACCGTGCTGGTCGGCGGCGCGATGGCCGCGGCCGCGGCGATGCTGCTCGTGCGGTGGGGAGCCGTCAGGCTCGCGCCGCGCCGAGCACGCGCGTGATCAGCGACGCCGTGAGCGCCCATTCGCTGCGCTGCTCGGCGAGCGAGCGCTCGCCAGCCGGCGTCAGCCGGTAGACGCGCTTCGAGCGCCCCGCGGCCTCCCACTCCCCCTCGATCAGGCCGCGCCGCTCGAGGCGCTTGAGCGCCGGGTAGACGGTGCCGCTCGGGAAGTCGAGCTCGCCACCGGAGCGGGCGCGGATGCGCTCGATCGCACCGTAGCCGTGCACGGGACCGTCGGAGAGCACCGACAGCAGCATCGCGTCGACGTGGCCGCGGAGCGCGTCAGGGGAAGCCATGCGCACACTCTAGCGTGAGCCTGTCTGCATATGCAGACAGACTGCAGGAAGGCGTGGCTCCCTGACGCCCGTGCGTCAGCGGCGGCCGCCGCCGAGGAGGCCGCCGAGCAGGTCGCCCAGCGGGCCGAGCGGGCCGCTGCCCTGGCCGCCGCTCTGGCCGCCGCCCTGGCCGCTCTGCCCCGAGCCGCCGCCGAGGATGCCGCCGAGCAGGTCGTCGAGGCCGAAGCCGTCGCTCTGCTGCTGGGCCTGGCCCTGGCCCTGCGTGGGCGACTGCCCTTGCGGGACCTGGATCTTCTGCTCTGCGCCTGCCGAGCCCTGTCCGAAGGGCGAGTCGCCGCCCTGCGTGGGCGTGGGCGCCTGCCCCTGCTCGGTCGGGGCCGCCTGGCCGCCGCCCCGGTTGAAGAGCCGATTGGCGATCCAGGCGATCACCATGGGCGCGACGATGGGCAGGATCTTCTTGATGATGTCGCCGAGCGCGCCGCCGCCACCCGCGGCCCGAGCGATCTGGTCGGTGTTGTCGCCGAAGATGTTGTGCACGATCTTCTCGCCGTCGGCGGTGTCGACGTCGCCCGCGACGCGCTCGTCGAAGTGCCCTGCGTGCGCGCCGAGCGCTCCCATCAGCGACTGCGCCCCTGCCGGGTCGTGCGCGTTCGCCTGCATGCCGCCGACGAGCGTCGGCACGATCGCCTCGAGCGCCTGCCGCGCCTCGTCCTCCCCCACCCCCGCCTGCTGGGCGATCTGCTGCACGGGAAGCTGCGACAGCAGCTGCTGGATCTCCGACATGGACTCCTCCTCGAGTCTCTCGGCGACCGGCGCCGCCGCTGGTGCAGAGCCTAGGGGCGCGACCTCCGAGGGCGGAGGTCGATCTCAGACGACGGTCTGCGCGATCACCGGGTTGCGCAGCGTGCCGACGCCCGGCACCTCGACCTCGACGGTCTGGCCGGCCACGATCGGGCCCACGCCCTCGGGCGTGCCCATCAGCACGACGTCGCCGGGCAGCAGGGTCATGGATGCGGTGATCCACTCGAGCACGGTCGGTGCGTCGAAGATCCAGTCGCTCGAGACCCCGTCCTGCCGCACCTCGCCGTCGACGCGGGTGATGAGCCGGAGCGCGCTGTAGTCGGGCTCGGTCTCGATCGCCGGGCCGAGCGGGCAGAAGGTGTCGAAGCCCTTCGCGCGCGCCCACTGCGGCTCGCGCTGCTGCAGGTCGCGGGCGGTGACGTCGTTCGCGACGGTCACGCCGAAGACGGCGTGGAGCGCGTTTGCCTTCGTGAGCCGGCGAGCGACCCGGCCGATCACGAGCGCGATCTCGCCCTCGAAGTGCACGTCCTGCGACTCCGGCGGCAGCACGATCGCGTCGCCGGGGCCGACGACCGAGGTGTTGGGCTTCAGGAACACCAGCGGCTCGGTCGGCACCTCGTTGCCCAGCTCGGCCGCGTGCTTCGCGTAGTTGCGGCCGACGGCGACCACCTTGGAGCGCGGGATGACCGGTGCCAGCAGGCGCACCTCGCTGAGCGGGATGCGGGTGCCGGTGGTGTCGAAGCCAGCGACGATCGGGTCGCCGACGAGCTCGACCAGGGCGTCCTCGTCGACGACGCCGTAGCCGATCCGCTCGCCGTGGGCGAAGCGCGCGACGCGCATCAGCGGGCACCCGTCAGCCGGTGCATCCAGCCGTGGCGGTCGTCGGCACGGCCGTACTGGATGTCGGTCAGCTGCTTGCGCAGGCTGGTCGCGACCGGGCCGGCGGGCGCGTCGGGATCGCCGATCACCTCGTCCGGGCTCTTCAGCGCGGCGATCGGGGTCAGCACGGCGGCGGTGCCGCAGGCGAAGGCCTCGGTGATCGAGCCGTCGGCGACGCCGTCGCGCCACTCCGACAGGGTGACCGGGCGTCGCTCGACCGTGTGGCCGGCATCCGCCGCCAACTGGAGCAGGGAGTTGCGCGTGACGCCGTCGAGGATCGACTCGGACTCGGGGGTGACGAGCGTGCCGTCGGCCTTGACGAGCACGACGTTCATGCCGCCGAGCTCTTCGAGGTCGCTGCCCGACTCGTCGAGGAACAGCACCTGCGCGCAGCCGTTCTCAGCCGCCTGCTGCGTGGGCAGCAGGCTCGCGGCGTAGTTGCCGCCGCACTTCGCGGCGCCGGTGCCACCCTTGCCCGCCCGGTTGTACTCGGTCGAGAGCCAGATCGAGACGGGCTTCACGCCGCCCGCGAAGTAGGGGCCGGCCGGGCTGGCGATCACCATGAAGCGCACGGTCTGCGCAGCGCGCACGCCGAGGAAGACCTCGTTCGCGATCATGAAGGGGCGCAGGTACAGCGAGTTCTCGCCGCCCTCGGGCACCCAGGCCTCGTCGACCTCGACCAGCTGCCGCACGGCCTCGACGAAGTCGTCGACCGGCAGCTGCGGCAGCGCCAGGCGGGCGGCCGAGCGCTGCATGCGCTTCGCGTTCTCCTCGGGGCGGAAGGTCCAGACCGAGCCGTTGGCGCGGCGGTAGGCCTTCATGCCCTCGAAGATCTCCTGGCCGTAGTGCAGCACGGCCGACGCAGGGTCCATCTGCAGCGGGCCGTACGGCTCGACGCGGGCGTCGTGCCAGCCGCCGTCGACCGTCCAGTCGATCGAGACCATGTGGTCGGTGAAGTGGCGGCCGAAGCCGGGCTCGGCGAGCACGCCCTGGCGGGTGTCGCCGGCGACGGGCTGCGCGGATCGCGTCAGCGTGAACTCGAGCGTCATGCCTGCTCCTTCGCGGTGCGGATGCGGTCGGCGATGGCGTCGCCGACCTGGCTGGTGGTGCGGGCGCTGCCGTCGCGCGCGTCGACGTCGGCGTCGACGCCGGTGCGGATGCGCTGGCCCGCCTCGGGCTGGCCGGTGTGCTCCAGGAGCAGCGCGGCAGAGAGGATCGCGGCGGTGGGGTCGGCGATGCCGCGGCCGGCGATGTCGGGCGCCGAACCGTGGACGGGCTCGAACATGCTGGGGAACTCGCCGCTCGGGTTCAGGTTGCCCGAGGCTGCCAGGCCGATGCCGCCGCCGACGGCGCCCGCGAGGTCGGTGATGATGTCGCCGAACAGGTTGTCGGTGACGATCACGTCGAAGCGGCTGGGCCGGTCGACGAGGAAGATCATGGCGGCGTCGACGTGCAGGTAGTCGACGGCGACATCGGGGTGCTCAGCGCCGACCTGGTCGACCATGCGCTGCCACAGGCCGCCGGCGTGCACCAGCACGTTCTTCTTGTGCACGAGCGTCAGTCGTCTGCTGCGCTGCTCGGCGAGCTCGAAGGCGAAGCGCACCACCCGCTCGACGCCGAAGGCCGTGTTGACGCTGGTCTCGTTCGCCACCTCGTGCGGTGTGCCGGTGCGGATCGAGCCGCCGTTGCCGACGTAGGGACCCTCGGTGCCCTCGCGCACGACCACGAAGTCGATCTCGCCGGGGTCGCGCAGCGGGCTCTCGACCTTGGGGTGCAGCCGAGTGGGCCGCAGGTTCACGTGGTGGTCGAACGCGAAGCGCAGGCGCAGCAGCAGTCCGCGCTCGACGATGCCGCCGGCCAGGCGCGGGTCGGCGGGGTCGCCGCCGACCGCGCCGAGCAGGATCGCGTCGTGCTGCGCGAGGCTCGCGAGGGTGGCCTCGTCGAGCACCTCGCCGGTCTCGAGGTAGTGCGCCGCGCCGAGCCGGTACTCGGTCTCGACCAGCTCGACCCCGTCGAGCGCCGCTCGCATGGCCTTGCGGGCCTCGAGGGTGACCTCCTGACCGATGCCGTCTCCTGCGATGACGGCAAGGCGCAGCTGCTCCACAGTTCCTCCCTGGGCGCACGCGAAGGTGCGCGTCGACCGGCTCCCGCGACCTCGCGGACCGTGGATCCAGCCTAGCCGCGCAGAGGATTCCCGCGATGCGTGCAGGTTCGCGGGGTACATTCCCCCCAGCGGCGGCCTGGTCCCGGGGCGCCCCGACGAATGGAGAGCACCTTGAGCATCGGCTTCGGCATCTTCCTCATGGCCGTTGGCGCGATCGTCGCGTGGGCGGTGCCCGCCCTCTGGGCGGTGGAGGGCGCGAACTGGACCCTCATCGGCTACATCCTGCTGGCGGCGGGTGCGCTCGTCACCCTCTTCGGCATCATCATGGCGGCGCGAGCCGGTCGCAGCACCTCGGTCTCGCGGTCGCGCGTCGATCCCGACACGGGCACCCGCGTCGAGCGCACGGAGCGCAACGACGACCTGCTCTGACACGATCGGCCGAAGCGGCAGGGGCATCGATCCCCTGCCGCTTCGCTATGCCCGGCGCAGCGCCCGCAGCGCGATCACGATCGACACGGCCATCAGCGCCGCGCCAGTGACGGCCGTCGCGAGCGCTCCGGCGTCGAAGGCGGCCTTCGCCGCGGCGGCTAGCGCGTCGCCCAGCGCCGCCGGCAGGCGCTCCGCGACGTCGAGCGCGCCGGCGAGCGTCTCCTGCGCCGCGACGGCATCCGTCGCACCGATGCCCGTCGGCAGCACCAGCGACCCGCGGTAGACGGCGCTGACGACGCCGCCCAGCAGCGCCGTGCCGAGCACGGCGCCCAGCTCGTAGGCGGTCTCGCTGACCGCGCTCGCGGCACCGGCCCGCTCGGGCGGTGCGGTGTTGACGACGATCTCGTTCGAGAGCGTCTCGGCCGCGCCGACACCGGCGCCGAGCAGCCCGTAGGCGACCGCGACGAGCAGCGGCGACAGCGCATCGCCGCTGAGCGCCACGACGAGGTATCCCGCCATCGAGCTGGCCAGGCCGAGGGCGACGACCCGGTGTGCCGGCATGTGCCGCACCAGCGGCACCACACCGAGGCCGGTGGCCACCATCGCGACCGTGCCCGGGATGAGCAGCAGCGCCGCGTCGAGGGTCGACATGCCCTCGACCAGCTGCAGGTGCTGGGTGAGGAAGAAGATCGCGCCGACCAGCGCCATCACGCTGAGCAGGTTGATGGCGATCGCCCCGGAGAACGCGGGGATGCGCAGCAGGTCGACGTCGAGCATCGGCGCGGCCGACGCCCGCATCCTGCGCACGAAGCCCCAGCCCGCCGCGACGGCGACGGCGGCGAGGCCGAGCGCCACGACGTCGAGCCCCTCGAGCGCCACGTGCTTGATGCCGGCGGCGAGCGCGCCGAGCGCCAGGATCGACAGCAGGATGCCGAGGGCGTCGAACCGCCCGGGACGGGGGTCGCGGCTCTCGCGCACGAGCAGCGGCACGAGCACGAGCAGCGGCACCAAGAGCGGCACGGCCAGCAGGAACACCGAGCCCCAGGCGAAGTGCTCGAGCAGCACCCCGCCGACGGTCGGGCCGACAGCGCTGCCGACCGAGAACGCGGTCGCCCAGACCGCGATCGCGAGTCGCCGGTCGCCGCGGTGCGGGAAGGTCGAGCGGATCAGCGACAGCGTCGAGGGCATGAGCATCGCGCCGAAGAAGCCGAGCGCGGCACGGGCGGCGATCAGCGCGGCGGCGGTCGGCGCGAAGGCGGCCAGCACCGAGACGACCGCGAAGCCGGCGCTGCCGATGAGCAGCATCCGTCGGCGCCCGAAGCGGTCGCCCAGGCCGCCCATCGCGACGAGCAGGCCGGCGAGCACCAGCGAGTAGGCGTCGACGATCCACAGCTGCTGCGCGGCGTCGGGCTCGAGATCGAGCGCGATCTGCGGCAGCGCGAAGCCCAGCACGGTGTTGTCGATCGAGATGACGAGCACCGGCAGCATCAGCACCGCGAGCGCCACCCATTCCCGACGACCCGCGCGCGGCGCGATCGCGCCGTCGGTCTCGCGCTGCTCCAGCATCTGCCGCTCCTCTTCCGCATCCATGACCACGCAACTGTACCGTCTGGACGGTTTGCTGGAAAGGCTATGCTCGGAGCCATGGCCCGCGTCGCTTCCGGCACCGTTCGAGCACAGCTGCTCGACGCCTACGAGAGCCTGCTCATCGAGGGCGGCGAGCGCGCCGCGACGGTGCAGGCCGTCGCCGATCGCGCGGGCGTCTCCAAGGGCGGACTGCTCTACCACTTCGGCTCCAAGGCGGCGCTGGAGGCGGGGCTGATCGAGCGCCTCGACGAGCTCGGGGCCGCCGACATCCAGGCGCTGCGCGAGGCCGACGACATGGTCGAGACCTTCCTGCGCACCTCGGTCGCATCGGGCTCGCCGCTCGACCGGGCGATCGTGGCGGTGGTGCGGCTCGCGCAGGCGCCCAGCGGCGCCCTCGCGCGTGCCGCGCTCCAGCGGCAGGACGACGACTACGCCGCCGCGCTCACCGAGCGCCTGGGCGACGAGGAGCTCGCCCTCGCGATCGTGCTGCTCTCCGACGGCGTCTACCTGCGCTCCGCCCTCGGCGCCCTCGAGGCGCAGCGGGCGGGCGACGAGGTCGAGGTGCTCCTGCGCATCGCGCGCCGGCTCGGCGCCTGACGCGACCCACCGCATCCGCCGTCTGCGCTCTCACCATGGATAGCCTGGCCGCACGAGCGACGGAGGGATGTGCGTGAGCGCAGTCGAGGAGATCACGCGCCGCGAGGCGGAGGACGTGACCAGGCGCGAGGCGATCGCCGAGTACCGCGTCATCGGGCAGCCGCCGCAGCCCGACCTCGAGGGGCTCGTGCAGCTCGCCGCCGTCATCTGCGGGGTCTCGACCGCGGTGATCAACATCATCGACGACCGCGATCAGCACCAGATCGCCGCCATCGGGTTCGAGCCGAGCGTCTGCTCGCGCGAGGACTCCATGTGCGCCGTCGTCTTCCGCGAGCCCGGCCACGTCGTCGTGCCGGACGCCCGGGCCGACGACCGCTTCCGCGACAACCCGTTCGTGACCGGCGAGATCGCCGACGTGCGCTTCTACGCCTCGAGCCCGCTCATCACGCCCGACGGGGTGCCGATCGGCACGCTCTGCGTCTTCGACGAGGCGGTCGGCGACCTGACGGAGGAGGCGAGCCGCTCGCTGCGGCTGCTCGCCCACCAGGTGATCGACGTGCTCGAGCTGCGACGCATCACCCGCGAGCTGGGCCGCTCGAACGACCAGCTCGCCCACTTCGCCGCGCAGGTCAGCCACGACCTGCGCAATCCCCTCGCGGCCCTGCAGGGCTTCCTCGAGCTCGCGACCGACAGCCCTGAGCTGGCAGATGCGCCGCAGGCGTCGCGAGCGCTCGAGCGCGCCGAGTCGGCCGCCTCCCGCATGGGCGCGATGGTCGCCGACCTGCTCGACTTCGCTCGGCTCGGCGGGCAGGCGCGGCGCGAGCCGGTCGATCTCGGCGCGGTGCTCCGCGACGTCGTCGACGACCTCGATGCTCAGCTGCGCGCGTCGTCGGCCACGGTGTCGGTCGGCGAGCTGCCGCAGGTCGATGGCGACGCGACGCAGCTGCGGGCGCTGCTGCAGAACCTGGTGGCGAACGCCGTGAAGTTCAGCGCCGCGACCCGCGAGGCCCCGGTCGTCGAGGTGCGGGCGCAGCTGCTCAGCGGCGGCTGGCGCATCACCGTCGACGACGACGGCCCCGGCGTGCCGCTCGAGCAGCGAGAGCGCGTCTTCGCGCTGCTCGAGCGGGGCGCGAGCGACGTCGAGGGGCTGGGCATCGGCCTGTCGACCTGTCGGCGGATCGTCGAGGCGCACGGCGGGCGCATCGGCATCGACGACTCGCCCCTTGGCGGCGCGAGCGTGTGGGTGCTGCTGCCCGAGCGCTGANGCCCCTTGGCGGCGCGAGCGTGTGGGTGCTGCTGCCCGAGCGCTGACCGGCGCCGCAAGTCTGTGCCGGCGTCTCAAGTCAGGGCCGGCGCCGCAAGTCTGTGCCGGCGTCTCAAGTCAGGGCCGGCGCCGCAGGGCAGCGACCGATCAGCGCGCCGCGGCGTCTGCCTCGTCGGCGATGATGGCGGCGAGCTCTGCGGGCTTCGACCACATCGGCCAGTGGCCCGTGGGCAGGTCGATCATGGTCAGCGCCCGATGCTCGAGCACACCGGCCAGGAACGATGCGCCCTGCTCGGCGTACGAGCGGTAGTCGTCGGCCGAGTAGGCGGTGCAGACGATCGTCGCCGGCACGTCGAGCCTCCGGTCGTCGGTGAGCGACGGCCGGTCGCGCACCGCGCCCGCAGGCTCGGGCACCGCGCGGCGGCGGAACTGGGCGAGCTGCTCGTCGGTGAGGTCGCGCATCGAGCCCTGCCCGAGCTCTTCCTCCCACAATGCATCGAGCGGCATCTCGTCGCCCTCGAACGACGCGTCCATCGCGCTCCCGTCGACGACGGGGGCCGTGTCGACCCAGACGGTGCGCGGGATCCGGTCGATGTTCCGGTCGAGCGCGACGGTCGCGGGGATCGCGGCGCCGCTGTGCGCGACCAGCAGCACCGGGCCCTCGCCCGCCCCGATGGCGGCCTCGATGGCGCCGACGTGATCCTCGAGCGAGACCTCGCCGCGCGCCGGATGCTCGGGCTCGAGGCCCGGCAGGGTGAGAGCGGTGACGTCGCGACCCTGCTCGCGCAGGATGGCGGCGACCTCGTCCCACGCCCAAGCGCCGAGCCAGAAGCCGGGGACGAGGATGATGCGGGCGGATCTCGTGGTGTCCATGGCTGCGACGCTACTGGCGGCGGCTGACACCCTGCCAGGTCGACGCTTCTGCGGGGCGCGCATCGGGCGTAGCGTGAATGGTCTCGGAGGGGGTCGCGCCATGTCGTGGATGCGATGCGCAGCGCTGGTGATCCTGCTCGCCGCGGGAGCCGCGGGGTGCACCGCGACCCCGCCGGAGCCCACCGAGTCGCCCCCGGCCAGCACGCCGACCGAGCAGAGCCCCGCACCCACCGCGGCCCCGGCCGAACCGGCGCCCACGCCCACGCCCACGCCGTCGATCCTCGGCACGCCGGTGGGCGAGGCGGTCGACGCCCGCGCATGGATCCGCTACTCCTCCGAGATCCACGATGTCGACCTCGCGCATCCGCCCGGCTGGACGGTCGTGCCGGCCGAGCGCGAGTGGTCGATGGCGGAGGACGCGGGCGCGATCGAGAGCCCCGGTCAGGACGGCTTCATGTCGGCGGCGGGCGACGTCTGGATCACGCTCTGGTCGGTGCCGTACAGCGGCGGGGAGACGCTCGAGGGCGTGCAGACCTGGGCGGAGGAGCTCTGCCTGCAGATCGGCGACCCGAGCTGCGCGACGATCGGCGAGCGCGCCGAGCCGCTCTGCCTCGAGCGGCGCGACTGCCACCCGGGCCTGCTCGTGCCGTTCGAGTTCGACGTGCACGCCTACGTCACCGGCGGCGACCACGCCTCGCGCATCGTCACCCTCGCCGTCTGGCGCGCCTCAAGCTTCCCCGTGCGGGGCATGGGGTCTGCACGGGAGGTGCTCGAGGCGTTCCTCGAGACGATGGACGTCTGGCCGGCGGGATGAACCGGCCGGCGGCCGCCCGCCGGCGCCTGCCCGCTAGAGCTCGCGCATCTCGATCTGCCGGATCGCCTTCGCCGCGATCTGCGTGCCGAGCTGGTCGACCAGCGCGTCGGGCGCGGCCTGGTCGATCGTGATGATCGACAGCGCCGTGCCGCCTGCCGTGGTGCGGGCGATCTGCATGCCGGCGATGTTGATCTCGGCCTCGCCGAACGCTGCGCCGTAGGCGGCGACGATGCCCGGGCGGTCCTCGTACTCCATCACCACGAAGTGCTCGGCCATCGGCACCTCGACCGACTGCCCGTTGACGGCGACGATCTTCTCGATCTGCTTCGGGCCCGTCAGCGTGCCGGCGACGCTCACCCGGCGGCCGTCGCTGCAGGCGACGACGATCTCGACCACGTTGCGGTACTCGTCGCTGCGCTCGTCGGCGCTCAGGTCGCTGGTCACCCCCCGCGACTCGGCGATCACCGGCGCGTTCACGAACGTCACCTGCTCGCTCACGATCGACGAGAAGAAGCCCTTCAGCGCGGCCAAGCGCAGCACCTTGACATCGTAGGCGGCGAGCTCGCCGTGCACCGCGACGTCGACGGCCTCGACCGGGCCGGCCGCAAGGCCCGCGGCGAACTGGCCGAGGCGCTCGGCGAGCGCGATGCCGGGGCGCACGTACTCGTCGATGATGCCGCCCGCGACGTTCACCGCGTCCGGCACCAGGTCGCCGGCGAGCGCGAGCCGCACCGAGCGGGCGACGGCGACGCCGGCCTTCTCCTGCGCCTCGTCGGTCGAGGCGCCCAGGTGCGGGGTGACCTGGATGTTCGGGGCGCTCGTGAGCGCGTCGTCCTTCGGCGGCTCGGAGACGAACACGTCGATGCCGGCGCCGGCGATCGTGCCCGCACGCAGCGCCGAGGCGAGCGCGGCCTCGTCGATGATGCCGCCGCGCGACGCGTTGACGATGCGCAAGGTCGGCTTCGCGAGCGCGAACTGCGCCTCGCCGATGAGGCCGACCGTCTCGGGCGTGCGCGGGATGTGGATCGTGATGAAGTCGCTCTCGGCCATCAGCTCGTCGAGCGAGCGCAGCTCGACGCCCAGCTGGGCGGCGCGGGCGGGGCTGACGAACGGGTCGAAGGCGATGAGCTTCGTGCCGAAGGCGGCGAGGCGCTCGGCGACGAGCACGCCGATGCGGCCGAGCCCCACGATGCCGACGGTCTTCTCGTAGAGCTCGACGCCGGTGAACGCCGACCGCTTCCACTGACCGGCCTTCAGCGAAGCATCCGCTGCCGGGATGTGCCGGGCGAGGCCCAGCAGGTGCGCGATGGCGAGCTCGGCGGCCGAGACGATGTTCGAGGTGGGCGCGTTCACGACCATGACGCCGGCCTTGGTGGCGGCGGGGATCTCGACGTTGTCGAGGCCGACGCCGGCGCGGGCGATCACCTTGAGCTTCGGCGCGTGCGAGAGCGCCTCGGCGTCGATCTGCGTCGCGCTGCGCACGAGCACGGCGGATGCGTCGGCGAGGGCCGCGAAGAGCGCGGCACGGTCGGTGCCGTCGACGTTGCGCACCTCGAAGTCGGGCCCGAGGGCATCGACGGTGGCGGCCGAGAGCTCCTCGGCGATCAGGACGACGGGCTTGGACATGCGGACTCCTCGCGGTGTGTGGCAGGCAGCACGTCGTCGTGCCAAGAGCCCCAACTCTACCGAGCGACGCGTGCCCGCTCGCGAGCGGGCGTCACGGGGCGCCACGGGCGTGCGGGAGAATGGGGACGATGGACGCCTTCGCAATCGCGCAGCTGGTGCTGCGCATCCTCTTCGCCCTGATCTTCATCGGCATGGGCGCGACCCACTTCGTGCCGCGCGTGCGGAAGGCGATGGCCGCGATGATCCCCGCCGGCCTCGCCGGGCCCGAGCGCCGCTGGGCGCCGACGCTCGTGACCGTCTCGGGCATCGCCGAGATCATCGGCGGCGTGGGCCTCCTCGCACCGTGGTGGGGCGTGCGCTTCGCGGCCGGGCTCGGTCTCATCGCGCTGCTGATCGCCGTCTTCCCCGCCAACGTGCAGGCCGCGCGCGAGCCCGAGCGCTTCGGCCCCGCGGCGGTGCCCGTCGTGCCGCGCGCCATCGGGCAGGCGCTGCTGGGCGTGCTGCTGCTCGTCGCGGTGATCTGAGGCCCGAAGTCCCCTCGGGCTAGCCGCCCAGCGCCGCGACGGCGATCTGCCGCGCGAGCTGCTCGGCGAGCAGGCTGGCCTGCGCGCTGACGGCGAGCGCGAGCAGCATGATGCCCGCCCGGGCGACCAGGCGCATCCGCCGACCGACCCACAGCGACAGGGCGAACAGCAGGCCCGGCAGGGCGACGCCGGCGATCAGCAGCCACCACGGGATCGCGCCGGCGATGTCGGCGCCGGTGTACAGCAGCGGCAGCTGCTGCAGGTTGGTGGCCGCCTCGACCGTGTCGTAGGCGAAGAAGAGGGCGAGCAGCAGCGCGACGATCCATGCGTCGCCGCCACGCTCCTCGCCCGGCGCGCGCTCGGTCATGCGAGCACCCCCGCCACGAGCGGCCACGGCGCGGTGACGACCAGGCCCGCGAGCCACCAGGGCGCACGACGGGCCGTCGCCAGCCGGTCGACGCACCACCACCACAGCAGCGGCGCGATGACCGCGAGCAGCTCGCCCAGCTGGTACATCACGAGGCCGAGCAGGCTCGGCTGCTGCACCGGGTTGGCGACGATGACGACGATCCAGCCGGCGGTCGCGGCGACCGCGAGCGCGAGCGTCAGCCAGCCGAGGGGGCCGCGCGCCGGGCGCTCGACGACGGCGGATGCGTCGCGCCCGGCCGCGTCGTCGGCCGCCCGGTCGTCGTCGAGGGTAGGGGGATCGGGCTCGTCGTCGCCCTCCCAGCGGAAGGCTTCCTCGTCGCGGCTCACCCGATCGAGCCTACTGCGCGGTGGAGCTCTGGAGCGGAGCCCCTTTCGGGTCTCCGCCGCGACCCCAGCGCCGAGGCCCGTCCCGGGCCTTGTGCACCGGGCACCGGCACCGGCACCGGCACCGCTGGAGCTGAGAACCTGCTCGCGCACAACGCAAGCCCATCCGCCGGAATCGGCCGCCAGGCGACAGGCGGCGGCTGCCGCGCCCGCAGACCATCGATCGGGCTTGCGTTGTGCGAGGGCGAGGTCGGGCCGTCAGCGCGGGATGTCGTCGAGCCAGGTGATGGCGGCGCCGTGCGGGTCGGTGACCGCGACCGGCTCGGCGTCGCGGCGCAGCACGAAGTCGCCCGGCTGCGCCCAGGGCGCCGGCGGGCCGATCTCGAGCGTCGCCCCCTCGTTCGCCACCCAGGTGACCGGCAGCTCGCCCATCAGGTCGGCGAACGCGGCGCGCTCGAACGCGGCGACGTAGGCGAGCACGGCGGAGTGCCAGACGACGACGGTCGGCGCCTGCTGCGCCGCCTCCTCGACGAGGGCGCGCGTGTCGGTCGTCAGGTCGCCGCGGCGCAGGTGCGCGCGCTCCCTGCGCGCGATCGCGATCGCGGTGCGCACCCGGTCGACGCGTGCCCCGTCGACGCCACCGGAGGCATCCGGCCACACCAGCGCTTCGAGCCACGCCTTGGTGTCGGGGTCGTCGGGATCGAGCGGCTGCAGGTCGAGCCCGCCGCGCCAGGCGATCTGCGGCAGCGTGGCGGGCAGCGGCGTCGACGGGGAGGCGTCGGTCTCGAGCAGCGGCAGGTTCGCGTCGCCGACGTACTTGCCGGCGCCGAAGCGGTAGCGCCAGCGGTCGGGGTAGAGGCACAGCCCCGCCGACGCGCCCACCTCGACGAGCGCGATCGGGCCCTCGAGGTGCGCGATCGCGGGCAGCAGCGTGGCCATGCGGCGTGCCTCGTTGGTCTGCGTCATGCGCGCGAGCATGGTCGAGCGGATGGGTTCCCAGGCCCCCGCGATCATGTCGCGGACCGCGCTCCACGGCTGCAGCGGCACCCCCTCGAAGCGGGCCGCCGCGAACAGCAGGTTCGGCTGCCGCTTGAGCGGCTCGAGCTCGCCGAGCGCAGCGCACAGCGCCTCGTCGCCTGCGACGCCGCGCGCCCACTCGGCGTAGCGGGGCGAGCGACCCTCGGCCTCGACCTCGGCCCACCGCAGGTAGGCCTGGCTCACTCGCTGGTCGTCGCGCACGCTCTCCACCCGCCCACTCTGCCAGCAGGCGAGCGCCGGTCAGTGCCGCTGCGCGCCCTCCGGTGCTCGCGCGGCGCTGAGCGGGCACGCGGCCGGCCCTTCGAGGCGGGTGCCGTCGGGCGCGAAGCGGGAGCCGTGCGCCGAGCAGTCCCAGCTGCGCTCCTGCGCGTTCCACTGCACGAGCGCCCCCACGTGCGGGCAGACGGCCGAGACCTGCCGGGTCTCGCCGTCGACCGTCGAGGTCGCCACCAGTCGCAGGCCGCTGCGGCCGAGCGCACCCTCGCCCTCGGCCGGGGGCGACGCCGGCGCGAGCGCCCGGCTGACCGCGACGACCTGTGCGCGGGCCGTCGCGGCGACCGTGCCCACGAGCGAGCCCGCGGCGGCGGGCGTGGTGCCGCGGCGACGGAGCATCTCCGCCCACTCGGGCTCGGCGCCGTCGATGCGGCCCGCCAGCGCCAGGGCGCTCATCGCGCCCGAGCTCATGCCCCACTTGTCGAAGCCGGTCGCCAGCAGCACGCGGCCGCGCGACCCCGGCCGAGCGCCGATCCACGGCAAGCGATCGGGCGTGCGGTAGTCCTGCGCGCTCCAGGCGTGCGTGCGCTCGGCATCGGGCCAGTGCGCGTGCACCCAGCGGTCGAGCTCAGCCACGATCTCGCGCGGATCGTGATGGCGGCCCACGGCGTGGCCGCCGCCGCCGGCGATCAGCAGCTCCTCGCCGTCGATGCGGGCGGTCCGCAGCGAGTGCCCGCGAGCGTCGACCCCCAGCGCCATCACGGCCGGCAGCGGCGCCGAGGTGCGGTACGACGCGGCATAGGAGCGGTGCGCGCCCAGCATCGCGGCGCTGCCGCGCGCCGGCACGGGCGCACCCGTGGCGAGCACGACGGTGCGCGCCGACCATGCCCCCGCATCCGTCTCGACCGAGACACGGCCGCCGCTGACGCGCACGCGGCGCACCGAGGCGCGCACGATGCGCCCGCCGCGACTGCGCAGCAGCTCGGCGAGGGTGGCCAGCATCGCCATCGGATCCAGCTCGCCCTGGTCGGCGAGCTGGATCGCCGCGCTCATCTCGAACGGCAGCGAGGCGGCGCCGCCGCGCTCGACGGGCAGCCCGAGCTCGGCCGCGGCATGCAGCTCGCGGTCGACCGCCTCGGCGCCCTCTGCGGTCGTCGCATAGGAGACCGCCGGCTTCGAGCGCAGCGCTTCGGTGCCGTCGAGCATCGCGCGCAGCTGCCGGGCGCCCTCGAGCGAGCCGTCGACGAACGCCTGCACCGCGTCGCGGGGCGCGAGCCCCAGGATGCGGTGCAGGCGATCGCCCTGCAGCAGGCTGAGCTTCGCGGTGGTGCTGCCGGTCGCGGCGGCACCCACCTCGCGCGCCTCGAGCACGACGACCCGGGCGCCGCGCTCGGCCAGCAGCGCTGCGGTGGTGAGACCGGTGATGCCGGCGCCGACCACCACGGCGTCGAAGCCGTCGCGCTGCTGAGGTTTCTCGAGCGCGATCGTCGGACCGGAGGCATGCCAGAGGGAGGTCATGCCGCCCACTCAACGCCCGGCGGCGTCGCCGCGCAATCGGCGGGCTCCAAGGTCCGCGCACGACGAAGGGCGGGAGCCCTCATGGGTTCCCGCCCTTCGTCGCATCACGTCTCGATGCGCCGCCTGCGGCGGCTACTCGATCGACTGCCGGGTCAGCGCTGCGCCGAGCCGTCCGTGTAGTCGGCGTCCGGCTGCTCCCACGCGAACAGGCCGCGCAGCTTGTGGCCGGTCGCCTCGATCGGGTGGCCCTCGGCCTTGGCGCGCAGCTCCTTGAACTCGGGGCCGCCGGCGTCCTGGTCGGCGATGAAGCGCTCGGCGAAGGCACCCGTCTGGATGTCCTTCAGCACCGCCTGCATGTTGGCCTTGACGCTCGGGTCGATGACGCGCGGGCCCGAGACGTAGTCGCCGTACTCGGCCGTGTCGGAGACCGACCAGCGCTGCTTGGCGATGCCGCCCTCCCACATGAGGTCGACGATGAGCTTGAGCTCGTGGAGCACCTCGAAGTAGGCGATCTCGGGCTGGTAGCCGGCCTCGGTGAGGGTCTCGAAGCCGTACTGCACGAGCTGCGAGACGCCGCCGCAGAGCACTGCCTGCTCGCCGAACAGGTCGGACTCGGTCTCCTCGGTGAACGTCGTGGTGATGCCGCCGGCGCGCAGGCCGCCGATCGCCTTCGAGTACGACCAGGCGATCGCCCATGCCGAGCCGGTCGCGTCGTTCTCGACCGCGACGATCACGGGCACGCCGCGGCCGGCCTGGAACTCGCGGCGCACGGTGTGGCCCGGGCCCTTCGGCGCGACGAGCACCACGTCGACGCCCTTGGGCGCCTCGATGTACCCGAAGCGGATGTTGAAGCCGTGGCTGAAGACGAGCGTCTTGCCCTCGCCCATGTGCTGGGCGATCTCGTTCGCGTAGATGCCGCGCTGGTGCTGGTCGGGCGCGAGCAGGACGACGACGTCCGCCCACTCGGCGACCTCTGCGGGCGTGCCCACCTCGAAGCCCGCCTCCGTCGCCTTCGCGCGGCTCTTCGACTCGGGCTGCAGGCCGACGCGCACCTCGACGCCCGAGTCGCGCAGGTTCTGCGCGTGGGCGTGGCCCTGCGAGCCGTAGCCGATGATGGCGACCTTCTTGCCCTGGATGATGCCGAGGTCGGCACCGTCGTCGTAGATGACCTCAGTCATGAGTCTCTCCTTCGTTGGTTTCTGAAGCTTGGGTGATCAGCGGTTGTCGGACTTGAGCACGCGCTCGCTGATGGACTTGCCGCCGCGGCCGACGGCCAGGAGGCCCGACTGCGCGATCTCCTT
The DNA here is from genome assembly GCF_030758955.1 of Agrococcus beijingensis. NCBI lineage: Bacteria > Bacillati > Actinomycetota > Actinomycetes > Micrococcales > Microbacteriaceae > Agrococcus > Agrococcus beijingensis. The sequence continues at coordinate 2,537,655 of NZ_CP132360.1, read as the reverse complement.
GATGCCGTAGGGCTCGAGCAGGCGCAGCAGCGCCTGGCACTTCGGCGAGTCGCCGGTGACCTCGATCACGAGCGCGTCGGCGTTCACGTCGACGACGCGCGCGCGGAAGAGCGTGACCGCCTCGAGGATCTGCGAGCGGGTCGAGTTGTCGACCTTGACCTTGATCAGCATGTGCTCGCGCTGCACCGACTGGCCGGGCTCGAGCTCGACGATCTTCACGACGTTGATGAGCTTGTTCAGCTGCTTCGTGACCTGCTCGAGCGGCTGGTCCTCGACGTCGACGACGACGGTGATGCGGCTGAGGCCCGGCACCTCGGTCTTGCCGACGGCGAGCGACTCGATGTTGAAGCTGCGGCGGGCGAACAGGCCCGCGACGCGGGTCAGCAGACCCGGCTTGTCCTCGACGAGGAGCGACAGGACGTGGGTGCTCATCACTCCTCCTCCCAGACGGGGCTGTGTTCCTTGGCGTACTGGACGAACGAGTTCGAGACGCCCTGCGGCACCATCGGCCACACCATGGCGTCCTTCGAGACGATGAAGTCGATCACGACCGGGCGGTCGTTGGTCTCGAGCGCCAGCTTGATCGCCGGGTCGATCTCCTCCGGCTTCGTGACGCGGATCGCGAGGCAGCCGTAGGCCTCGCCGAGCTTCACGAAGTCGGGGATCATCTTCGCGTCGTCGCCGGTCTCGAGGTCGGTGAACGAGTGGCGACCCTCGTAGAAGAGGCTCTGCCACTGCCGCACCATGCCGAGCGACGAGTTGTTGATGATCGCGACCTTGATCGGGATGTCGTTCAGCGTGCAGGTGGCGAGCTCCTGATTGGTCATCTGGAAGCATCCGTCGCCGTCGATCGACCAGACCACGCGGTCGGGCTCCGCGACCTTCGCGCCCATCGCCGCGGGCACCGAGTAGCCCATGGTGCCGGCGCCGCCGGAGTTCAGCCACGCGTTCGGGCGCTCGTACTTGATGAACTGCGCCGCCCACATCTGGTGCTGGCCGACGCCGGCGGCGTAGATCGCCTCGGGGCCGGTGAGCTCGCCGATGCGCTGGATCACGTGCTGCGGCGAGAGCTTGCCGTCGGTCGGCTGCGAGAAGCCGAGCGGGAACCGCTCCTGCAGGCCCTGCAGCCGCTCCCACCAGTCGGTGAGGTCGGGCCGCTCGCTCTGGGCGAGCTCCTGGAAGGCGATCGACAGGTCGGTGAGCACCTCGCGCACGTCGCCCACGATCGGCACGTCGGCGGCGCGGATCTTCGAGATCTCCGCAGGGTCCACGTCGACGTGGATGACCTTCGCGTTCGGCGCGAACTCCTTGACCTTGCCGGTGACGCGGTCGTCGAAGCGGGCGCCGAGCGCGATGATCAGGTCGCACTCCTGGAACGCCAGCACCGCCGGCACCGAGCCGTGCATGCCGGGCATGCCGAGGTGCTGCGGGTGCGAGTCGGGGAACGCGCCGCGCGCCATCAGGGTCGTCACGATCGGCGCGCCGGTCGCCTCGGCGAACTCCATCAGCTCGTCCGACGCCTTCGCGCGGATCACGCCGCCGCCGACGTAGAGCAGCGGGCGCTCCGAGGCCGACAGCAGCTGCGCGGCCGCGGTGATCTGCTTGCCGTGCGCCTTCAGCACCGGCCGGTAGCCGGGCAGGTCGACCTTGTCGGGCCAGACGAACGGCGCCGAGTCCTGCTGCGCATCCTTCGTGATGTCGACGAGCACCGGTCCGGGGCGGCCGGTCGAGGCGATGTGGAACGCGGCGCGCAGCACGGCCGGCACGTCCTCGGGGCGCGCCACCTGGAAGGTGTGCTTGGTGATCGGCATCACGATGCCGGTGATGTCGGCCTCCTGGAAAGCATCCGTGCCGATCAGGTGGCTGAACACCTGGCCGGTGATCGCGACCATCGGCACCGAGTCCATGTACGCATCCGCGATGGCCGTGACCAGGTTGGTCGCGCCGGGGCCGGAGGTGGCCAGGCACACGCCCACCTTGCCGGTGGCGGCGGCGTAGCCCTCGGCGGCGTGGCCGCCGCCCTGCTCGTGGCGCACCAGGATGTGGCGGATCGCCGTCTGCTGCATGAGCTCGTCGTAGAACGGGATGATCGCGCCGCCGGGGATGCCGAAGACGTCGGTGACGCCCAGCAGCTCCAGCGACTTCAGGACGGCACCGGATCCGGTCAGGATCGGTGGTTCGGCGCTGCGCGGTGCGGCAGGCCTGGGTGCGATGGACATGGCTCTCCTGGACTCGTCACGCATGACGGACGTCAGCCCGTGACAGCGCCTTGGGCGGCGGACTGCACGAGTCGGGCGTACTTGGCGAGGACTCCGCGCGTGTAGCGCGGTGGCAGCGGCTCCCAGCCCTCACGCCGGGAGGCGAGCTCTGCCTCGTCGACGATCAGGTCAAGCGAGCGAGCGGCGATGTCGACACGGATGCGGTCTCCGTCGCGCACGAAGGCGATCGGACCGGAGTCGACCGCCTCAGGGGCGATGTGGCCGATGCACAGGCCGGTTGTGCCGCCTGAGAATCTGCCGTCCGTCAAGAGTAGTACATCCTTGCCGAGGCCAGCGCCCTTGATGGCGGCGGTGATCGCCAGCATCTCGCGCATGCCCGGGCCGCCCTTCGGGCCCTCGTAGCGGATCACGACGACGTCGCCCGCCTGGATGCGGCCTTCGGTGAGCGCGTCCATCGCGGCGCGCTCGCGGTCGAAGACGCGCGCCGGCCCCTCGAACACCTCGGCGTCGAAGCCGGCCGTCTTCACGACCGCGCCGTCGGGGGCGAGCGTGCCGTCGAGGATCGTCAGGCCGCCGGTGGCGTGCAGGGGGTTCTCGAGCGCGCGCACGACCGTGCCGTCGATCGGGGCGGGCGCGAGCTCGGCGAGGTTCTCGGCGAGCGTGCGGCCGGTCACGGTGAGCACGTCGCCGTGCAGCAGGCTGGCGTCGAGCAGCGCCTTCATGACCACCGGCATGCCGCCGACGCGGTCGAAGTCCTGCGCGACGTACGCGCCGAAGGGCTTCACGTCGGCCAGGTGCGGCGAGCGCGCGCCGACGCGGCGGAAGTCGTCGAGGGTCAGCTCGACCTCGGCCTCGTGCGCGATCGCGAGCAGGTGGAGCACCGCGTTGGTGGAGCCGCCGAGCACCATGGCGACGGTGATGGCGTTCTCGAACGCCTCCTTGGTGAGGATGTCGCGGGCGGTGATCCCCTTGCGCAGCAGCTCGACCACAGCCTCGCCCGACCGGCGGGCGTAGAAGTCGCGGCGGCGGTCGGCCGACAGCGGCGTCGACGAGCCGGGCAGGCTCATGCCGAGCGCCTCGGCGACGCACGCCATCGTGTTGGCGGTGTACATGCCGCCGCAGGCGCCCTCGCCCGGGGCGAAGCCGCACTCGATGCGGTGCAGGTCCTCGGCCGAGATCTTGCCGGCCTTGAAGGCGCCGACGGCCTCGAACGAGTCGATGATCGTCATCGACTGCGGGATCGTGCCGTCCTCGAGCTTCGCGAATCCGGGCGCGATCGAGCCGGCGTAGACGAAGACGCTCGCCAGGTCGAGGCGGGCCGCGGCCATCAGCATGCCGGGCAGCGACTTGTCGCAGCCGGCCAGCAGCACGGTGCCGTCGAGGCGCTCGGCCATCACGACGGTCTCGACGCTGTCGGCGATCACCTCGCGGCTGGCGAGCGAGAAGTGCATGCCCTCGTGGCCCATCGAGATGCCGTCCGAGACCGAGATGGTGCCGAACTGCAGCGGGTAGCCGCCGCCGGCGTGCACCCCCTCCTTCGAGGAGCGCGCGAGGCGGTCGAGCGAGAGGTTGCAGGGGGTGATCTCGTTCCACGAGCTGGCGATGCCGATCTGCGGCTTCTCCCAGTCGCCGTCGCCCATGCCGACGGCACGCAGCATGCCCCGGCTGGTGGTGGCCTCGACGCCGTCCGTGACGGCGCGCGAGCGCGGTTTGATGTCGATCTCAGGCATGGCCCGATCCTACGCCGCGCGGGATGTCAGATCGGTCTCGCGCAGAGTCCGAGGCGTTCGTGGAGCATGTCGCCCACCGGGAGGGTCTACCGTCGTCAGCATGATCCAGGTCGGCCTGAGCACGATCTCCGTCTTCCCCAAGGGGGTCGAGGACGGCTTCCGCCTCTCGCGCGACGCGGGCTACGACGGCGTCGAGGTGATGGTCACCACCGATGCCAAGACCCGCTCGCCCGAGCGCCTCCTCGAGCTCGCGGAGCGCTACGAGCAGCCCATCATGGCGATCCACGCGCCGGTGGTGCTCCTGACCACCTTCGTCTGGGGCCGCGACCCGTTCGTGAAGCTCGACCGCTCCGCCGAGCTCGCGGTCGAGGTCGGCGCGCCCACCGTGGTCGTGCATCCGCCCTTCCGGTGGCAGGGCAAGTACGCCAGGACCTTCGAGGATGCGGTGCGGCAGACCGAGCAGAAGCACGGCGTCGAGGTGGCGGTCGAGAACATGTTCCCCTGGGCGGCGGGCGGCATCGACCGGCAGGCCTACCTGCCCGGCATCGACCCGAGCCTGATGGACGTCGAGCACGCCACCCTCGACTTCTCGCACTGCGCGCTCGCGAAGCGCGACTCGATGCAGCTCGCGCGCGACCTGGGCGACCGGCTGCGGCACCTGCACCTCACCGACGGCGTGGCCGCCGAGGAGGGGCGCGTGTTCGACGAGCACCTCATTCCCGGCCACGGCAACGAGCCGGTCGCCGAGGTGCTGCAGATGCTCGCCGAGCAGCAGTGGACGGGGCAGGTGATCGCCGAGATCAAGACGCGGCACGCGCGGTCGGAGCGCGACCGCATGCGGCTGCTCGTCGAGACGCTCGAGTTCGCGCGCGAGCACCTGGGGCAGCGCGACGCGGCGGCGCAGCCCGCCGAGTCGGTCGGCTCCGTCCCCGAGCCGCCGGCCTGAGCCGGGGCTCGGCCGCTCAGCCGTCGGCGACCGCCCCCGGGGCGCGGTCCTCCGCAGGTCGCGCTCGGCTCCGTCACGCTCCCGCGGAGGCGAGGGCGTCGAGCGCCCGGATCCGCTCCCCGGTCATGCGTCGCCGGGCGGCGCGCACCGCCAGGAAGGCCGCCAGCAGCCCCAGCAGCACGAACAGCACGAGCATCGCGACCGCACCGCCCACCGCTGCGGTGCCGGCCGCTCCCCCGGTGCCGGCCGCGATCGCCTGCAGCGCATCCACCGCGTGCGTCATCGGCAGCACCGGCGCGATGTCGGCGAACGGCACGCCGAGCACGTCGCGGGGCAGGATCCCGCCGGCGGCGACCGCCTGCAGGCCCAGCAGCACAACCGACACCGCAGTGCCCACCGGCCCCCACCACGCGACGAAGGCGAGGTGCAGCAGGGTCGCCACGCCGGCGAACAGCAGCGCGACGCCGAGCGTCGCCGGGCTCGCCGCCCAGCTGACGCCGCCGATGGCGTGCACGACGACCGTCGCCAGCACCGACTGCAGCGCCACCACCCACGCCGAGCGGATCAGCATCGTGGCCAGCACGCGCCCGTCGGACTCGGCCGAGGCGGCGATGCGGCGGGCGCTGCGGGCCAGCGCGAGCACGAGCGCGAGCGCGCCCAGCCAGAGGCCGATCGGCACGGCGAGCGAGGCGACGCGCGCCTCGCCGCTCGGCAGCGCCCCCTGCTCGTCGAGGTCGAAGCCGACCGGGCTCGTGGCGACCTCCGAGAGGTCGGCCAGCTCGGCGTCGCTCACCTGCGGCAGCGCGTCGACGCTCTGGCGCAGTCCCGCGCCGAGCTCGCTCGCGCCGTCGCCCAGCTGCGCCGCGCCGCTGCCGGCGGCGCGCGTGCCGTCGGCGAGCGCGATCGCGCCCGTCTCCAGCTCCTCGAGCCCACCGGCGAGCGAGCCGGTGCCGTCGGCCAGCTGCGCGGCGCCGCTGACCGAGGCGCCGAAGCCGCCGTCGAGCTGGGCGAGGCCGTCGGCGAGCTGCGCGGCGGCCGCCGCGGCCCGCGGTCGTCTTCCGGCCGCCGCTGCCCGTGCGGCTGCTCGACGTGGCCGGCGAGAGCGTCGAGGCGAGCCGGCTCGACGTGCGCGAGGGCAGCCCGGCGATGTTCTCGCCGCCCGCCGCCGCGCGGCGCCGGGTCGTCGCGTGGGCGGGGCCCTGGCCGATCCGCCGCCGCGACCTGGGCGACACCGTGCACCGCGTGCAGATCCTCGACGGCGAGGGCGAGGCGTGGGTGCTGCTCCACGCCGACGGCGCCTGGCTGGCGGAGGGCCGCTATGCCTGATCTCAACGTGTCAGGTGCGCACTCGCCGCAGGTGGTGCGCCGAGTGCGCACCTCGCACGTTGAGATCGAGGGGACGGCGGGTGCCTGATGGCCGGCTGGAACAACCCGTCGATGCCCTGGCGCGAGCTCGAGGGCATCCTCTCCGACCGCGACGTCAGCGCCGGCAGGACGGGCCGCGCCGCCGAGCTCGACGAGGCCCGCCGCCCGCGCATCCGCGTGCCCGGCGAGGGCGCGACGACCCCCTACGCCGAGCTGCACGCGCACTCGCACTACTCCTTCCTCGACGGCGCCTCGAGCCCGGCCGAGCTCGTCAACGAGGCCCGCCGGCTGGGCCTCGAGGCGCTCGCGCTCGTCGACCACGACGGCCTCTACGGGGCGGTGCGCTTCGCCGAGGCGGCCGCCGAGGCGCAGCTGCCGACGGTCTTCGGCACCGAGTTCACGCTCGGTCTCGAGACGCCGCAGAACGGCATCCCCGATCCCGACGGCAGCCACCTGGTGGCGCTCGCGACCGGCCCCGCGGGCTACACGGCGCTCGCCACCGCGCTCACCGACGGCTACCTCGCGACCGACCATCACGGCCCGGGCGAGAAGGGCCGCCCCATCTTCGCGCTCGAGCGGCTCGCCGAGACGGCGCGCGGCGAGTGGATGATCCTCTCGGGCTGCCGCAAGGGGGCCGTGCGCCAGGCGCTCGACCGCCACGGCGCGAACGAGCAGGGGGCGGATGCGTCCGGTCACGAGCTCGACCGCCTCACGTCGCTGTTCGGCCGCGACCGCGTCGTGGTCGAGCTGAGCGACATCGGCGACCCGCGCGACTTCGAGCGCAACAGCGTGCTCGCCGAGCTCGCCCGCGCCCGCAGCCTGCCGGTGATCGCCACCACCAACGCCCACGTCGCATCCCCCGAGCGGCAGTGGCTGGGCGACGCGGTCGCCGCGGTGCGCGCCCACCGCTCGATCGACGAGCTCGACGCGTGGCTGCCCGCGGGCGGCGTCCCGTCGCTGCGCTCGGGCGACGTGATGGCCCGCCGCTTCCGCGCCTTCCCAGGCGCGGTCGGTACGGCCGCGGCGCTCGGACGCGAGCTCGCCTTCGACCTGCGTGCCGCATCCCCCCGTCTGCCGGTGATCGAGACGCCCGACGGGCAGACGCCGATGGAGTGGTTGCGCGAGCTGGTCGCCGAGCGGCTGCCGCGCGTCTACGACACGGTGCCCGATCCCAGCGGCGCCGGCCGCCTGCCGCGCCCCGAGGTCGCCGAGCGGCTCGAGCACGAGCTGGGCCTCATCGAGCAGAAGGGCTTCGCCGGCTACTTCCTGATCGTGTTCGAGATCTCCGAGTTCGCGCACGGCCGCGGCATCCTCTGCCAGGGCCGCGGCTCGGCGGTCGCGAGCGCGGTCTGCTTCATCCTCGGCATCACCGCGGTCGACCCGATTCGCTACCGGCTGCCGTTCGAGCGCTTCATCTCGATGATGCGCGAGGAAGAGCCCGACATCGACATCGACTTCGACGCCGGCCGCCGCGAGGAGGTGATCCAGCACGTGTACGAGCGCTACGGCCGCCGCAACGCGGCGCAGGTGGCGAACGTCATCACCTACCGCCCGAAGTCGGCGGTGCGCGACGCCGCGAAGGCGCTCGGCTACGCCGTCGGGCAGCAGAACGCCTGGTCGAAGTCGGTCGAGTCGTACTCGAAGATCGACGTCGACACGATCCCCGAGCAGGTGTCGCTGCTGGCCGCCGAGTTCCTGCACGCGCCCCGGCACCTCGGCATCCACTCCGGCGGCATGGTGCTCACCGAGGAGCCGGTCGGCTCGGTGTGCCCCATCGAGCCCGCCCGCATGCCGAACCGCACGGTGCTGCAGTGGGACAAGGACGACTGCGAGTGGATGGGGCTGGTCAAGTTCGACCTGCTGGGCCTGGGCATGCTCGGCGCGCTGTCGCACACCCTCGCGCTCGCGGCCGAGCACCTGGGGGAGACGTGGACGCTCGCGACCATCCCCGCCGAGGAGGCGGGCGTCTACGACATGCTCTGCGAGGGCGATGCGGTGGGCGTGTTCCAGGTGGAGTCGCGGGCGCAGATGGCGACGCTGCCGAGGCTGAAGCCGCGCTCGTTCTACGACCTGGTGATCGAGATCGCGCTCATCCGTCCAGGGCCCATCCAGGGCGACGCCGTGCATCCGTACCTCCGCCGCCGGGCGGGCAAGGAGCCGGTGACGTACGCGCACCCGCTGCTCGAGCCGGTGCTCGAGCGCACGCTGGGGGTGCCGCTGTTCCAGGAGCAGCTGATGCAGATGTCGGTCGCGGTCGGCGGCTTCGACGCCGGTGAGGCCGACCAGCTGCGGCGCGCGATCGGCTCGAAGCGCTCGAAGGAGAAGATCGAGGCGCTCAGGGCGAAGCTGTTCGAGGGCATGGCGGCGAACGGCATCTCGCCCGAGACGGGCGAGGCGATCTACCGCAAGATCGAGGCGTTCGCGGGCTTCGGCTTCGCCGAGTCGCACTCGCTCGCGTTCGGCAAGCTCGTCTACGCCTCGTCGTGGCTGAAGCTGCACTACCCGGCGGCGTTCCTCGCCGGGCTGCTGCGCAGCCAGCCGATGGGGTTCTGGTCGCCGCAGTCGCTGGTGGCGGATGCGCTGCGGCACGGCGTCGAGACCCTGCGTCCCGACGTGGTCGTCTCGGGTGTCGACGCGGGTCTCGAGCGGCAGACGACGCGCGGGGCGGCGGTGCCTTCCGGTCCTGGGCGGGCCGGACTCGACGCCTGCCTGGAGCGCGACCAGCCGCCGGTGCCGCCGGTCGCCTCGGAGACGCGGGCGATGCGCGGCCGGCATCGCCGCGATGCGGGGTTCGCGGTGCGGATGGGGCTCGCGGGCGTCGCGGGCGTCGGCCGGGCGGCGGCGGAGCGGATCGTGGCGGCGCGCGAGGAGCGGCCGCTGCACGACATGCACGACCTCGCCCGCCGCGCCGACCTCGACCGCGGCGAGCTCGAGGCGCTCGCGACCGCCGGGGCGCTCGACGGGCTGGGCGTGAACCGCCGTGAGGGGCTGTGGCTGGCGGGGCCAGCCTCGACCGAGCGCGAGGATCAGCTCGAGGGCTCGCAGGTGAGCCTGCAGCCGCCGCTGCTGCCGATGCTGTCGGCCTCCGAGCAGGTGGCGCTCGACATCTGGTCGACGGGCGTCGCGCCCGACGACCATCCGGTGCGGCACGCGCGGGCGATGCTCGACGAGCGCGGCGTGCTGCCGATCGCCGGGCTGGCGACGGCCGAGCCGGGCAGGCGGGTGCAGGCGGCGGGGATCGTCACGCACCGGCAGCGGCCTCGCACGGCGCAGGGCGTGACCTTCATGAACCTCGAGGACGAGACCGGGATGCTCAACGTGATCGTCTCGAAGGGCCTGTGGGCGCACGCGCGGCAGGTCGCGCGGCACGCGCCGGCGCTGATCGTGCGGGGCATGCTGCAGCGCACCGAGGAGGGCGTGATCGCGCTGCTCGCCGACCGGCTCGACCGCTTCGACGTGCCGAGCCCCCGCTCGCGCGACTTCGCCTGACCGTCGCGCGCCACGCATCCGCCCCCGAACGCCGGAGGGGCCCGGCCATCAGGCCGGACCCCTCCGTGTGCGCTCGGTGCTCAGACCGCGGTGCGCGCTCCCACGCGGCCGTGGCCCTTGCCCGGGCGGTCGTCGCCGAACACCGGGTGGCTGCCGCCGCGGTCGAAGCCGCGGCCCGGGTGGTCGTCGCCGTGCACCGGGTGGTCGTCGCCGAAGACCGGGTGACCGCCGGTGCCAGGCTCCTCCGGCTCGTCACCCTCGAACGCCAGGCCGATCACGACGGCGTCGTGGTCGCTCGCGCGGTAGGGGTCGGGGGCGAACAGGGCGTCCTGCGCGGGCTGCTTGAACGCCATCGTGTAGTCGATGAGGCTCGTCTCGTCGGCGTTGGCGTGCCAGGCGGCCGCGCCCACGACGCTCGGCAGCAGCTCGGCGTCAGCCAGGCCGTAGTCGAGGTAGCCGAGCTGGCCGTCGAAGACGTAGGTGTACGCCTCCTCGCCCTCGAACGCCTTGAGCAGGTCGCTCCAGCCGGCAGCCTCGAGGGTGGTGATCGGGTCCTCGTGGTCGTACGAGTTCAGGTCGCCGATGATGAGCGAGCCGTCAGCGTCGACGCCGGTCGGGCTCGTGGCGAGCCAGTCGGCGAGCGCCGCCGCCGCAGCGGTGCGCACGTCGTTGCAGTTGCCCTGCTCCGGCTCACCGGAGTCGCCCTCGCACACGGAGCCCTTCGACTTCAGGTGGTTGACGGCGACGGTGACGATGCCGCCGGTCGCGAGGTCGCGGAACGACTGCGCGAGCGCGGGGCGGTTCTTCGACGTGTCGAAGCGGGGGTCGATCGACGAGTCGAGCACCGCGTGCGCGCCCTCGGGCGAGACGAGCGCCGGCTGGTAGATGAGCGCGGTGGTGATCGCGTCGGTGCCGAGCTGGCCGGTGTCGATGCCCGCCCAGTGCGCGGAGCCGTCGGCGTTCGGGCCGGCCGCCTCGTTGAGCGCGGCGACCAGGGTGTCGAGCGCGAGCCCAGCGTTGTTCTCGATCTCGAGCAGGCCGACGATGGCCGAGTCGAGCTCGTCGATCGCGGCGACGATCTTCGCCTCCTGGCGCTCGAACTCCTCGGCCGTGACCGCGCCGCGGCTGTTCAGCGTGGTGAAGTAGTTGAGCACGTTGAACGAGGCGACCTCGAGCGATGCGCCCTCGAACTCGGGCGCAGCCTGGCGCTCGTTCACCGCCGTGTAGACGCCCGCCTCGGTCGGCTGCAGCTTCCACAGGCTGTTGCGGAACTCCAGCACGCCGGTGATGCCGGTGATCGTGTCGCCGCCGCGGAAGTCGTTCTCGAGCGTGAACGCATCGAGGTTGCCCGGGTGGATGGCGGGGTCGGCGTTCTGCGAGGAGCGCGCGTCGTCGATGGTGATGCGGTTGGCGTCGTTCGCCGCGGCGATCGCAGCGGCCTCGGCCGAGCCAGGCGCGGCGACGGCGGTCGGCTGGAACTGGCGGTCGGTGCCCACGACGACCTCGCCGTAGCGGCCGTAGTTGAAGTACTCGAGGATCGACAGCGACTGGGTCAGCGTGACGAGCATGCCCTCGAAGGCCTCCTCGTCGGCGATCGGCAGCTCGAGCGCGAGCGGCGCCGGCAGCGCGCCGTCGCCGCAGTCGAGCACGGTCGGGTTGGTCAGCTGCGTCTGGCCCTGGAACTCGGCGGCGGTGCCGGTGACCGTCAGCAGGTCGCCCTCGGCGACCTCGACGGCGCCGGGCGCGTAGACGAAGATGCCATCGCTCGTCGCGGCGTCGCCGTCACCGGCGTCCTGCAGGTGGAAGCCGTTGAAGCCGCCCACCTGCCAGTCGCCGACGACCGTGCCGCGCACGGTGACCGTCTGGCCGGCGATGGGGGTTGCAGCCCCCGTGCCCTGCACCGTGCCGATCGCCACCGCGTCCGACTCGCAGGTGACATCGGCGGGCGGCTCCTCGACCTCGTCGACGCGGTTCGGCTGGCCGGGGGTGTTCCAGGCCTGGCCGGGAGCGGGGGTGCCGGTGCGCCCCTCGATGCCGGCGCCGGAGAACGCGTTGCGCACCCAGTCGGCGGCGGCGTCGGTGTCGGTGCCCTCGGGGATGCGGCTGGCGCCGCCAACGGTGGCCGTGCCGCCGTCGAACGATGTGACGAGCGCCGCTCCATAGGTCAGGTCGCCCGCGCCGCCGTCGCTGACGCCCACGGCGTCGATCACGGTGAAGCCGAGCCCCGCGTCGATCGCGCCGTCACGGTCGGCGTCGACGACCTGCCCGTTGGCGATCGCGCCCGAGACGAGCAGCAGGGAGGCGGAGTTGTTCTGGATGCCGTTCAGCGGGTACTGCAGGAGGCCGCGGCCGGTCGCATCGAGCGAGGGCGCGGCGTCGACGCGGATGACCTTGCCGAGGTTGGTGTTGTTGTCGCCCTCGATGATGGCGAGCGAGAAGTCGCTGAGGTCGGTGCCAGGAGCGCCGAGCAGCTCGACGAACTCGCCGTTCGTGTCGGTGCTGTCGACGTCGGCCGAGAACTCGTTGATGACGGGATGCTCCGCGGCGACTGCCGGGGAGGCGACGATGCCCGTGAGGGCGAGCGCGGCGACTGTTCCAGTGCCGAGCAGGGTGCGTGCACGCATAGATCCACTCCGATGTGATGCAGGGGTCACGCACAACCTAGTCAGTGCGGACGACGCAATGCACGCCTTTCCGTGAACATCCGGTGACCGGCTGCTGAAGCCGTCAGGGGGTCAGCGGAAGATGATGGTGCGCTGCCCGTCGAGCAGCACGCGATCCTCGGCGAACCACTGCACCGCGCGCGACAGGGTGCGCGACTCGACGTCCTGCCCGATGGCGATCAGCTGCTCGGGCGACTGGGCGTGCTCGACCCGCTCGACGTTCTGCTCGATGATCGGGCCCTCGTCGAGGTCGCTCGTGACGAAGTGGGCGGTCGCGCCGATCAGCTTCACGCCGCGCGCGTGCGCCTGGCGGTAGGGGTTCGCGCCCTTGAAGCCGGGGAGGAAGGAGTGGTGGATGTTGATGATGCGGCCCTCGAGCGCGGCGCAGAGCTCCGGGGAGAGGATCTGCATGTAGCGGGCGAGCACGACCAGCTCGATCTGCTCCCGCTCGACCACCTCGAGCACGCGACGCTCGAACGCGGCCTTCGTGGACGCATCCGTCACCGCCGTGTGCTCGAAGGGCACGTCGTAGAAGGCCGCGAGCGAGCCGAGGTCGGCGTGGTTCGACATCACCAGGGGGATGTCGACCGAGAGCTGCCCGGCGCGCTGGCGGAAGAGCATGTCGTTGAGGCAGTGCGCGGCCTTCGAGACCAGCACCAGCGTCTTCAGCGGGCGGCCCACGTCGTCGAGCTGCCACTGCATGCCGTAGCGCTCGACGACCGGCGCGAGCCGCGCCTCGAAGTCGGCGCGGTCGGCCTGGGCCTCGACCTGCAGCCGCATGAAGAAGCGGTCGGTGTCGGCGGAGGAGAACTGCTGCGACTCGGTGATGTTGCCGCCGCAGTCGACGATGGCGCCCGTGATCGCGTGCACGATGCCCGGGCGGTCCTCGCACACGAACGACAGGATCCAGTGGTTCGCGCTCACCCGGCGATTCTATGAGTCCCGCGTAGGCTCTCGGACGTGAGCGAGCAGACGACGACCGACCAGCGCTCGTCGAAGTTCCCCACCGGCGCGCTGCTCGTGCTGGCGCTGGCGATCTTCGTCAACATCTCGATCGAGATGCTGCCGATGGGGCTCGTGCTGCCGATGAGCCGCGAGCTCGGGGTCTCCGAGAGCGCCGTCGGCCTGCTCGTGTCGGTCTTCGCCTTCACGGTGGTGCTGTCGTCGACCCCGCTGATCCGCCTGACCCGCAGGCTGCCGCGGCATCAGCTCGTGATCGGCGTGCTGCTGGTGTTCGCGGTCGCGACCTTGGCCGGTGCGTTCGCGCCGACCTACGAGTGGGTCGTCGTCTCGCGCATCGTCGGCGGCCTCGCGCACGGCATCTTCTGGACGGTGGTGGGCGCCTACGCCGCCTACCTCGTGCCGAAGGAGCAGATCGGCCGCGCGGTCGCGATCACGAGCGCGGGCGGCTCGCTGGCGTTCGTGCTCGGCCTGCCGCTGTCGACCCTGCTCGGGCAGGCCGTCGGATGGCGCGCCGCCTTCGCGGTGCTGGGCGTCGCCTGCCTGGTCGCGGCGTTCGCGGTGTGGCGCGTGCTGCCGGCCGTCGACCACCTCGCCGACGTGGCGACGACCGAGACCGGATCGATCGCCATCCCGGTCGCCGACCCCGACAAGTCGGTGCGCGGCGTCGTCATCGCGGTCGTCTCGACGACGCTCGCGATGACCGGGCAGTACGCCTTCTACACCTTCATCTCGCCGTACCTCGTGCAGCACGCGCAGCTGCCCGAGGCATGGCTGAGCCCGGCGCTGCTCGCCTACGGCGTCATGGGGGCGCTCGCGATCGTGGTCATCGCCGTGTGGCTCGGCCGCCGCGCGCTCGCGGGAGTGGTGATCTGCATGGTGCTCATGCTGGCCACGATGGTCGCGCTCGCGCTCTCGACCGTGCTGCCGATCACCTTCGCGGCCGTGCTGGTGTGGGGCTTCGCGATGGGCGCGCTGCCGCCGCTGCTGCAGACCCGCGTGCTGCACGCCGCCGAGGATCGCTTCCTGCAGCCCGCGATGGCCTGGTACACGACGGGGTTCAACACCGGCATCGGCGCCGGCGCCCTCGTCGGCGCGCTGGTGTTCGACTCCTTCGGCCCCGGCGCACTGCCGTGGGTGCTGTTCACGGGCGTCGCGGTCAGCCTCGTGCTGATCGGGATCGACCGCGGCCTGGCGCGCCGCCGCACGCAGCCGACGGCCTGACGCGAGCGGCAGCGGCGAGGTCGCGGCCGCGGCTCGGGCCGGCCGGCCTCAGGCCAGGCCCTGCGGCACCGCGTCGCGCAGCGCCGCCCGCACCGCACCGATCGCGGGGTTGCCGACCGACGACGCCCGCGCCGCGGTGAACACCTCGCGGCGCGGCGCCCCCGGCAGGTCGATCAACCGGAAGCCCACCGACTCGCCCGCCCAGGTGAGGTCATTCATGATGCCGACCGCGTGGCCGGTCTCGATCAGCCGCATCTGCGCCTGCAGGTCGGCGGTCGCGAAGCGCACGTCGGGCTCGAAGCCGGCGACGCGGCACTGCTGCTCGCCGAAGTGGCGTGAGGCGGCACCGATCGGCTCCATCACCCACGGCCACCCGGCTGCATCCGCCAGCCTCTCGATCGGGCTGTCGGGCGGCACGGCCAGCCGCAGCGCGTCGGTCATCAGCAGCTGCCGGTCGAGGCCCGCGTGCTGCGGGGCGGCGTGGCCGGGGTACTGCTCGGCGACGACCAGGTCGAAGTCGCCGACGAAGGTGTCGTAGAGCGCGGTCTCGGGCTCGCGCTGCACCATCTCGACGCGCACCTCGGGCGCGGTCTCGGCGAGCAGCCGCAGCATCTGCGGCACGAGGCCGAGCGCCGCCGACTGGAACACCGCGATCCGCACCGTGCCCAGCGATCGCCCGAGCGAGGCCGCGACCGCGCGCTCGGCGGCCTCAAGGGCGGTGAGGATGCCCTCGGCGTGCTGGGCGAGCAGCTCACCCTGGGCGGTCAGGGCCAGGCGGCGCCCCTGCTTGCGGGTGAGCGGCACGCCCACCTCGCGCTCGAGCGCCGAGAGCTGCTGCGAGACGGCGCTCGGCGCGTACGCGAGCGCGGTCGCGACCGCGGCGATGGTGCCGCGCAGCCGCAGCTCGCGCAGCAGCCGCAGGCGTCGGACGTCGAGCATGGGGCGGCCTCCAGAAGCATCGCGGTTCGCGACGGATACCCGTCGTGAACCGTCACTGTACGCGATGCATCCGCGGGTGCAGACTTGCCGCGACGCACCACCGTGCGCTCAGGGATCCAGCAGCGAAAGGGCAGCCGCATGGGCGCAGCCGCCACCTCCTCCACCACCGCGTCGGCGCAGCGTGCCGCGACCGCGAAGGCGGCCGACGCCGCCGCCGCGGAGGCCACCGCGACCGGTGCCGACATCGGCCTCGACGCGGCCGAGCTCGAGAGCCTGCAAGCGCTCGCTCCCGCGATCGTCGCGCAGGTGCGCACTTGGCTGGAGGCCGCCGAGCGCATCCCCGCCGATGCGAGCGCCGAGCAGCTGGCCGGCGTGCTTCGCGACCCCAAGGGCCTCGACTTCGCCGTCGCGTTCGTCGACGGCGTCGTGCGCCCGGAGGATGTGCATGTCGCCGCGCGCAAGCTGCGCGACATCGCCGGCGACGCCCCGGGCTTCCTCCCGTGGCCGATGCGCCAGGCGCTCAAGCTCGGCGGCGGGGTCGCGCCGCTCGCGCCGCAGATCGTGGTCCCGATCGCGCGCCGCGTGCTGCGCGAGATGGTCGGCCACCTCATCATCGACGCGACCGACGCCCGCCTCGGGGCCGCGATCAAGCGCATCCGCGACACCGGTGCACGGCTGAACGTCAACCTGCTCGGCGAGGCCGTGCTCGGCGACCGCGAGGCCGCCCGCCGCCTCGACGGCACGCTCGCGCTCATCGAGCGCCCCGACGTCGACTACGTCTCGATCAAGGTCTCGGCGACCACCGCGCCGCACCAGGCGTTCGCCTTCGACGCCGCCGTCGACGAGGTCGTCGAGCGACTGCTGCCGCTCTACCGCCGCGCGCACGCGACGAAGACCTTCATCAACCTCGACATGGAGGAGTACAAGGACCTCGAGATGACCATGGCGGTCTTCACGCGGATCCTCGACGAGCCCGGCCTCGAGGGCTATGAGGGCGGCATCGTGCTGCAGGCCTACCTGCCCGACGCGATGGGCGCCATGCAGCGCCTGCAGACGTGGGCGGCCGAGCGCATCGCCGCCGGCGGCGCGCCCGTCAAGGTGCGGCTCGTGAAGGGCGCGAACCTGCCGATGGAGCGCGTCGAGGCGTCGCTGCACGGCTGGCCGCTCGCCACCTGGCACACCAAGCAGGACAGCGACACGCACTACAAGCGCGTGCTCGCGTGGTCGCTCACCCCCGAGCGCATCGCCGCCGTGCGCCTCGGCGTCGCCGGCCACAACCTCTTCGACGTCGCCTTCGCGTGGCTGCTCGCGAAGCAGCGCGGCATCGAGTCGGGCTCGGGCTCGGCCTCGGGCCTCGAGTTCGAGATGCTGCTCGGCATGGCGCAGGGCCAGGCCGAGGTGGTGCGCCGCGACGTGGGTGGGCTGCTGCTCTACACGCCGGTCGTGCACCCCGCCGAGTTCGACGTGGCGATCGCCTACCTGATCCGCCGCCTCGAGGAGGGCGCGAGCCGCGAGAACTTCATGTCGGCCGTCTTCGAGCTCGCGAGCGACGAGTGGCTGTTCGCGCGCGAGCGCGACCGCTTCCTCGCCTCGCTCGACGCGCTCGCGGCGCCGGCGCTCGCCACGCACCGCGACCAGGACAGGACGGGGGCGGATGCGTCTGCCGACGTCTCGGAGACCGGGTTCGAGAACGCTCCCGACACCGACCCGTCGCTGCCGGCCAACCAGGCGTGGGCCGCGGGCATCCGCGAGCGCGCCCGCACCTCGACGCTGGGCGTCGACCTCGTCGAGGCCGCGACCCTGCGCGACGCCGACGCGCTCGAGACGACGATCGAGACGGCGATCGCCGCGAACGACGCCTGGCGCGCGCTCTCGGGCGACGAGCGCGCCGAGATCCTGCACCGCGCCGGCCGCGAGCTCGAGGCGCGCCGCGCTGAGTTGATGGAGGTCGCGGCCAGCGAGGCAGGCAAGACCCTCGACCAGTCCGACCCCGAGGTGTCGGAGGCCGTCGACTTCGCCCACTACTACGCCGAGCGCGCCCGCGACCTCGACCGCGTCGACGGCGCCGTCGCGGTGCCGGCGAAGCTCATCGCGGTCACCCCGCCGTGGAACTTCCCGATCGCCATTCCCGCAGGCTCGACGCTCGCGGCGCTCGCGACCGGCGCATCCGTCATCGTCAAGCCCGCTCGCGCCACCGCGCGCACCGGCGCGATGATGGTCGACGCGCTCTGGGCCGCCGGCGTGCCGCGCGACGTGCTGCAGCTCGTGCAGCTGGGGGAGCGCTCGCTCGGCGACCGGCTGATCGGCGACCCGCGGGTCGAGCGCGTGATCCTCACCGGCGGCTTCGAGACCGCCCAGGCCTTCCGACGCATCCGCCCCGATCTGCCGCTGCTCGCCGAGACGAGCGGCAAGAACGCCATCATCGTCACGCCCAGCGCCGACTACGACCTGGCCGCGAAGGACATCGTGGCGAGCGCTTTCGGCCACGCGGGGCAGAAGTGCTCGGCCGCGTCGCTGGCGATCCTGGTCGGCCAGGCCGGCCGCTCGAAGCGGCTGCACAACCAACTCGTCGACGGCGTGCGCTCGCTCACGGTCGGCATGCCGTGGGAGGCGACCGCCCAGATGGGCCCGGTCATCGCGCCGGCCGAGGGCAAGCTGCTCGAGGGCCTCACGACCCTCGGCGAAGGCGAGTCGTGGGTGGTCGAGCCGCAGCGGCTCGACGACTCCGGCAAGCTCTGGAGCCCGGGCGTGCGCGCCGGCGTGCAGGCGGGCAGCGAGTTCCACCAGACCGAGTACTTCGGGCCGATCCTCGGCGTCATGCGCGTCGAGACGCTCGACGAGGCCATCGCGCTCGTGAACGCCGTCGACTACGGCCTCACGTCGGGCCTGCACTCGCTCGACCCCGACGAGATCGGCCGGTGGCTCGACACGGTCGAGGCCGGCAACCTCTACGTCAATCGCGGCATCACCGGCGCCATCGTGCAGCGGCAGCCCTTCGGCGGCTGGAAGCGCTCGGTCGTCGGCCCCACCACCAAGGCGGGCGGGCCGAGCTACCTGATGCCGCTCGTCGACTGGCGCACGGCCGAGGCGCGCTCGGTCGCGCCGATCGCGCTGCCCGCGGTGCAGACGATCGTCGACGCGGTCGAGTCGCTGGCACGCGCCGGGGCGTCGAAGGGGGCGGATGCGTCGGTGACGGCCGATGCGTCCGTGACGGCCGACGAGGCGGCTGCGCTCCGCCGCGCGGCCGGCTCCGACCAGCAGGTCTGGGCGAGCGAGCTGGGCGTCGCGCTCGACGTGCAGCAGCTGTCGGCCGAGCGCGACATCCTGCGGCACCTGCCGATGCCGGGCGTGGTCGTCCGGCTGGCCGAGGGCGGTCGCATCGCGCAGCTCGCGCGGGTCGTGGCCGCGTCGCTGCGGGCGGGCGCCGAGGTGCGCGTCTCGTCGGCGATCGAGCCCGCTCCCGCGGTGCGCGCGGCGTTCGCGGCGGCGGGAGTCGCCGTCGAGGTGCACGACGACGCCGCCTTCCGGGCCGTGGCGGCGCGCCCGCCGCAGGGACGCATCCGCTACCTCGCCGCCGACGGCACCGTCGCTGAAGGCGTGCGGCTGCTGGCCGAGGCGGTCGACGGCCGCCCCGATCTCGCGATCGTGGCGCACCCGGTGACCGAGGCTGGCCGCGTCGAGCTGCTGCCGTTCCTGCGCGAGCAGGCGATCGCCATCACGGCGCACCGCTTCGGCACGCCGAACCACCTCACCGACGCGCTCATCTGAGCGAGTCCGGTCGCCGCACGGTCCCGCCTCCTCGTGAGGCGGGCCCGTGCGCGTCGGCCCACGTCGCCGCTTTTCGTGGACCCCTTCCACCAACCGCGACCCGGTGCACCAGGTCACCATTGGTGGAATGGGTCGAGCGCACGCGGAGTGCGCGCGGGGCGCGCTCGGAGTGCGCGCGGGGCGCACGCGGGGCGCGCGGGGGCTCCTACAGCACCAGGTGCTGCCGCCCGTCGATGAGCTCGCGCGCCGCATCGAGGTGGCCGGCGTGCGTCGCCGCATCGAGGATCACGTGCAGCAGCACCGCGGCCAGGTCGGCGAACCGGCCCTCGGGCCACTCCGGCTCGGGTCGCAGCGGCGCCGCAGAGAGCGGGAGCCCGGCGACGATCTCGTCAGAGCGGGCGATCGCGTCGTGGTACTCGCGCACCACCGCATCCGTCGCCTCGTCGGCGCCGACTCGCCAGTCTGCAGGCCGCCCCTGGTCGAGCTCGGCGTCGTCTGCGGGCCAGTAGTCGAGCGGCTCACCGGCCATCACGGTGTGCAGCCAGTAGCGCTCGCCGCCGAGCGTCAGATGCCGCACGAGCCCGATCGGCGACCAGCCGGACGGCAGCGCGGGGGAGCGCAGCTGCGCGTCCGTGAGGCCCTCGAGCGACTCGAGCACGTGCTGCCGCTGCCGGTCGAGCGCGGCGAGCAGGAGCGAGCGGATGCGGTCGTCTTCGGCCATGCGCCGATCCAAGCACGCTCAGCCCGCGAACCACCCGCCATCGTTCGGGATGATGGCGCCGTTCACATTGCTCGCCGCATCGGAGGCGAGGAACGCCAGCAGGTTCGCCTGCTCGATCGGCTGCGCCACGCGCAGCGCCGACTGGTGCACCGGCGTGATCGCGCCCATGCTCTCCATGTCGATGTGCTGCTGGATGTCAGCCGTCATCACGTTGGTCTCGACGCCGCCGGGTGCCACGGCGTTCGCGCGGATGCCCTGCTTGCCGTAGGTGTAGGCCGTGTTGCGGGTGAGGCCCACGACGGCGTGCTTCGAGGCCGTGTACGCGGCTCCGGCAGCCGCGCCGCGGATGCCAGCCGCCGAGGCGACGTTCACGATCGAGCCGCCACCGGCCGGCAGCATCACCCGCAGCGCCGCGCGCGTCAGGAAGAACGGGCCGTCGAGGTTCACGCGCATGATGCGCCGCCAGACATCGTCCTCGGTGGTCGCCGCGCCCGCGAAGCGATCCATGATGCCCGCGTTGTTGACGAGCACGTCGAGCTTGCCGTAGCGCTCGACGGCCGCCGCGACAATGGAATCGGCGACGGCGACGTCACCGATGTCACCGATGACGGCGGATGCGGTGCAGCCGGCGGCCTCGATGGTCGCGACGGTCTCGTCGGCAGTCCCGGCGATGTCGCTGACGACGACGGTCGCACCGAGCTCGGCGAACAGCTGCGCGGTCGCGCGGCCGATGCCGCTGCCCGCGCCGGTGATGACGGCGACCTTGCCGGTGAGATCGATGACGCCCATGCGTGCTCCTCTGTCGTTGAACTGCCTGGCGTCAGACTGCGGTCTCTCTCTATGACGCGACTATGACGATTGCTCGAGCCGCTGCACGGGGTTGCCGGACCGCACGCATCCGCCGTCGTCGTCGTGCCGCGGCTACGATGAGAGCGGCCGTGACTGGCGCAGAGGTGGAGCACCACCGGGGAGCGGCCGACAGCCGCCGCGCGCCTGGGCATCCGAACCAGCGACGCGCGCCAGCGCACCAGCGAAGGAGCAACCGTGACCGACCGCCTGCCCTCCACGTTCAACAGCCCGCTCACCGAGGTCGATCCTGAGATCGCCGCCGTGCTGCAGCTCGAGCTCGACCGCCAGCGCGACTACCTCGAGATGATCGCGAGCGAGAACTTCGTGCCCGTCGCGGTGCTCGAGGCCGCAGGTTCGGTGCTCACCAACAAGTACGCCGAGGGCTACCCGGGCCGCCGCTACTACGGCGGCTGCGAGCACGTCGACGTCGCCGAGTCGCTCGCCATCGAGCGCGCGAAGTCGCTCTTCGGCGCCGCGTTCGCCAACGTGCAGCCCCACTCGGGCGCGACCGCCAACGCCGCCGTGCTGCACGCGATCGCCCGCCCCGGCGACACGATCCTCGGCCTCTCGCTCGACCACGGCGGCCACCTCACGCACGGCATGAAGATCAACTTCTCCGGCCGCCTCTACGACATCGTCGCCTACGGCGTCGACGCCGAGACGAGCCGCGTCGACATGGACGAGGTGCGTCGCCTCGCCGTCGAGCACAAGCCCAAGGTGATCATCGCCGGCTGGTCGGCCTATCCGCGCCAGCTCGACTTCGCCGCCTTCCGCGCGATCGCCGACGAGGTCGGCGCGCTGCTCTGGGTCGACATGGCGCACTTCGCCGGCCTCGTGGCCGCCGGCCTGCACCCGAACCCGGTGCCGCACGCGCACGTCGTCTCGTCGACCGTGCACAAGACCATCGGCGGCCCCCGCTCGGGCTTCATCCTCACGAACGACGCCGACATCGCCAAGAAGCTGAACTCGGCCGTGTTCCCGGGCCAGCAGGGCGGCCCGCTCATGCACGTGATCGCCGCGAAGGCGACGGCGTTCAAGCTCGCGGGCTCCGAGGAGTTCAAGGAGCGCCAGGAGCGCACGCTGCGCGGCGCCCACCTCCTCGCCGAGCGGCTCATGCAGCAGGACGTGGCGGATGCGGGCATCTCGGTGCGCTCGGACGGCACCGACGTGCACTTGGTGCTCGTCGACCTCCGCGACGCGGCCATCGACGGCAAGCAGGCCGAGGACCTCCTGCACGAGATCCGCATCACGGTCAACCGCAACGCGGTGCCGAACGACCCGCGCCCGCCGATGGTGACGAGCGGCCTGCGCATCGGCACGCCGGCGCTCGCGACGCGCGGCTTCGGCGACGAGGAGTTCACCGAGGTCGCCGACGTGATCGCGCTCGCGCTGCTGCCGGGCGCCGACCTGCCGGCGCTGCGCGCGCGGGTGGCGAAGCTCGCCGACGGGTTCCCCCTCTACCCCGGTGTGGGCCCGTCGGGTCAGCCGGCGATGGTGCACGAGCTGGGCTCCAGCGTCGATCGAGGCAGCGTCGACCGATGACCGCGAGGATCCTCGACGGCAACGCCACCGCATCCGCCATCAAGGCGCAGCTGCGGGAGCGCGTCGAAGCGCTCAAGGGCAAGGGCGTCACGCCCGGCCTCGGCACCCTGCTGGTCGGCGACGACCCGGGCAGCCAGTCGTACGTGAAGGGCAAGCACCGCGACTGCGCCGAGGTAGGCATCGAGTCGATCCGTGTCGACCTGCCCTCGAGCGCGTCGACCGCCGACGTGCGCAAGGCGATCGCCGACCTCAACTCGGCGCGCGAGGTGACCGGCTACATCATCCAGCTGCCGCTGCCCGCCGGGCACGACGAGCACGCGATGCTCGAGCTGATGGACCCGGCGAAGGACGCCGACGGCCTGCACCCGGTCAACCTGGGGCGCCTGGTGCTGGGCGTCGACGGGCCGATCGACTCGCCGCTGCCGTGCACGCCCGCGGGCATCGTGCAGATGCTGCGCCACCACGAGATCGAGATCGCCGGCGCGATGGTCGCGGTCGTCGGCCGCGGCCTCACCGTCGGCCGCCCGCTCGGGCTGCTGCTGACCCGCAAGGGCATCGACGCGACCGTGACCCTCTGCCACTCGCGCACGCCCGACCTGGCCGCGCAGGTGCGCGAGGCCGACATCGTCGTCGCGGCGGTGGGCGTGCCCGGGCTGATCAAGGCCGACTGGGTGAAGCCGGGCGCGGCGGTGCTCGACGTGGGCATCACGCGGGGCCTGTCGGCCGAGACCGGCAAGGTGAAGCTGCTCGGCGACGTCGATCCGGGCGTGCGCGAGGTCGCCGGCTGGGTGTCGCCCGTGCCGGGCGGCGTCGGACCCATGACGCGCGTGATGCTGCTCGACAACGTCGTGCAGATGGCCGAGAAGGCGGTCCGCTCGCGCTGAGCTAGCGGGTGTACGCCTCGCGCAGCGCCGGGTAGTAGTCGTCCCAGTTCGGCATCGGCTGCCCGGCCAGCGCGGCGACCAGCCGGTCGAGGTACCACTCCCAGCCCGGCCCGACGTCGGGCAGCTGCGCGAGCGGCACGTCGTGGTGGGTGAAGCGGATCGTCGTGCCCGAGCCCGCCTCGTGCCCGCCGTCGACCAGCTCGACCTCGAGGCTCCAGTGGCCCGACTCGTCGGTGGTCTGCACCGCCAGGTGCTCGGGCGGCTGGCAGTCGAGGATCTCGACGGCGCTGGTCGCCTCGCCGCCCTCCGCGTTCATCGACAGCACCACCTCGCCCGAGTCGGGGTCGCCGACGTACGAGCCGATCCAGGTGCCGAGCTCGCGCGACTCCGCGAAGTACGGCCAGACCGCGATCGCGTCCTTCGGCACGTGCCGCTCGAGCGACAGCTCCGCCGCGTCGCCGTGCACCTTGACGGTGCCTGTCGCTGTGACTGCCATGTGGCTCCCTCCGACGCGGCCGAGCCTACGCATCCGCCCCTGTGCACCGCCAGCGTGGGGTGCACGTCCTGGCGTCAGTGCGCGTGGATCGCGTCGACGTACACCTGGATGCGCTTGGCGTAGACGTCGGCGTTGCGCTGGATGCCGCGCCGCTCGTCGTCGGTGGTCTCGCGCCGCACCTTGCCCGGCACGCCCGCGACGAGCGAGTTCTCGGGGATCACGGTGCCCTCGGTGACGAGCGCGCCCGCGGCGACGATGCTGCCGGAGCCGATGACGGCGCCGTTCATGACGGTCGCGTGCATGCCGATGAGCACGTCGTCCTCGACGGTGCAGCCGTGCACGACGGCGTTGTGGCCGATCGAGACGCGCGCGCCGATGCGCAGCGGCGAGCCGTGGTCGACGTGCAGCGAGCAGTTGTCCTGCACGTTCGAGTCGTCGCCGATCGTGATCGACTCCTCCTCGGCGCGCAGCGCAGCGCCCGGCCAGATGCCGACGCGCTCGCCGAGCGAGACGCCGCCCGCGACGACGGCGCCCGGCATGACCAGGCCCGACTTCGGCAGGTGCGGCACGCGGCCTGGCAGCGGGATGATCGTGGCGCGCTCGTGGACGGTCATGCGCTCAGCGTAGCCGCGGCGTACCGTGGGCCCCATGCACACCTCGCCCGCTCGCATCGAGGCTCTCGAGCCGCACCAGGTGTTCGTCTTCGGCTCGAACGCGTCGGGGATGCACGGGGGCGGCGCCGCTCGGATCGCCCAGGAGCGCTTCGGTGCCGTCTGGGGCGAGGGCCACGGCCTGCACGGCCAGTCGTACGCCATCGACACGATGAGCGGGATGTCGGTGATGGCCGAGGAGGCGGCGACGTTCCTCGCCTTCGCGGCGGCGCATCCGGAGCTCGAGTTCCTCGTCACCGAGATCGGCTGCGGCATCGCCGGCTTCACTCCCGAGCAGGTCGCGCCGCTGCTGCGGGGCGCCGGCGACAACGTGCTGCTGCCGGCGCGCTTCGCTGCCGTGCTCGACGCCGACTGAGGGCTACCGTGGGGGAGGGCCTGCGCCCGGCCCCCGTAGCCCAACCGGCAGAGGCAGCGGACTTAAACTCCGCCCAGTCTGGGTTCGAATCCCAGCGGGGGCACCGGGTGGTCGAACGGGCGACGCCGTGCCGCGGGCGGCCGCCGTCGCGTCTACGCATCTCTGCGCATTCCGTCGGCGCGCGCGGCTGGCGAGACTCGTGGTGGCTCGGGTCACCTCAGCACCCGGGAATGCGCCGGCTAGTCCCGCCGCAGCCCGCTCGCGCGGGTGGGCACGGCCTCCGCCTCGTCTGGGTGGGTGGGGAGGAGGCCGGCCCGTTGCGCGATCAGCACCGCCTCGAGCCGGTCGCGGGCGCCGAGCTTGCGGTACAGGTTCTCCTGGTGCTTGTGCACGGTGCGGGGCGAGACCCCGAGACGGGCGCCGATCGACACGGCGGTGCCGCCCGCGTACATCAGGTGCAGCACGCCGCGCTCGCGAGGCGTCAGCAGCGGTGCGCCGGCATCCGGCTGGGCGGGGGAGCGCTCGCGGATGCGCGCCAGCAGCTCGACATGGGCGTCGAGGCCGCGCAGCAGTCGCGCGTGCTCGACCAGCGGTCGCAGCTGCAGCCGGCCGATCGGCTCGGGCGCCAGCAGCGACCACCCGTCGTACTCGCCGAGCGACGAGACGGGGAAGGCGACCTGGTGCACCGTGATCTGCAGCGCCTCGATCAGGTGCCGGGTGCGGGTGCTCAGCGTCCAGCCGCCGCGCAGCACGTCCTCGAGCCTCGTCGGCCGCTCGTCGCCGGTGTGCATCCGGTACCGGTAGAGCGGATGCTCGCGGATCTCCGCAGCGCCGGGCAGCTGCTCGGCGGCGGGCCGGAAGCCGTGGCCGTGGATGCGCATGATCGCTTCCGAGCGGTGCCGTTGCACGCGCACGCGGGTGCCCATCTCGGTGCCGGTGGCGGCGAGGATCGACTCGGCCAGCAGCACGCGCGCAGCGTCGACGTCGTGCTCGTCGAGCACGTCGGCAACCACGTCGGCGAGGTTCGCGCGCATGCCGCGAAGCATAGATCGGTCGACGCGCAGGGGGAAGAGCGGATGCGCTCCCGCGGCTCGAGGCTGTTGGGCAAAGCATCAGAGAAGTCGGGTACACCACTCCCAGGGGTCTCGCACCGTTCCCACATCCGACCCCAGAGGGGGGTTCGATGTCGATCGCAGCGAAGGATTCGGCGAAGCCGGGCAGGCGCACGTCGCTCCGCCGCCGGGAGGCCATCGCCGGCTACCTGTTCATCTCGCCGTGGGTGATCGGCTTCCTGGTCTTCACCCTCGGCGCGATGATCTACAGCCTGGTCATCTCGTTCAGCTTCTACCAGCTGGCCACCGACACGGCGCGCCCTGCCGGCTTCGCGAACTACGAGCGGCTGTTCGAGGACCCGAAGGTAATGACCTCGCTGGCCAACACGCTCTACTACGCCGTGCTCGCCGTGCCGTTCGAGATCGTGCTCGCCCTCGGGCTCGCGATGCTGCTGAACAGCGTGCGCCGCGGCGCGGGCTTCTTCCGCACCGTCTTCTACCTGCCGAAGATGACCCCGACGGTCGCCACCGCATCCATGTTCCTGCTGCTCCTGAACGGCAACCAGGGCGCCATCAACCGCGGGCTCGCCGCGATCGGCATCGAGGGTCCGCAGTGGCTGATCGATCCGGCGTGGGTGAAGCCGTCGATCGTGCTCATGACGCTCTGGGGCGTCGCCGGCACGATGGTGATCTTCCTGGCCGCGCTGCAGAACGTGCCGCGCGAGCTCTACGAGGTCGCCGAGGTCGACGGCGCCGGGCCCCTCCGGCGGTTCTGGAACATCACGCTGCCGATGATCTCGGGGGCGCTCTTCTTCAACGTGCTGGTGCTGACGATCGCCGCCTTCCAGATCTTCGACCAGGCGTTCCTGCTCTTCCATCGAGATCAGGTGCAGGGGGCGTCGGATGCGTCGCTGTTCTATGCGATCTACCTGTTCCAGCAGGCGTTCCGGCAGTTCGACTTCGGATTCGCCTCGGCCATGGGCTGGCTGCTGTTCGTCATCATCGTCGCGATCTCGCTGATCCAGGTGAAGGTCGGCAACCGGTTCGTCTACTACGAGAGCGAGCGCTGAGATGGTCGCCCAGACCCCGATCAAGACCGTGCAAGCCGCCGCCGCGATCGCGGCGGAGTCACCCGAGCCCGACACCGATCGCCGCAAGCGGCGGAAGTGGTTCGGCGACGCCCGCGGCCAGGCGCTGACGCCCATGGGGTGGGTCGGCCAGATCGTGCGGTGGGTGCTGCTGCTGCTCTTCGCGGCGCTGTTCATGTATCCGCTGGCTTGGCTGGTGGCGGCGAGCCTGAAGCCCCGTGGCGAGGTCTTCGACAACAAGCTGATCCCCGACACGATCATGCCGGAGAACTATGCGGTGGCGTTCGACGAGATGCCGCTCGCGAACTGGATCGGCAACAGCATCTGGATCGCTGTGCTCGCCGCCGTGCTCGTCGCGGTGTCGAGCTCGCTGGTCGCCTTCGGCTTCGCCTACTACCGGTTCCCGGGCCGCGGGGTGCTGTTCGGCATCGTGCTGGCGACGATGATGCTCCCCGGTGCCGTGACGCTCGTGCCGCAGTACCTGATCTGGAACCAGCTCGGCTTCGTGGGCACCAACGTGCCGCTCTGGGGTGCGAACCTCTTCGGCTCGGCGTTCTACATCTTCCTGCAGCGGCAGTTCTTCCTCGGCCTGCCGCGCGAGCTGTTCGAGGCGGCGAAGCTCGACGGTGTGAGCGCGTGGGGCCAGTTCTGGCGCATCGCGATGCCGCTGTCGGTGCCGTCGTTCGTGATCATCCTGCTGTTCGAGTTCCAGGCGAGCTGGAACAACCTGCAGGCCGCGCTGATCTACCTGAACACCGGCTCGCAGGAGGGGTACACGGTGCCGCTCGGCATCGCCAGCGCCATGACGAAGTACAGCCCCACCAACGGCGGTCAGGGCGACTACCAGTACGTCATGGTCGCCGCGGTGCTCGTGACGATCCCCATGCTGATCCTGTTCGCCTTCGGTCAGAAGTCGTTCATCACCGGCATCGCCACCACCGGTCGCAAGGGCTGACCGACGCGGCAGCCACGAAGGAGGGGGTGCCCGGTCGGGCACCCCCTCCTTCGCGCTCCCGACCGTTAGCTGCCGCCGCCGACCACCTGGTCGTGCGCGCGCATCGCAGCCTCCTGGGCCTGCGCCAGCGCGTCAGCCGGGTCGGCCTCGCCCAGCAGGGCGGAGGTCACCGCGTTCTGCAGCTCCGACTGGATCTGCTGGCCCGCCGGCGATGCCCCGAACGACTGGCCCTCGGCGGCCACTTCGTAGTAGGTGCTGATGGCCTCGTCGAAGCCGGCGAATCCGGCCGCGTCGGTGAACTGGTCGCGCAGGTCGGTGTCGACCTCCGGCGAGCCGGTGAAGAGGCCCGTGTTGATGCCTTGGCGATCCGGGTCGTTCGCCGTGGTCTCGGCGCGCGCCTCACCGGCGGCCTGCCAGGCCTCCGGCGAGGTCAGCTCCAGCGCCCAGGCGCAGCCCGCCGACGGGTTCTGCGCATTCGTCGGGATGACGAACGAGGAGCCCGACGCTGCGGTGATCGGCTCGCCGTCCTGCGTCATCATCGGCACCGCGCTGATCTCGATCTCGCCGGCATACGGCGTCAGCACGTTGGGGTACCACTGGTCCCAGATCGCTGCGCCGACGAGGTCGTTCGAGTAGGCGTTGCCGTCGCCGAAGACGTCGAACGAGTCGAGGAAGCTCTTGACGTTGGCGTAGCCGCCCTGCGCGTCGTAGACCTGCTGCAGGAACTCCACCGCCTCGACGTTCTCGGCCCGATCCAGCGTCGGCAGGCCCTCCTCGTCGATGATGCCGCCGCCGAAGCTCATCATCCACAGCGCGGCCTTGGAGACGCCCTGCGGATCGAAGCCGAGCCGGGTGGGCGTGCTGCCCTCGAGCACCGTCATGCGCTCGACGGCCGAGAGCATCGCCTCCTGCTCGGCCGGGTTCAGCTCAGTGTCGCTCACGCCGGCCTCTGCCATCACGCGCTCGTTCAGCAGGATGGCGGGCGGCTGGTAGAACTGCGGCACCGCCCAGATCTGGTCGTTCCAGCTCACGTCGTCGACGACCTGCTCGTACCAGCGCTCGCCGGGATCGACATCGTGCGCCTCGAAGCACGCCTCGAGCGGCATGATCAGGCCCTGCGCGGCGTAGGTCGCGACGAAGTTGCGATCCATCTGCACGACGTCGGGCACCTGGCCCGACGCTGCGAGGGTGGTGAACTTCTGCGCGTCGAACGAGGTCGGGTCGAGCTCGACGGTCGTGTCCGACTCGCCCAGCACCCCCTCGGCGAGGTCGAGCCGCGACTGGCCGACGTCGTCGGCGTTCTCGAAGCCCCACGCGGCCATCGTGCCGGAGTACTCGGCCGAGAACTCCGCGGCCCCGGGATCGCTGCCGCCGCCGCCGCACGCGGACAGCGCGAGGGCTCCCGCGACTGCTGCCGTCGCGGCGGGAAAGCGCCGAACCGAACTCTTGCTCCTCATGGTCCTGCCTCTACGTCTTCCAGGACGGCGGACGCCGGTGTCCGCCGCGCGATTGGGCGCAAAGTACACCCTGGAGCCGTGAACATGGCGGGCGATGCGCGTGCACGGCCTCGAGCGGCTCCGCGATCGAACGCTGGGCGACCGCTCATGCCCGGCGACTGCGCTCGTACTCTCCACTCTCCGACCGTTCGACGAGCCCCTGCTCGACGAACGCGTCGAGCCATCCGCGCATCGGCCAGGTGCCCCAGCGACGGTGGAAGAGCGCGCTGTTGCGCAGGATGGCGTCGACGTGGTGCACCGGCGGATCCTCGACCGGGTGATGCTGGTGGAACGCGCGCGTCGCCGACCCAGGCCATCGGGATGCGGAGCGAGCGCGCCGTCCACGCGAAGTCGGTGTCCTCGCCGCCGTAGCCGACGTAGCCCTCGTGGAACCCGCCGATGCGGCGCCACAGATCGGCGCTGAGCGCGAACGACAGCGACCAGAAGAGGTCGTGCGAGCCGCCCAGCTCGACCTCGCCCGGCGCGGGCGCCGGCCGTGCGGTGTGGGGCCGGTCGAGCGCGGCGAGTCCCTCGAGGCAGTAGCCGCCCTCGGGCGGCGGGTCGAGGTAGGTCACGGGCCCCGACAGCAGCCGGTCGCGCGTCGGGGCGGCGCTCGCGGCAGCGGCGTACGCGTCGACCAGCGTCGGTGCGGGGAGGCAGTCGACGTCGAGGAACACCAGCACGTCGGCTCCGCGGGCGAGCGCCGCCTCTGCGCCCACGTTGCGGGCGCGCGCGAGCGGCAGCGCGTGCTCGTCGCTGTCGGTCTCCACCACCTGCACGGCGCCGGCCCGGCGCTCGCGGTGCGCCAGCGCGGCATCATCCATCGTGACGAGGATGCGGTCGTCGGGGCGTCGGGAGGAGCGCTCGATCGCCGCGCACTGCAGCGCCCAGTGGTCGTGCCGACCGTGCGCGATGGTGATGACGGCGACGCGGCTCACGTCGACGCCGCCCGGTCGGCGGTGGCGGCGATGATGGCGGCCGCCCGATGCGCGCCCCCGCCGTCGTTCCAGGCCTGCCAGTCGCCGCCGTCGAGCTCGTCGGCCGCGTGCAGCAGCCCCGGCCAGCCGATGGTCGGCCAGCGCGGCACGACCGTCGTGGGCCAGCGCGCATCGGCCAGCACGGCGGCCGTGCGCAGCTGCTCGTCGTGCGGCCGCGGCTGCGGGATCACGATCGCCGGTCGGCGGGCTGCTGCCACCTCGGCGATCGCGCTCTCGCCCGCGTGCGTGACGACGACGGATGCGTCGACGAGGGTCGCCCACGGATCCTCCGTCCAGGACCCGTTCGCGCCGAGGTGCGTCCACGCCCAGCCGGGCGTCGCGTCGCGGGCGCGACCGACCGCATCCGCCGTGAACGTGTCGCCGCCGGCACCGCCGAGCACGACGACGCGGCGTGCTCCGCCCCGACGCACGCCCCCCTCGGGTTCGGGCCCGGCGACCGGCGCGAAGCGCGAGATCGCGCCGACGGCGTGCAGCCGCCCGCCCAGGTCGGGCAGGCCATCCGCCATGCCCGTGGCCTGCGGCGGCCAGGCGCCGATGACGGCGTCGGCGAGCGCGAAGCCGAGCTCGTGCGCCGCGTCGGTGCGCTGGCCGGGCATGGCGATCGTGACCACGGGCACCCCGTGCAGCCGCGCCAGGAGCCCGACCTCGACCGAGACGTCGACGACGAGCGCCCGCGGCCGCCGCTCGTCGATCCAGCCGGCGATGCGCGCCATGCGGGTGCGCAGGCCCGCGTGGCCGAGGGGTGCCCAGTGCAGCCGACCGTGCCCCTCTGCGTCGACGGGCGACTCGGCCCCGTCTGCGGGCAGCCGCAGCCAGTCGCCTCGCCACTCGGCCGGCGGGGCAAGGCTCGAGAGCCCGGTGACGGGCTGCTCGAGCTCTGCCGCGATCGCCAGCGCCCGCGAGAGGTGGCCCCGCCCGCGGTGGTGGATGTAGTAGCCGATCACGCCGCGCGCCGCTCATCCGTCAGTGCCGCGTAGGAGCGCTCGTACCCGTCGATCATCGCCTCGATCGAGCAGTGCGCCACCGCGTGCTCCCGGGTCTCCGCGCGTGAGAGCGTGCTGGCCTCCAGCATCGCGCGCGCCAGCTCGGCCGGGTCCTCCGAATCGCACAGGCGCCCGCTCTCGGCCGAGATCACCTCGCGCAGCCCGCCCCGGGCGACCGCGGCCACGGGGGTGCCCGTCGCCATCGACTCGGCCGCGACGAGTCCGTAGGGCTCGTCCCACGAGGGGGTCACCACGGTGACGGATGCCCCGCCCACGTGACGCGCGAGGGCGTCGGAGCCGAGGTGGCCCAGGTAGCGGATGCGCGGGCCGAGGTGCGGTGCGACCTCGGCCTCGAAGTAGGCGTCGTCGAGGATGGGCCCGGCGAGATCGAGCGGCATGTCGGCATGCAGCGCGGCCCGGATCGCCACGTGCGGGGCCTTCTCGGGCACGAGTCGGCCGAACCAGATGGCGGGTCCGCCGCCGGGGCCGGCCGCCCAGCGCGTCGTGTCGATGCCGTTCATGATCACCGAGGCGCGCACGGAGCCGCGCCACTGCTGCGCCGTGTAGGCGCTCACCGCCACGAAGCGCGAGCGGTCTGCGGCGAAGCGCACCGCCGACTCGAGCCACGGCGTCGGCGGCGTGTGGAGGGTGGTGAGCATCGGCACGCCGATGGCGCTCGACATGGCCACGGGCAGGTGATGGAGGGAGTTGTTGTGCACGACGTCGAAGCGTGCGGCGCCGGTGGCGGCGAGGTCGAGGCACAGCCCGAGATAGGCGTGGTGCTCACGCATCCACTGCACCGGCGGTGCGGCGAGGTCGCGACGCGCGCCGTGCGAGGGCTCGAAGGGCTCGGCCGTCAGCAGCTGGGCGCCGAGGGCGGGATCGGAGCCGTGCCCCGCGAACAGGGTGACCGAGTGCCCGCGAGCCTGCAGCGCGCGGGTGAGGGTGTGGGTGGGCGCCTCCACGCCGCCCACGAACGGCTCCGAGACCGGGAACCTGCTCGAGGCGATGAGGCAGATGCGCAGGCCGCTCATCGCAGTACCGCCTCGTAGAGCTCGGCGTGCGCGCGGGCGATCGCGTCGCGCTGTGCGGCGCGCTCTCCGACGCTCAAGGGCTCGGGGGATGCGGCGGCGTAGGCCCGGTGCACCGCCGAGCGGAGCGACTCGGGGTCGAAGTCGTCGTCGTGGTTGCGGTACTCGAAGACCGGCCCCTGCTCGCGGTAGTAGCCGCAGTCTGGCGCGATCACGGCGGTGCCGAGGTCGCGGCAGGCTTCCAGCCACCCCGAGTGGGTGCCGAAGCGGTAGGGCAGCACCGAGACGTCGAGCGCCGCGAGGTAGGCCCAGAGCGCGTCGTCATCGAGGAAGTCGTGCACGTGCAGCTCGAGCAGGCCCGCAGCGGCGGCGCCGTCCAGGAACTCGGCGAGCGGTCGGTCGTAGCGCTCGCCGGCGGCGTGCAGCACGTCGGTGTGCCCGTTGACCTGCAGCACCGCGCCGGGCAGCTCGGCCACGATCTCGGTCAGCGCGCGCAGCACCGGCAGCGGGTTCATGCTCGCGCGCAGGCTCTTCACGTGCACGCCGATGCGCAGCGGGTCGCCGTGGCGGCGGCGCGGCCGCGTGGCCGCCACGCGGGCCATGGTCGCGAGGTCGACCACGTGCGGGTGGGGGAGCACGCGCGCCTCGGCGCCCCAGCGGCTGCGGATCTCGGCCGCGGCGCCCTCCGTGAGCGTGACGAGCGCGTCGGCGGCGGGGATGAGCACGTCGAGCTGCGCGTCGTGCGCGTGCCGGGTGTCGTGGTGCGGGTTGCGCAGGTCGTGGACCGTGTAGACGAGCGGCCGCGCGGTCTGCCGCAGCGCATCCACCAGCTCCTGCAGCTGCGCCGGCGTGCGGGCGTCGAAGCCGAACTGCAGGTGCATCACGTCGAACCCGGGGTGCGTGAGCACCCACTCGGGCTCGAGCATCGTCGGCGGCCACCACTTGGCGCCGGCCGGGCGGTCGGGGGAATCGGGGTCGGGGTCGAGCAGCCGCTCGATCGCCGGCGGCCCATCGAGGGCGGCGGTCGGGGTGATGTGCTGCACGTACACGTGCGAAGCAGGCACCGACGCCACGACGATCGTGCGGCGGCGGTCGGCAGCAGCCCGGGATGCCCCCGCGGCCGGATGGGCGCTGGGCGGCGGTTGGGCGCTCCCCGCAGCGGATCTCCCGTTGCAGACGCATGTCTCCGGAGTATGCACGCGGAGGCTGAGGATTCGGGGGACAAGCGGATCCGGGCCGGGCGCGATGCCGCCCCGGTCTTCTAGGCTCGCCCCATGCGACCGCCCACAGGACAGCAGTTCACGATCTCCCGCGACGTCGACGGCAGGCGGATGCGCGCCGCGATCACCGAGGTCGCGGCGGGCCTGCGCGAGCTCACGCTCGACGGCATCGACCTCGTGGAGCCCTTCGCCGAGGACGCGCGGCCCGCGAAGGCGCAGGGCATCGTGCTCGCGCCGTGGGGCGGCCGGGTCGCGGGCGGCGACTGGCAGCACGAGGGTGCGACCCAGCGGCTCGCGCTCACCGAGCGCGACAAGGGCAACGCCAGCCACGGCCTGCTGCGCTTCTCGCCCTACCGGCTGCTCGAGCAGACCGAGTCGAAGCTGCTGCTGCAGGCCACCATCCACCCCCAGTCCGGCTGGCCGTTCCTCATCGACACCTTCGTCGCGTACGAGCTCACCGACGACGGCCTCACCGTCACGCACGAGGCGATCAACGCGGGCACCGAGCGCGCCCCGTGGGCCGTCGGCGCGCATCCGTATCTCGCCGTCGGCGCCACGCCCGCCGAGCAGCTGACCCTCACCGTGCCCGCGGCGCGGGTGTTCAACGCGGTCGACCTGATCCCGACGGAGGAGACGCTCGTCGATGCGATGGATGCGTCGGCCCCCGACCTGCGCGCCGGCCGTCGCCTGGCGGAGCTCGACATCGACCACAACTACGCGGGACTGGAGTTCGTCGGCGGAGTGGCGACGTCGTCGCTCGTCGACGAGCGGGGGAGGGGGGTCGAGCTCTGGCAGGACGCGGCGTTCCCCTACGCGGTGGTGTTCACGCCGCGCGACTTCCCGTCGGTCGACGGCAACCGGCACGCGGTCGCCGTCGAGCCGATGAGCGCGCCGGCGAACGCGCTGAACTCGGGGAACGGGCTCGTCTGGCTCGAGCCGGGCGAGACCTGGCGCGGCCAGTGGGGCATCGCGCCGGTCGGCTTCTAGCACGCCGCCGCCTCCCAAGCGCTGCTCACTCGCCTCTCACTCGGCTCTCACGCCTGCTCGCTAGCGTCGGCGGCATGAACACCGATCCGAAGCTCCGCACTCCGCTGCTCCTCACGCTCGCCGCCGCCGGCACCATCGTGCTGGCGTCGTGCAGCTCGACCTCGCCCTCGGCGCCCGGCGGCACGGCCCCGAGCGGGCCCGCCGCGAGCACGTCGGCCTCGCCGGAGGCGACGGCAGGTGGCAGCGCGTCCGACGACGGCGTGGAGGGGGCGCTCGCAGCCATCGCCCTGGCCGAGAGCGAGACCGGCGCGGTCGCCTACGAGCTCGACGACCAGGACGATGACGCGTCATGGGAGGTCGAGCTCGCCGACGGCACCACGCAGGTGACCGTGCACGTCAGCGGCGATGGTGCCGCGGTGCTCGAGACCGAGCGCGACGACGAGGTCGACGGCGACGATCGCGCCGCCCTCGACGCGGCCGGCATCTCGCTCGCCGACGCCATCGAGGCCGCGGTCGCCGCGGCAGCAGGCGCGCCGCTTGCCGCGGCGACGCTCGAGGACGACGCCGACGGGCAGGCGTGGGAGGTCAAGTTCGACGACGAGCTCGAGGTCTATGTCTCGGTCGCCGACGGCTCGATCCTCCGCGTCGACTGACGGCCGGCCGACGGGCGGCGGTCTCCGACGGCGCGCGGGCACGGCGCGGCGCCATTCGCGCATGGGCGCTCGGGCGTCGAGGCTGCGGCTATAGTTGACCTGAGTACAAGAAGTCTGATCGGCGGGTGCCGCGAGTGACAGGAGCGGGACGAGTTGATGCATGCGAGCGGCACCGCGATCATCGAGCTCGCCGCCGTCACCAAGCGCTACCGCCGCGGTGACGGGCAGCGGGCGGCGCTCGACGCCGTCGATCTCACGATCGACCGCGGCGAGATCTTCGGCGTGATCGGCGAGAGCGGCGCGGGCAAGTCGACGCTGCTGCAGCTCCTCAACGGGCTCGCCACAGCCTCGGCGGGCACGGTCACGGTCGACGGCCGTGACGTGGGCGCGCTCGGCCGGCGCGGCCTGCGGGAGCTGCGGCGCGACATCGGCGTGGTGTTCCAGGGCATCCACCTGCTCAGCAACCGCACCGTGTCGGCCAACGTCGCCCTGCCCCTGCAGCTCGCGCCCCGCGCGACCCGGTTGTCGCGTGCGCAGCAGGCGCTCGCGGTCGAGGAGATCCTCGAGTTCGTCGGCCTCGGTCACCGCGCCGAGCGCTTCCCGGCGCAGCTGAGCGGCGGCGAGCGGCAGCGCGTCGGGCTCGCCCGCGCGCTCGTCGCCCGACCGGCGCTGCTGCTGTGCGACGAGCCCACCTCGTCGCTCGACACCACCACCACCGCCGAGGTGCTGCGCGTGCTGGCGAGGGCGCGCGACGAGCTCGGCACCACCGTGGTCGTCATCACGCACGACCTCGACGTCGTCAAGGCGATCTGCGATCGCGCGGCACTGCTCGAGCGCGGCGCGCTGCGCGAGGTGCTGACGGTGGCGAAGACCGACTTCCGGTCGCTGCCGAGCTATGCCGAGCAGGTGCGACGGGAGCTGCTGGAGTGACCTGGCTCACCGAACTGCTCGCCGAGTACGGCGGCGACATGCTCGAATCGCTCGCCGAGACGGGCTACATGCTCGTCGTCTCCCTCGCGGCCGCCGTGGTCATCGGCCTGCCGCTGGGCATGACGGTCTTCCTGACGCAGCGCGGGGGCATCGCCGAGCACCGGCCCGTCTGGTCGATCGCGAACCTCTACATCAACGTGGTGCGCTCGTTCCCGTTCCTGCTCCTGGTGGTGTTCCTCATCCCCTTCACCCGGGCCGTGATGGGCACGAGCTTCGGCACGCAGGCGGCGACGCTGCCGCTGTGCTTCGTCGCGGTCGCGATCTACGCGCGGCTGGTCGAGCAGATCCTGCGCGAGATCCCGCCCGGCATCTCGCTGGTGGCGCTCTCGATGGGGGCGACGCTGCCGCAGGCGGTCTTCCGGGTGCTGCTGCCCGAGGCGCGATCGGGCCTGCTCTACGCGCTCACCTCAGCGGCGATCAGCCTGCTGTCGTTCTCGACCGTGCTCGGCGTGGTCGGCGGCGGCGGCATCGGCGACTTCGCCATGCGCTACGGGTACCAGGAGTACAACGACGCGCTCATGTACCTCACCATCGCCGTCATCGTCGTGTTCGTGCTCGCGATCCAGGCCGTCGGGCACCGCATCTCGGTGCGCCTCGACCACCGCTGACCCGCCCCGCCGCACTGCGGCCCCAAGCCCCTCCAGAGACAAGGAACCACCATGCGACTCACCTCGACCCGCGCCCTCGCGCCCGCCCTCGCCGCAGCGCTGCTGCTCACCGGCTGCGCCGCGCAGCCCGCACCGGGCGCCGCCCAGCCCAGCGGCGCGCCCGCCGAGACGGTCACCATCGAGGTCGCCGCCGTCACCGCTCCGATGACCGACGTCGTGCTGGCCGCGGCCGACGCGATCGGCGAGGGCTACGAGATCGAGCTGGTCGAGGTCTCCGACTACGTCACCGCGAACACGATCGTGAACGACGGCGACGTCGACGCCAACTTCTCGCAGCACGTGCCCTACATGGAGCTGTTCAACGAGGCGAACGACGGCACGCTGACCGCCGTGCAGCCGGTCTACAACTTCGTCATCGCCTTCTACTCGAAGACGCTCGACGACATCGCCGCCCTCCCGACCGGCGCGACCGTGGCGATCCCCGACGATGCGTCGAACACCGGCCGCGCGCTCAAGCTGCTCGCGAGCGAGGGCATCGTCACGCTCGATCCTGCCGTCGACCCCTACGCATCCACCGTCGACGACATCACGGAGAACCCGAAGGACCTCGAGTTCCTGCAGGTGCCGATCAGCTCGCTGAACGCCGCCTACGAGGAGGCCGACCTGGTCTTCCAGTGGCCGTCGCACATCGCCGCGCTGGGCCTCAACCCCGACGACGACGGGCTGATCACCGAGCTCGACGACACCTTCGCCCTGCACCTCGTGGTGCGTGGCGAGGAGGCCGACTCCGACGCCACGGCCGCGCTCATCGACGCCTTCTCGAGCGACGCGGTGCGCGAGGTGATCGAGGCGAACCCGACGATCGAGGTCGCGTTCGACTGAGCCGATGCGGCGGGCCCGCTGGGGCTCGAACCCACGACCAGCGGATGAAACAGTGCGGCGCTCTGCACGAGCAGATGGGTGGGCCTTCCCAAGCGATTCTCAAACAAGCGCCCGGCGCTGAGATCGTTGATTTCCTGTGTGCTCAGGGGTTCCGAGCGGCGCGTACCGAGGGGGCGAAGTCCTAAGAGGCACGATTCGCGAGGCGCGGTCGCGAAAAATCCGGCGAAGTCTCAAACACGATTGACCATCGAGCAGCGCATGGAACTGGTCGCGGACTATGAGGCTGGGATGCCCGTCCGAATCATCGCCGTGAAGTACGGCGTGCATCGCGGAACGGTTCCGGCCTTCGTCCTACGTTCTGGTGGACAGTTGCGGTCAACAGGGCTGAACAACGATCGCCGTGCGAGCGCGGCCATCCTCTACCGCGACGGGCACACGTTGCAGGAGGTCGCCGATCGTCTCGGCATCGACCCGAAGACCGTACGCAACGCCGTAGTTGCTGAAGGCGTAACCCTTCGTCCCCGAGGAAGGAGACCAACAACCTGAGACCAAGGGCAACAGGTTTGGATGCTGGGCTCGACACGCCGAAAGTCACAGTGACCGATTTCTGCGCAGTTCTAAAGCGCCAGTGCTAGGATTGAGGTGTCACCTAGCGTCAGGAGCGTCGATGAACGAGTTGCCCGAACCTTCTCCGTGGTTCAACCGTCACTTCGGAGAGCACAGCCAGAGTGTGATGCTTGCGCTCGCTAAGGCCGGTCGTGCAGCTCACGAGCGCTCCCTCGACGCCAAGACCGGAAGCCAACTGGCCTCGAACGAGGCATACGGCTCGTTTTGGGTGATCTTGCCTGAGGAGGTATCGGCTCACCTTGCATTCCTGCCTGGGCGCGAGGTGATCCGGCCGACAGGCAGCCGTTACGACCTGGTGGTTTTCGATGGCACCTTGATCTTTCCGGCCAAGTGTGGACGTGGATCGTCCGGCGCTGACCGAATTAGGCTAGGCCGCTCGGATTTCCGTCGCCGAGTTTTCTCCCTTGAAGACGACGCTAGCCGCAACATGCAGGAACAGTTGGAGTTCGAACTAGAACTAGGTGGTGACCTAGACGCCTCTGTCAAGGATGGTTCCTTCGGCTCCGCTACGCGGGCCTCCCTCGTTGCCTACGACGTGTCCGCTCGTGGCGGGCTCCAGCACGTCTATGTCGGCGAGGCGACTCTTGAATCATCCGGGCTCGTCACCTGGCACTATCGCGAAGAGTTGATGCTGCACCTGCTCGATGGAGAAGGAGTTGCCCTGGTTGGCCTTGGCGAGCCTTCCTCGGCACGATTCGATGACGCACCTCTTCCTGAGAGTGACCTAACGCTTCTGAAGCCGGGCGAACTGCCGAGTGCCAACGTGGAGACCGAGGGCGTCCCTGACACGGGAACTGGGGGTGCATCAGATGATCTCCCGTGATTCGAGCAGACCGGTCGCGCCCCCCACTGATCTCGACATCGCAAAGACCTTCGATGGTGACCGTCTGCGGCAAGCTCGACAACTCGCGTTGCGCACGAAGCAGAGTCTCGCAGAACCACTTGGCGTCTCGGCAGCCGCTATTGGGCAATATGAATCCGGCGCCACGCCACCCCGCGCGGAACTCATCCCGCTTCTAGCCCGAGAACTTGACGTTCCGCGAGAGTTCTTCGCCGCCGGTCGGCCGCTCGCTCGGCTTGAGACAGCCGATGCCTTCTTCCGGAGCCTTCGAGCCACGACGGCGAAACAGCGCGCCAAGGCAGTGTCCTATACGGAGCAACTGTGGGAGTTGGTTCATGCAGTCGAGAAGCACGTCCGCTTGCCACCCGTGAACCTGCCCGGCTTCGTTGGCGGTGAGGTAGAACCTGGTGTATTCCCAAACGACCCAACAGCGGCCGCGCGGGCACTACGCAAGGCATGGAGGCTAGGCGCGGAACCGATCCCGCATCTCGTGCGCACCATCGAGAATCAGGGCATCGTCGCAGTCTTGGTCCCCTTCGCCGAAGACGAAGTTGCCCGCATCGACGCGTTCTCCACACTTTCGCTGTCGCGACCGATCATCGTCCTGTCACCTGACCGTGCGAACGACATCTATCGACACCGCTTCACCGCTGCACACGAACTCGGACACCTCGTCATGCATGGCGAACTCGCCGGCGGTGACCCCGCATTGGAACGAGAAGCGGACCGATTCGCCGCCGAGTTCCTGACACCAAGTTTGGTGATCCAAGACCTACTCCCTCGGCGGATCGACTTTCGAAAGCTGAACCAGTTGAGCGAACAATGGGGGGTATCCATCAAGTCCCTCATCTACAGGAGCAGAGAGGTCGGCCTGCTATCCGACGCCACCGCTCGGCGCGCATACATTCAGCTGAACCAGCTCTCAGAGCAAGGTGTGATCGCAACCCAGCCCGTTTACCAGTTTCCCGGTGAGGTTCCTTCGCTCCTTCGCCGCGCCGTCGAGATGGCCGAAGCAAACGGCGTCACCATCGCATCCTTGGCTCAGGAACTCGCCTGGAAACCAGCCCAAGTCCGCCGCATGCTCGGCGACGCAGACGAGCGGCCAACTCTAAGACTAGTTTGATTCAGCTCATCGACCCAGGACCGTCGATCTATCTACATCTTTCCGCAGCCCTACCCAGTTCCAGATTTAAAGAGGAAACAATGAGTTACCGCAATAAAACCTATGTCGCTTTCGCCAGCGAGGACATCGGCAAGTACCGTCTGATGGAAGCATGGAAAGCAAATCCCAACTTCGACTTCAATTTCTATGATGCTCACACCCTGTACGTTTCGCGCGATACGAGCCAGCCTGAAACGATCAAGCGTAATCTGCGCGAACGAATGAAGAACGCCAAACAGGTGGTTCTTCTCGGCAGTGGTGACGCTAGACGAAAAGGCGGAGACGGTGTCTCGTTTCTCGCGCATGAGATTAAGGTGATGATGGAGTTCAATCTTCCGGTGGTCATCGCGAATCTTGATAGTGGTCGTACCGTCAACAAGAACTTCATACCGGCACCGCTATTGAACGCAAACTGTTACACGGTGTCAGTGTCGTTCCAGCCTAAGATCATCAAGCATGCGCTTGACGACTACGCAGTCCAGTTTGGAACCAGCAATAATTCGGGACCGCACCAGTATCCGTCCGGAACTTACGCGACGCTCGGCCTATAGATGAGAGACCTTGCACACGATCTGCGCACGTGGCGCTTCTGGCGTTGGTTCCTCATCCAAACGTTCTCCGCAGTCGGAGTTCTTGCGGTTCTGCTCGAACTGACCAACTTCATCTTCGGGAGTCTTCCGATCGAGGGGTGGCCGCTCGCCATCATCATTGCTGTCGTTTCGATCGGGTACGGACTTGTCCGTGCTTGGCCGCGCCCCATCCGGCAGGACTACAACTCACCGAACACGATGATTGAGATTGTGAAGGGCGATTTGTTCGCGCAGGACAGCAACATCGTGGTGGGTACCTGCGACACGTTCGATACGTCCGTTCCTAACATCATCGCGAAGAACAGCGTTCAAGGTCAGGCGCTCGAACGCCTCTACGGTGGCGATACGGATCAACTGGACCGCGAACTCGCCGCGGCGTTGCAGGGCAAGACGGTAAAGGCGACGATCCAGAAG
Source organism: Agrococcus beijingensis (assembly GCF_030758955.1). NCBI lineage: Bacteria > Bacillati > Actinomycetota > Actinomycetes > Micrococcales > Microbacteriaceae > Agrococcus > Agrococcus beijingensis. Next base: position 2,496,257 of record NZ_CP132360.1, on the reverse strand, counting down.
CACGGGAAGACTGAGAAGTACGGCGTTGGGGCCGTGGCCACGCTTCGAAACGGTTCTCACCGCCTCTACTTCTTGGCGTACAGCGAGATGAACGAGGCTAACGAAGCACAGAGCACGCCGGATGGGATCTGGCGAAGTCTTGCGTCGTTGTGGGAAGAGGTCTCGCGGACCGCGAACGGAACTGCGGTAGCTGTCCCCGTCATCGGCGGAGGACAGTCCCGGTTGTCACAGGTCATGCCGGCGCAAGACTCGATCCGCTTTATCGTGATGTCCTTCATGTTCGCGTCGCGAACGAAGAAGGTGTGCGATCAGCTGCGAATAGTGGTGCATCCGAGGGATTTCGATCGCCTGGACAGGCTCGAACTCCAAGCGTTCCTGTCATCGATGAGGCCGTCGTGAGTGAGTCAGCTATTCGGCTTCCTGACGCGCAGCCGTGCGCGTTCTGCAGTAGTGCCCCATAAAGTGGTGTAGCCGCTCGGTGGCTGGACCTATCAAGTGAGACCTATGTCATGAACCCAGACACCTCCAGGGGCACAACCCCACGGCTCGTTCCGTGAATCGGCGCTGAGACGACGAACGCGCTTCGCCGCGACTGCAGAAGGGACTGGATGAGCACCGCACACGAGCCGCCACCCCGAGATCAGACCGATTCCGGTAGCGCCGACGGGCGCGCGCCGGCGATGCCTCGCTGGGTGAAGGTGTCGGTGATCGTCCTCGGCATCGTCGTGCTCGTCGCGGCAGCCGTGATGCTGCTCAGTGGCGGCGATCATGGGCCCGGTCGGCACCTCGGTGAGGGCGCCGCGCCCGCGACTTCTGCTCTGGAGCTCGCTCGGGTGTGAGACGCTCCCCGGCCCTGCGAAAAACGCTGCTCATCGTCCACATCGCGACCTCGATGGGCTGGTTCGGGGCGCTGCTCGCGTACCTCGCATTCGACATCGCAGCGACCTTCGGGCATTCGATTGCATCAGTGCGCGTCTCGTATGCTGCGATGGAGTTCTTGGCGACCGCGGTGATCGTGCCCCTCGCGATTGCCACGGTGCTGGTGGGCGCCCTTCTGGCGCTCAGTTCGAAGTGGGGCCTCGCGAGACACTACTGGGTCCTGGCGAAACTCGTGCTGACGGGCTTCGCGGTGATCGTGCTGCTGTTCGAGGTGTCCACAGTGCGTGCGCTCTCTGCGGCCGCGCTCTCGAGCGCCGACATACGAGAGCTGCCGGGCACGCTGCCGCATTCCATCGGTGGGCTCGTGGTGCTGGCGGCGGCCCTGGTGTTGTCGGTCGTCAAGCCCCGGGGGCTGACGCCGCATGGCTGGAGACGAAACCAGGCTCAGGAGTCGGCGCGCTGAGCGTGCAGCAGAGGGCCGACGGTGCCGGCCGCGACGAGGCCGCGCCGAACTGAACCCCCCATGTCTTCTCCGATCACATCGTCAGCGGACTGACGCGTACTTGGCCGGATCGGCATCGAACAGCGGCCCGCAGGCGGCGCAGCACAGGTAATAGCGCTGACCTTCGTAGTCGCGCACCAGACCGGCGTCCTCGGCATCCGCCTTGCTGATCGTGCTGCCCGGCATCACCGGGCACTCCGCGGCGCCATCGGAGGGCGGAGGGGCGCTGAGGCCATGCCCATGGCCGTGCCCGTCTGCGTGCTGCTGGTCGCCGTGGTCGTGGCCGCGGGCATGGCTGGAGTGCGCTTCGCACATGACTGAACCTTTCCGTGGATGTATACCCCCGGGGGGTATTTTGGAAGTCTACACTCGGTGCAGCGCGGTCATGTCAGCAGGGGCTGCCATGTCTGTCCGCGGTCGCTCGTGCGCTGGAGACCCGATGCCCCGGCGACGACGACATCGCCATCAGGCAGCTGTGTGAGCGCGAAGATCTGCTCCGGAGTCGTCCCGCCTGCGTTCCAGCGCTCGTCGGGGCCGGACTGCCACAACGCGCCCTGCTGGTCTACGCCGACGACGGCGTCGCCGGAGCCACCCAGCAGCACGAGCGCCGGAGCGCCGGAGACCGGCTCGAAGGTGCCGCCTCCGTCCAGGCTTCTGGAGAGCCCGGCGAAGCTCGTCATCAGCAGGCCCTGATCTGTGGCGAGCAGATCGTATGCATCGGTGGCTGCCCCTTCGCGCCAGGTGCTGCCCATGTCTTCGCTGATGTACAACTGCGCGGCGTGCGATCCGATGATCGTCTGGGCCTCGGGGTCGTAGGTCAATGCGTGGAAGTCAGCCACGCCCTCGAGCGACACGGCATCCCAGCTCTCGCCGTGGTCGTCGCTGCGGATGAGCCCGACGTTGGGACCGCGGAGCTCCTGGGCTCCGGATGTGCCGGGGTGGCCCGAAGCGAGGAGCGCCTCGTCGGCGACCGTGAGCCCCATGAGGTCGATCCTCTGGTTGCCGACGGGACCACTTACCTCCCCGTCGGTCAAGTCGACAGTGAACAACCCGTCGTGCGTCGAGACGAGCAACGACTGCCCGTCCGCGGTGGTTGCCAGCTCGTGCACGTGGTTGTCGTCGGTGAGGGATGCGGAGGGAGCAAGGGCGGCGCAGGACGCAAGTGCGCCGATCGCGGTGCAGAGCGCGGCGGCCGCGAGCAGGCGGCGACCGATTCGAGGAGTCGTGTGCATGATCCGTTCTTCTGACGTCGAGGAGATTGATGCAGGCGCGGTTGCGCGGGGCGGCGAGTCTCGCCGCCCCGCGCAACGGATCAGAGCCCTGCCAGCAGCGATTCCATCTCGGCGATCTCTGCGGACTGGTCATCGATGATGCGCTGGGCCATCTCGAGCGCCTCGGCGTTCTGGCCCTCGGTCA
>NZ_CP132360.1:2123098-2193440 GCF_030758955.1 Agrococcus beijingensis | reverse complement strand
CCCCCCCACGTCCGGGATATTCCCAGAGCCATCGAGGTCAGTCTGCGTCTAGTGGTTGACTGTCCTCGGTCTGGCGCATGCGCCCGGCCAGCAATGCGATCAACGCGAGAGCTGGCGGAATGACTCCCGCAATCACAAAGATGATGGGGATGGGAACCAACAGTGAGAGCGGCCCTGCGATGGCGATCGAGACCGGCATGAACGCGATCGAAACGAAGAAGTCGAGGCTGGCGACTCGGCCGATCATGTCGAGCGGCACCAACCGTTGCAGCAATGTTCCCCACACGACAACGCCAGCCCCGGTGAGTGCACCGACGACAAAGAGCGCGGAGAGCATGAGGATCAAATTGTCGGCAACGCCAATGACCACAAGAGGTAGTGTTCCTCCACCCCAGCACAGGATCATAAACGTCAAGTACCGACGAGGAAGCTTCAACGACGACACGATCAGCGAACCGACAGCCCCACCTATCCCATAGGCGGCCAGAAGGAACCCGAAAGTAGCTTCAGCATCCTCGAATCGGTCGCGGGTGAGGAACGGGAGGAGAACTTCGATCGGGCCTTGGACAATGAGCGCAAGCGAAGACCCGAAGATCAGCGTCCAAAGCAACCAGCGTGTACGAGCCACGTAGGCAACCCCCGCACGAAGGTCACCCCAGACGCTCGGGCGATCCTCGGGAGGAGTGGGCTCAGTGTGTTCGTCACGACGGCTAAGAAACAACGTGATGACGAAAGCAATCGCGTACGAAGCCGCGACGATGACCGCTCCGATAGCGGGGAAGAACATACCGACGATGACTCCACCGAGGGCCGGGCCCAGCCCTTGCCCCATCGATGGACGGAGCGCCCCTTCGAGCCCATTCGCGGCCAGGAGTTGCTCCGGCGGAAGGACCACAGGTAGGTAAGCGCTGTACGCAGGGTAGAAAAAGGCGCTCCCGGCACCCATCGCGAACGAGGCTGCGGCGACGTGCCAAAGTTCGATATTCCCGGTGAGCGACAGGACCGCCACGGCGGTCATGATCGCGGCCGTTGAGCCCTGCACTGTAATGAGAATCCGCCGTTTGGAGAACCGGTCTGCGACAACCCCACCGAGAACGGAGAACGCAAACAGGCCAAGACTCATTCCGGTTGCAACCGCCGACAAGGCAAGTGGGCTGTCATCGAGTGCGAGTACTTGGAAGACCATGACGATCGTCCACATACCGGTCCCGAATACCTCGATGCCGACGGCGGCAAACAGGAGACGGTAATCACGTGATGCCAATGGGCGGAGTGCGCGTAGCTTGATGGTGTTGCTCATACCAGTGCCTCGCCTTCAGCCATCGCCATCAGATGTACATGAGGCCATTGGGCGACATCGCGCAGGAGTTGCCGATCGTGGGTCGACAGTACGACGGCCGCTTGGGTAGCCCCGAGTGCCTCGGTGAGTTCGTCAACGAGCGCGATGGAGAGGTGGTTGGTGGGCTCGTCTAGTAGTAGCACGTGCGGGCGTGCCGCGAGTACGAGCGCCAGATCGAGGCGTCGTTGTTGACCCATCGACAGTTCACCCACTCGTTTGCCTGCCTCGCGCGATCGCAGCAGTCCAAGTTGACCGAGACCGACCGCCTCAGATGATTGAAGCGTTCCTTGACCGACGAGTTCGTCGAGGTGTCGGGCGTATACCTCGTTCGCCCGGCGATCAGGCGGCAGCATCGTCTCCTGACGAAGAAAACCCAAACGCGTGCCAGGGGATGTCCGCACTGTTCCCGTATCTGGCAGTAGTTCGCCCGCCGCGATACTCAGGAGCGTCGACTTTCCGGCCCCGTTCGAGCCGGTGATCACGAGCCTGCCGCGGTGCGAGAGTTCGAACGACACTGGCTGCGCTAACCGCCCGGCAAGGCTCACGTTGTCGACGTTTAGTAGCACCGCCCCTTTTCGTGTGGGCAGGTCGGGGAACTGGAATAGCTGCGGTGGTTCAGGTACCGTCACCGCGTGTGCTTCGAGTGCTTCCTGGCGTCGGTGCACGCTCTGCACCAGCCCGCCCGCGCGCGTCGCGCGGCCGTGCTTCGGTGACCCCTTCTCCGGTCGCCAACCCGATACGAGTCGGTTCTGTGCAGCGCTGAGACTGTCCTGCAGCCGGGCTTGCTCCTGCTGCTGGCGGTCGTACTCCTGATCCCAGCGTTCCCGCTCGGCCACGCGCCCTTCTCGGTATCCCGCGTACCCGTTGCCGTAGATGCGGGGGCGATCATCAGGTGTCGGATCGAGGTCGACCACCGTCTCCGCAATGTCAGAGAGCAGCGCGCGATCGTGGCTGACGATGACGACACCACCGTTGCGCGTGCGGAGTTGCATGGTCAAGAAATCAAGTCCGCTGCGGTCGAGGTGATTGGTGGGCTCGTCCAGCAGTAAGAAATCATCTTCAGCCCCCAACAGGCAGGCCAACCGCACTCGATATCGCTGCCCCACCGACAGATCAGCGAGCAACCGCGTCATGTCGGTTTCGGCGTCGAGTGCTTCGAGCGCGATTTGTACCCGGCGCTCGGCATCCCAAGCGTCGAGCGCTTCCGCATCTTCCAAGGCCGCAGCGTACTGCTCTGCGGCCTCGCTACTCCCTTCCGCGAGAGCGGCAGCGGCGTCGTCGAGTGTGGCCAGCGCTGCGAGCGGTTCGGCGATGGCCTCCGCGACGGCCTGCCCAACGGTTCGGTTGTCGGTGGAGTCCATCTCTTGTTCAGCGAGCCCGAGCGTGCCGATGCGCTGGATCGTTCCACTATCAGGTACCAGCGTGCCCGCGAGCGCGTGCAGAAGTGTGGTCTTTCCGCGCCCGTTCTCTCCGACGATCGCCACACGGGACGCGGGAGTGACGACGAGATCGACATGGTTGAGCACCGGGGTTACGCCTCGCATTACGGAGACGTCGGAAGCGGTGAGTTGCGCGCGATGGCGCGCCGGATGACGGTTAGTAGGGGTAAGCATTCAAATCCTTCAGCAAGGCGCACCGCGACGAGCCAAACAGCCAGCGGGCACGCAAATGACGGGGACCCTTCCAGGGTCAGAACGAGCGGCCGTCGCTAGCTCGGAGTTGCTCAACGAGCGCGGTAGGCCTACTCAACCGTCACAGGAAATACAAATGCATGCTTCCAGTGTACCACATAAGGTCGGCAACGCTCAGTCCCCACCTCCGCAACCAAGCATGTAAATGTCGATAGCAGTGCCGACCTCTCAAAGCAGACTGCGAAGCGACGCAAGCCACCGCTGGCGCGTCTCTTCCGGTGATTGTGACCGGCCCGACACCTCAGTAGCGAGAGAGAGGTAAAGCCCCACGAGAATCTGTGGACGCAAGTCAGATGTGTCGGCGGGGTCTATGCCGAGGCGGCGAACGTAGGCATCGCGCAGCCGGATGCTAAGTGACTCATGGAGGTAGGCGAGTTGGCGCTGAACGCGCGCATCGTCGCCAAGCTGATTGCGAATCGCCTGTCGTCGCCTGTCCAGTTCGGTCGTCGGGATCAAGAAGAGTTGCGCAGTCGCCCAGTCAAGCGTCTCGATCGCGTTGAAGTGTGAAGGCGCTGTAAGTACAAGCTCAGCGAGATGCTCTGTGTGATCGTCGCTGAAGAGTGTGAGTTCTTTGTAAGGGAAATAGCGGAAAAAGCTTCGCTGAGATACTCCTGCGCGTTCAACGATGTCTTCGACCTTCGTTTCGTCGTACCCGCGTTCTTCATACAGCTCAATCGCCGCTGTCTGGATCGCGCGGCGCGTAGTGGTCTTGTGTCGCGCACGCGCTCCGGTTTGGTTCGTCATCGCCTCCATTATGGCCGCCATGGGGCATGTTCATCCCTTGTTCACCCTCACGCAAACTGGCATATGTGCCACTTATGCATGATGGATCACATGACCGCTCTTGCCCCGCCGAACTGGCGACCACTTCCTCTTCTCGGCCCGCATGTCTCTCCCAACAACGGGTTGTATCGCGCTGCGGCGCTCAGCCATGCCACCCGCGCTGAACTCGCACAGTGTCCAGATGAGCTGACATGGCTCGATCTGCGCACCCGCGGCGAGCTTGAGCAGGAAAGTCGGGAACACTTGCCAACGACGTGGCAGCATGTGCATGCCCCCTTCATGGAACTGGATGTTCAGGCCGGCCAAGAAGCCCAAGCTCTCGACGGCTTGATTGACGGGAGTGCCACCTTCGGCGATCACTACTGTCGCATGCTGGACGTTGCCGTTGCGAACATCGCCCAGGTACTGCGGACGATCGGGGAAACTTCGGGGCCGATCGTGATCGGCTGCCAAGGGGGACGGGACCGCACTGGGCTCATCTCAGCGATCCTCCTACTAGCAGCGGGGGCAGACCCCCACATTGCAGTTGGCGACTACATCCGCACCAATGACGATCTGCACGAGAATCTTCAACGTCAGCCCGGAGGTGAGCAAACGCAGGAGTTGTTCGCCGCACTCGATCTCGTCTGTCGCAGGGAAGACATCGCCCAAGCGATCGATTACCTCGCTTCTCTCGGCGGTGTTCGGGAGTACCTGAGCAGCCACCTCCCCGATGAGGACTATGACCGGCTGGTCGCGAGCATCCGCATCCGCCTGGGCGTGGACCCCGATCCTTCAGACTCTTCGCTTCCGCTCACCACCCCCTCACAGAAGGAAGTAACAGCATGAAACGCAAGACCCTTGGCACGGTAGTTCTCGCCGTGACAATGGCCACAGCACTCGTGGCATGTTCCGCGGACCCCGGCACCTCGCAGGGTGATGAGTCTGCCGTTTCCGGCGGTACTATCCGTGTCGGACTTGACATTGAGGTCTCTTCGGTCGACCCGATCGGCAACGACATCGGCCAGCAGTCAAGCCTGGTGCTGGCGAATGCAATCTATGAGCCGCTGCTCATGGATGGCCCGCGCGGCGAATTGGTTCCGGTGCTGGCCGAGTCGCTCGAAAGCGACGACCTGATTGATTGGACGCTGATTCTTCGCCCAGATCTGACGTTCTCTGACGGCACGGCATTAGATGCTGCCGCGGTGATCGCTCATATCGAGCGGGCACAGAACTCCGAGTCCGCGGTAGCGCAAGGTGCGCAGGAGATCATTGAAATAGCCGAGGTCGACGAAACAACGGTCGAGATGACGCTAGCCGAAGCGAACGCGACCTTCCCGCGGTACTTCGCACGCAACCTCGGCATGATTGGCAGCACCACAGCGACCGACCCCGAGGGCAGCCCCTTGGGCGCTGGACCTTACCGACTGGTTTCGCTGTCGGCAGGATCCTCGTTGACCGTCGAGCGCAATCCGGAATATGCCGGGAACACACCCGCCTACGCCGATGAGATCGTCTTCCAGTTCCTGCCCGATACCGACTCCCGTTACCAGACCCTCGCAGCGGGGACCGTCGATGTCGTATGGATCGAGACGCCAAGTTTGATGACTCAGGCTGAGACAGACGGTTTGCAGCTGGCCTTGGCGAATGCAACAACGGCCACGGCAATTTTCAATACCGAGCAGGCACCCTTCAATGATCCCCTCGCGCGACGAGCCGTTCAGACAGCTATCGACCGGGACGCATTGCTACAGGTGACCAACCAAGGACAGGGCGCGCTCTCTCACGGACCAATCTCGTCGCAAAGCGAATATCAGACTGGTTCCACCTATCCAGAGTTCGACCCGGATGCCGCGCGCGCACTGCTGGAGCAGTACGGGCAGCCGCTCGCCTTCGCATACACCACAGACGCGCAGCCCGAGGCGATGGCGCGAGCGACCGCGATCCAGCAGATGCTCGGTGACGTGGGTATCGAGATGGAGATCGATGTGGCGGATGCCGCGACCTGGGCGAGCAAGCTCTTTGCGAAAGATTTCCACGTGATCGAGTTCGTAACCAGCGGCTACGGCGATACGGGTTCCGCAATGACGATGTTCGAAGCCGACTCCTTCTCCAACTTCGGCGGATACGCCAATGCCGAAGTCAGCGCTCTGATCGATCAGGCCCGTTCCGCGACCACACCCCAGGAACGTAGCGACTTGTACAACGCGGCCAGCGAGCTGATCGTAGCTGAGGCAGCAGTGCTCTTCTTCACTGAGAGCCCCAGCGGCTTCATCGCAAGCCCGAAGATCGGCGGACTCCCCGATGTCAGCGACCGCAATGTCATCTCTGTCTCACCTGGAGAATGGTGGATCAAATAGAAATCCGTGCGTGGGTGCACCGGGGAGTGCGAGGACTCATCGTCCTCACGCTCCTCGGTCTGCTCACGATGAGTCTGCCCGCATTGATGACGGGAACGCCGGCCCTTGCCGTTCTGGGAGTGAACGCCTCCCCGGATCAGATCGCGGCCTTCATGGCTTCTCTCAACCTCGACCGACCCGCGCCGGAGCGTCTGTGGGAGTGGCTATCAAATGCTGCTGGTGGCGACCTCGGAGCGTCACTAGTAACAGGACGGTCTTTAACCGATGAACTGGCCGCTCGACTGCCGATCACCATCGAACTGCTGCTCCTCGGGCAGGTCGTCGCGCTCGCGCTCACGTTGCCCGTGGCAATGGCCTCAGCCTGGCGGCCCGGTGGACTCTTAGACCGCATCGCGACTGTCACAGCGTTCGTCCTCCTCTCCGTCCCGACATTCGTGTTCGGACTGCTGGGCATCATGTTGTTCTCGGTGATGCTAGGGCTACTGCCTGCAACTGGATGGGTGCCGTTCGGAATCGACCCCATAGGACATCTCCGTCACCTCGTACTCCCGGTGCTCACAATCGGCCTCGCGGAGGCGGCTGTCCTGGTCCGAGTGCTAAGGGCGGATCTCATCACGACCATGCGCGAACCCTATGTGCTCGCATCGCGCTCCCGCGGCATGGGAACCGCGCGATTGATGATCACGCGTGTGCTGCGCCCTTCATCGCTCACCACCATGACGCTGGTCGGTTTGGGGTTCGGGGCACTTTTCGGTGGCTCGGCGCTCATCGAGACAGTCTTCGCTATCCCTGGAATGGGTCGCCTGGCGGTGACAGCGATAGGCGCACGCGATTTCCCAGTGATTGAAATGATCGTCATTTTCTCTGGAATCGCGGTTTTCCTCGCCGCGCTAGCCGTAGACATCTTGTACACCTTCGTCGATCCAAGGACACGCCGTGCTCACGCAAGAAGCTGACACCCGCCCGGCACTCAGCAATAGCCGCTCCCGGGTAAGAACGCCAGGCATGCGTTTGGACTCGCGCGGCTCGATCATCTTCGCTGCCGTAGTTCTCACTATTGTGATCGGTGGCGCAGTCGCGTCGATGCTCATCCCGCAGTTTGATCCACTCCGGGCTGATTTCAGTGCGGCCATGCAGCCACCAAGTCCTGCCCACTGGTTCGGGACGGATGCGACGGGTCGCGATATATTTGCTCGGACAATGGCCGGAGGTTTGTCCTCGCTCGTCGTGGCGGCCCTAACGCTGGCAGTAGGGCTCGTGGTGGGCTCGTTCATCGGCATTGTCGCGGGATTCTTCGGCCGGATTGTCGACGAGATCATTGGAACAGTTATCGATCTGATGCTCGCACTTCCAGGACTGATACTGATCATGGTTGTCGTGTCTCTTGTCGGCTCGGACTACTGGACGATTGGGCTTCTGATTGGGACGCTCACGATTCCGATCTTCGCGCGAATCGCGCGCTCTGCGACATTGAGTGTGCGCGAGCGTGAGTTCGTCCAGGCCGCCCGGCTGCTGGGCGCGAGCCGGGTGCGCCTCATGACCCAGGAAATCGCGCGTACCGTGCTCCCCTCGGTGCTCGCATACTCCTTCACTGCCATCACCGTCGCGATCGTCGCGGAAGGCTCCCTGAGCTTCCTCGGCTACGGGCTACAGCCACCCACCCCGTCATGGGGAAGCCTCATCGCGGAAGGTCGAACACATCTGGCCGGTGCCCCATGGATCATGCTCGCCCCCGCAATCGTGATGTGCCTCACCGTACTCGCCGTCAACATTCTCGGCGAGCGATTCACCAGAAAGGACACATAATGTCCACCCAGAAGGAAGCACTGCTAGAGGTCCGAGACCTCCAGATGAGCCTCACGTCGGCCTCTGGTCACTCCCATGTGCTTGAGGATCTATCGCTGTCGGTCGCGCCAGGCGAGAGCCTCGGCATCATTGGCGAATCTGGATCGGGCAAGTCAGTGCTGGCTCGCGCCATCGTCGGGGTGCAGCCGCAGGGTGTCACAACCCAGTCGAACGGCAGTATCCGTTTTGAAGGCCGCGACATCCTAGGACGCTCCCCCCGAGAGCGGCGCGGAACCACCGCCGCGCAAATGGCGATGATCTTCCAGGACCCCTCGTCCACACTTAATCCGTTAGTACGCGTAGGTAAGCAGGTACTCGAAGGAGCGACACAGCACAGCAGTCGCACCCGAGCCTCTCGCCGCGCCTACCTGCACGAACTGTTGGAAGCTGTAGGACTCAGCGACGCAGCGCGCATCGCTCGTAGTTTTCCTGCTGCCCTTTCCGGGGGGCAGCGTCAGCGCATCGGAATCGCTGCGGCGCTGGCATCCAACCCACGACTTCTGCTGGCGGATGAGCCCACCACGGCATTGGACGTGACGATGCAACGCACCGTCCTTGACCTCATCGACAGACTGCGCACCGAAAGAAGGATGAGCCTCATTCACATCACCCATGATCTTGGCGTACTCACGGACCGCACCGACCGTATCGCTGTTATGTACGCTGGGCGGATCGTTGAATCGGGTCCTTCTGCACGGATGCTCTCTGCGCCGGCACACCCATACGCCCGCGCGCTCTTGGACATCACTCCGAAACTGAGCACGCCGGTGCCTCTACCACTACCCACGATCCCTGGCGTCCTACCGGACATGTCTGTACCCCGCCAAGGCTGCCCGTTCGCGTCGCGCTGCTCACGGGTAAGCGAGGTGTGCCACACAACTCGCCCACCCGTGGCACCCGTCAGCTCCGATCCTGATCACACGGTGGCCTGTTGGCAACCGTTTACCGCTTCCACACCAGATGACCCGACTCGCCGGGACAGTGCGCTTCTCGCGGCGGGTGTCGCATGAATGCCACATTGCTCGAAGTCGATGACCTCCACGTACGATTCGGCTCGCCACGGGACCCCGTCCATGCAGTACGCGGAGTCACCTTCACGCTGGAGGCCGGCACCACCATTGGCATCGTCGGTGAATCCGGTTCAGGTAAGTCCACGACCGCCAAAGCCATCGCGGGACTCGTACCGATAGCTCAAGGGTCTGTCCGATACCAGGGCGGATCAGTTCACCACCGCCCAGGGCCTGGGGGCGTGCAGATGATCTTCCAGGACCCGATCGCGTCGCTGAACCCGCATCGACTGGTGCGGGACATCGTTGCTGAACCTCTAGCAATCACACGAACTTCGCGGCAACATGCCCGAAAACTTGCCGCACAAGCTCTGGCGGATGTGGGTTTAGAACCTGACATCTTCGGTGGGCGGCGCGCACGCCAGCTTAGTGGAGGTCAGGCTCAGCGCGTCGCGATCGCTCGGGCGTTGCTCGCCCGACCTGCGCTACTCATCGCCGACGAACCAGTTTCGGGGCTGGATGTCTCGGTACAGGCTGGGATCATCAACCTGCTGCATCGCAGCACCTTGGAGCACGGAACGGCACTGATGTTCGTCTCGCACGATCTCAGCGTGGTGCGTTCGCTCTGCGAGAGTGTATTGGTGCTGTACCGCGGTGAGGCGTGCGAGCAAGGACCCAGCTCACAAGTCTTGGGAAATCCCCAACACCCGTACACTCGCTCGCTGATTGCGTCGGTCCCAGAACCGGGCCGAACCCTAACTCAACTCCCGGCTACCCCCGTCTCCACCCCGGTTCTATCTACTACAGCTTGATATGGGTTTACCGCTCGATCGGATGACCTCGGTCGATGCTCCTCCAGCCAGGTGTTTAACAAACTGGAGATGGCCGAAACCGCTTGCCTGGGGACGACTCCGTTCCCGAGCGCCGTGATCTGACTATTCGTGGTGAGTTCGTGACGCGCATCAGTCACCCAACCAGACGGTAAACCCATCAACCATTCCACGAATGCCGGTGCGGGCCGCGGGCCAGTCGCGTCGGTCAGGATTGCGGGCGCCGGTGCGGGCCGACCGATGATCTGCGTCCAGTAAGTCACTGGCACGGCGTAACGTCCCCATCGTCGAAGAATTCCTCGATCAACCTCCACAGGCTCTCTGACTCCTCGGAACCTGGGTACCCATTCGGGCCGTGCAAGGCAAGGTCGATGATCTGGTGGCTGAGCGCAATCGTGCCGCGGCGTGCTTTCACCTGTTGCAAGCTCTCGCCCCCGCGAGCTGCGTCGGATGCCAGTGGAGTGCGAAACAGTGCGGTGGGCAAGGATGAAGACCCGGTATCGGGGGTGGGGTGCGCCGACCGCGGAAGCGGGTAGACCGATCCATTGCGCGTCATACCGGAGGTCGGCCAGGTCTCCCAAAACTGCTCCTGCTACTCGAAGAGGTCGAGCTGTGGTTTCTCCCAGATGCCACGGGTCGCGTTCCATATCGCGAGGGGTTGCACCGTCGGGGGCTGCATTTGCGATGTTGCGTTGCTCATCGTGGACTCCTTCGAAGTTTGCGCGTATAGCTGGTGCAGAAAGCAGCCCGCGGACATTCTCGATCACGACCCAGTCGGGTTGCAGCGCGTCGATCGCTGCCGCCATATGTGCCCAGAGGCCGGAACGGGTGCCGGGCTTCAGACCGGCCATCTTCCCGACGGTCGATACGTCCTGGCAGAGAAACCCGCCACAGAGGATGTCCACTGGCGGCACGGTTCTCCAGTCGATGGCGGTGATATCACCAAGGTTCGGGGCCTCGGGCCAGTGGTGGGAGAAGATGCGGGCGACGGGCTCGTTGATCTCGGAGAACCAGATCGTTCTGGCATTGAAGACTTCTTCGACAGCGAGATCGAGTCCGCCGTAGCCGGAGAACAGCGACCCGACACGCAGCAGAGTGACCCGGTCGGTGAGTGTCTGGTCGGCCACGGGTAAACTCTCCTAGAGTGGTGATCCCGGAGCCGTGCTGCTACTCCGAGCTGGTCACCAACCAGGTGCACGAACCGCCCACGCGCCGCCGCTCAGCCGACGCCTCCCACCTCGCTCCAGCACCGTCGGCGCCCAGCGCTGCCGATCCCTCGCGGTTCGCTCGAACGGGTTGTCACGCGTCTTGCAAGCGAGGCGCGCCACCGTCCGAAAGTGACCTCAGAAGTCACCGCGCCGCGGGCTGCGGAGCTCACCTTCGGAGTGAGGAGAGGTGGCGGCTGGTGACGGTTTCGATGCGGGTGATGTCCGCCGGTGACGGCTACAAGTACCTTCTGCGTACCGTCGCCACCGGCGACGGTGACCGGGTGCTCTCAACGCCGTTGACGAGGTACTACACGGAGGAAGGCACCCCGCCGGGGCGATGGCTCGGATCAGCCGTCCCCGCGCTCGGCGGTAGAACGATCACCGTCGGCGACGAGGTCTCTGAGTTGCAGCTTCAACGTCTGATTGGACAGGGCCGCGACCCCGTGACACGCCAAGCGCTCGGAAGCCCGTATCGGAAGTATCCGACCGTGACCGAGCGCATTGAGCACCGCACGTTGAGGCTCGACGCAGACCTTCCTGTGACCGAGCGTGCCGACGCGGTCGCCACAATCGCGGCTGAGGAGAGTGCGCGTGGGGTGCGGAAGGCGGTTGCGGGGTTCGATTTCACGTTCTCGGTTCCGAAGTCCGCATCGGTGCTGTGGGCGGTGTCGGACGCGGGGACGCAATCGCTGATTGCGGATGCGCATCACGCGGCGGTTGCGGAAATGGTTGCATTCATCGAACGCGAGGTTGCCGCAACCCGCGTCGGCGCGGCAGGCCGCAACGGGGCGGTTGCGCAGGCCGATGTATCCGGGGTGATCGCGACTGCGTTCGATCACTACGATTCGCGAGCGGGTGACCCGCATCTGCACACGCATGTGGTGATCTCGAACAAGGTGCAGATCGTCCACGACGGCAAATGGCGCTCCCTCGACGGCCGGCCCCTCCACGCCGCCACCGTCGCCCTCTCAGAACTCCACGAAGCCGTGTTCGCCGACCACCTCACCCGCGCGTTCGGCGTCGAGTGGGAAGCCAGAGACATGGGACGTGACCGCAACCCCGCCTGGGCGATCAGCACGGTGCCGGAGAGGTTGGTGGCGGAGTTCTCATCCCGGTCACGGCAGATTAATGAGGGGAAGAACCGGCTCATCGCTGAGTACGTTGCCCGACACGGCAGGCAACCATCGCTTGCGACGGTCATCAAGCTCCGAGCACAAGCAACGTTGGCAACCAGACCGGAGAAGCAGGTTCGCTCGCTCGCTGACCTCACCGGCGAGTGGCGGGAGAGCGCGTCGCACCTGCTCGGTGAAGACGCCACCCACTGGGCACGCACCGTCACCGCGAACGAGGCACCGCGACTGCTGCGCGCTGATGATGTGCCCCTGGATGTGATCGACGCTCTGGGCCGCAGTGTGGTTGGAGCAGTCGGTGAGAAGCGGTCGACCTGGCGTAGGTGGAACCTCACCGCCGAGGCTGCCCGCCAGACCATGCCCTACCGGTTCGCCACCACGAGGGATCGCGAAGCCGTAGTCGGAATGGTCGTCGATGCCGCAGAGCGCGCCTCCCTCCAGCTGACTCCGCCCGAGCTCGCATCGAGCCCGGCCGTGTTCCGCCGCTCTGATGACAGCAGCAGGTTCCGGCCGATCGCGTCGACGGTGTACTCGTCACCGGAAATCCTCGCGGCAGAAGATCGACTCCTCGAGCGCGCCCGAACCATGACCGCACGCACTGTGCCAATCGAAGTGATCGAGAAGGTCACCCGCCGCCCAGATCGCGACGGCCGACTCCTCGCCGCCGACCAAACCTCAGCGCTCACCGCCGTCGCGGCATCAGGCCGCGCAGTCGATGTGCTGGTCGGCCCCGCCGGCGCTGGGAAGACAACGGCGATGCGAGCTCTGCGCACTGCGTGGGAGCGGGAGCACGGGCGTGGCAGCGTCGTCGGCCTCGCCCCGTCAGCGGTCGCAGCGCAGGTCCTCGCCGAAGACCTCGGTATCAAAACAGAGAACACGGCGAAGTGGTGGAAAGACCACCAGAACGCGGGTGCGTCGTTCCGTAAGGGGCAGCTCGTGATCGTGGACGAAGCCTCCCTCGCCGGCACGCTCTCCATGGATCGCATCACCGAGCACGCAACCGAGATGGGTGCGAAGGTGTTGCTTGTGGGTGATTGGGCGCAACTGCAATCCGTCACCGCAGGCGGCGCGTTCTCCCTCCTCGTCCACGACCGCGACGATGCCCCGGAACTGGTCGACGTGCACCGCTTCGTCAACGAGTGGGAGAAGACGGCCTCGCTTGACCTCCGCCACGGGCGCCCCGAGGCCATCGACACCTACGCCGAACATGGCCGCATCACCGGCGGCGATACCGAGGCGATGATCGACGCCGCCTACATCGCCTGGCGCAACGACACCCTCAACGGTGCTTCGACGGTGTTGATCGCGGACTCCAACGACTCCGTCCACGCTCTGAACCAGCGCGCCCGCGCCGACCTCATCCTCGACGGCACAGTAGATGCCCGTCGCGAAGTCGCCCTCCAAGGCGACGCGCGTGCCGGGGTAGGTGACACGATCATCACCCGGAAGAACGACCGACGCCTCCGCACCCCGCGAGGATGGGTGCGCAACGGTGACCGCTGGACCATTGCCGACATCCGCGACGATGGATCACTCACCGCCCGCCGCGCCGACAGCCGCGGCACCGTGATTCTCCCTGCCGACTACGTCTCCGATCACGTCGATCTGG
Organism: Agrococcus beijingensis; assembly: GCF_030758955.1. Taxonomy (NCBI): domain Bacteria; kingdom Bacillati; phylum Actinomycetota; class Actinomycetes; order Micrococcales; family Microbacteriaceae; genus Agrococcus; species Agrococcus beijingensis. The sequence goes on along the minus strand of NZ_CP132360.1, from coordinate 2,179,659 downwards.
GTTAGCCGAGGTTCGGTAAACGCACTCACCTGTGAACGTTGGCCTGTGCGCAGTTCCAGCCTACTGATGTCACCGAATACGCGGGGCGTAGATTGTGGACGAGACCAGCGGCGGGGGGGGGGGGCGACTCAGGTGAGACCTATGTCGCGACTCATCACAAGCGTGCCCCTGGAGGGACTCGAACCCCCAACCAGCTCCTTAGGACGGAGATGCTCTTCCATTGAGCTACAGAGGCCAGTGCCCGACGAGTCTACCGCCGGGCCGGATGCGCGAAGCGCCCGCTCCCACCGGGGAACGGGCGCTGACGCGTGCGGTTCAGCTCACGTGATGTCGATGAACACCGGGGCCGAGCCGCCGATGTTGACGCCAGCGACTACCGTGTTGTAGCCGGACCAGCCGCCGTGGACTGCCTGGCCGCCGCCGATGTAGATGCCGATGTGCGCGCGGCCCGTGCCGCCGTCGGCGTAGTAGATGACGTCACCGGGCTCGGCCTGCGCCTGCGAGATTGTCGGGCCGAGGTTGAACAGCGACCCCATGCCCGTGTAGGGGAGACCGGCAACGGCGATCGACTTGCGCACGAGCTGCACGCAGTCCTGCGAGACGCCGACCTGCGCCAGCGCGGCGTTGGCGATGGCGCTGCCGGAGATGCCGGCCGCCGCGGCGACCGGTGCGGGCGCCGGTGCGGCAGACGAGGACGAGGGGGCGGGCCCGGCCGTACCGCGCGCCGTAGCCTGCTGCTGCTCCTGCTGCGCTGCCTGCTCCGCCTCGCGCTCCTGCTGCTCTGCAGCGCGCTGCTGCTCCTCGGCCTGCGCTGCGGCCTCGAGCTGTGCGCGGATCGCCTCGAGCTCTGCGGGCGTGGTGGCCGACACCTCGAGGCGGGCACCGCCGAGGGTTCCCTCGCCAGCGGTGACGACGCCGGAGACCGACTGGGCGTCCTGGGCGACGAACGCCGAGTACGACTCGCCGTCGGCGCTGCTGCTGCTGCCGGAGGCGAAGGCGGGGAGGGCGAGCGGGGTGGCGAGGGCTGCGGCCACGGCGATCACGCCGACGCGACGTGCGTTGCGCACGACCGTGGCGCGGCTGAAGCGCTTCTGGTCACCCGACGCGATGGCCGTCTTCTCGGAAGGATTCGTCACAGGCTGGTACTCCAAAGCGTTCGTGAAAAAGATGAGCCGTTGTGCGGCACTGCGTCCTACGTTACCAAATCGTTATCGGTTTGTCACCCGCCGCTCAGCGGACGGCTAGAAGCGACGCACCTGCGGCGTGCCGAACGCAGCCACCATCGCCGAGTAGACCGAGTACTTCACGGGCTTGCCGCTGGTGGCCGAGTGGATGATCTGGTCGCCGCCGGCGTAGATGGCCACGTGGCCGTCCCACACCAGCAGGTCGCCCGCCGCGACGGCCGAGGCCGCCACCGGAGTGCCGTAGCCGGCCTGCGCGTTCGACGAGTGGGGCAGGTAGTGGCCGGCCTGGCCGTACACCCAGAGCGTGAAGCCCGAGCAGTCGAAGCCGGTCGACGGGCTCGTGCCGCCCCATACGTAGGGCACGCCGAGCTGCGACTGCGCGATCGCGACGATCGAGCTGTTGGCGGCGGGGAGGTTGACGGGCGCGGCGACTGCGGCGCTCGACGACGTGGCAGCGCCGGCCGTGCCCGTCGCCGCGGCAGCAGCCGTCGCCGCGGTCGCAGCAGCCGCTTCGCGCGCGGCCGCGAGCTCCGCCTGCCGGGCCTCCTCCGCCTCGCGGGCGGCGGAGCGGATCTGGTCGAGCTCTGCGGCGGTCGTGCCGGAGATGCCGTCGCGCGCCACCAGCTCGGCGCGCGCGCTCGACGAGACCGTGACGGTCTGTGAGTTCTCGGCGATGATCGCGGCGATGTCGCTCTCGCTGTAGCGCTCGCCCACGGGCTGGAACGCCGCGGCGGGCAGGGAGAGCGCGCCGACGAGCGCGGCTGCGATGCAGACGACGCCGAAGCTCTTGGCCCCTCGGCGCAGCGATCCGCTGGTGAACGTTCCGTGAGCAGTGCGCTCAGCCGTCGAGACGGCGACGGCCGTCGAGTGCTGCTGTTCCATGCGTTGCGTGATCCCCCAGTAAGGCAGTGTCCGTCGCATCGGGATGCGGCGCTGCCGGTGCGACAGTACCCGACCGTTACCATTCCGTCACAATTGGTCCACACCTGTCGGCGAGCCTCAGTGCGGGCTGGAAGCTTCCTGAACGTGACGAGCCGATCAGCCTGTCGCGCGGTGGGCCGAGCGCGACGATGCCCGTCGGCGGGAGCGCTGGGTCAGGCGGTGAGGTAGACGTGCTGCGCGAGCTCGGCCGGCAGGTCGATCGCCTGCCCGCCCTCGACGGCGAGGCGGATGCGGTCGCCCACCTTCGAGACCTCCACGCGGGCACCCGGCACGACGCCTGCCGCCTGCAGCTCGACGAGCCCCTCGATGTCGAACTGGATCGGCTCCCCCAGACGCCGCACCACCCGCGCGCCCCGCGCATCCGTCGCGGCCTGCACCCCGTCGAGGAACGGCTCGGCGGGCGTGAGGCCCAGCTCGGCCAGGCCCGGGATCGGCGTGCCATAGGGCGACTCGGTCGGGTTGCCGAGCAGCGCGAGCAGCCGGCGCTCGACCTGCTCGCTCATCACGTGCTCCCAGCGGCAGGCCTCGTCGTGCACGAGGCTCCAGTCGAGGCCGATCACGTCGGCGAGCAGCCGCTCCGCCAGCCGGTGCTTGCGCAGCACCCGGGTCGCGAGGATGCGGCCCTCCTCGGTGAGCTCGAGGTGCCGGTCGGCGGCCACGACCACCAGGCCGTCGCGCTCCATGCGGGCGATCGTCTGCGAGACGGTGGGGCCCGAGTGGTTCAGCCGCTCCGAGATGCGGGCGCGCAGGGGCGTGATGCCCTCCTCCTCGAGATCGAGGATGGTGCGGAGGTACATCTCGGTCGTGTCGACCAGATCCGTCACCCGCAGCTCCTGCTTCCTGTCCGCATCCCTCACAGCCGTACGCATCCCACCCTATGCTTCAGGCGCTCGTAGGATCGTCGGTGTGAGCGACATCGTCATCCCCGCCGACCTCCTGCCCGCCGACGGCCGCTTCGGCTGCGGTCCCTCGAAGGTGCGGCCCGAGCAGCTGCAGCGGCTGCAGTCGAGCCTCCACCTGCTCGGCACCAGCCACCGGCAGGCGCCGGTGAAGTCGCTCGTGCGCTCGGTGCGCGAGGGGCTCGCCGAGCTGTTCGCCATCCCCGAGGGCTATGAGGTGCTGCTCGGCAACGGCGGCTCGACCGCCTTCTGGGACGCCGCGGCCTTCAGCCTCATCGAGCACCGCTCGCATCACCTCACCTTCGGCGAGTTCGGCGCGAAGTTCGCCAAGGCGGCCAAGGCGCCGTGGCTCGAGGATCCCAGCGTCGCCTCGGCCGAGCCCGGCTCGCGGCCCGAGCTCGAGCCCGTCGAGGGCGTCGACGTGGTCGCCTACCCGCACAACGAGACGTCGACCGGCGTCTTCCACCCGGTCGTGCGCGCCGCGGGCTCCGCGCTGACGGTCGTCGACGCGACGAGCGCGGCGGGCGGCCTCGCGGTCGACATCGCCGAGAGCGACCTCTACTACTTCGCCCCGCAGAAGAACTTCGCGGCCGACGGCGGCCTGTGGCTCGCCATCGCGTCGCCGGCGGCGATCGAGCGCATCGAGCGCATCGCCGCGACCGACCGCTACATCCCCGAGTTCCTCTCGCTGCAGCAGGCCGTCGCGAACTCGCGCCTCGACCAGACGCTGAACACGCCCGCGCTCACGACGCTGCTGCTGCTCGACGAGCAGATCCAGTGGATGCTGGCCTCCGGTGGGATGGACGCCATGGCCGCGCGCACGGCCGAGTCCGCGTCGACGCTCTACGCGTGGGCCGACGGCCGCGACGAGGCGACGCCCTTCGTGGCCGACCCGGCGCACCGGTCGAACGTGGTCGTCACCATCGACTTCGACGAGTCCGTCGACGCGGCAGCCCTCGCGAAGGCGCTGCGCGCCAACGGCGTGGTCGACACCGAGCCCTACCGCAAGCTCGGCCGCAACCAGCTGCGCGTCGCGACGTTCGCTGCCATCGACCCCGCCGACGTGGTGCAGCTGACGCGCAGCCTCGACTTCCTGCTCGAGCGCTAGGCGAGGCGGCCGGCGGCGACGGCCGGACGGACGCGGCTACCCGCGGGCGTCGACCCAGCCGTCGTCGTCGTCTGCGTCGCTGTCGTCATCATCGTCGTCGTCGTCCGCGTCGTCCGCGTCGTCGGCATCCTCGGCGTCGACATCGACGTCCTCGAAGTCGTCGTCGAAGTCGTCGTCGAGGTCGGACTCGAGATCCGACTCGAGCTCCTCGTCGTCCTCCTCGCCGGCCGCCTGCTTGGCGGCGAGGTAGTCGGCGAGCCGCTCCGACCAGGGCACCCACGCGGGGGCCAGCAGCGAGCCGTCGCCCGGCAGCAGCATCGCCTCGAGCACGGTCGGGCCGCCCTCCAGGCCGCGCGAGAGCAGCACCGTCCACGACCAGTCGGGGTAGCCGGGCAGCAGCGAGGCGTGGCGGATCGCGATGACCTGCGGGCCGTTGGCAGCGCCCTCGGCGAGCGCGTCCTGCACCTCGCCGACCGAGCCCCTCGCCGCGATCTCGTCGAGCGCGGCCTGCGCCAGCTCGAGCTCCTGCATCGTCGGCGTCGTGGGCACGGGCGCGCGGCGCGGCTCGAGCGCGGCGCCGGGCTCCGCGGGCTCAGTGCGCTCGGTGCGCTCGTCGGTCTCGGCAGCCTCAGCCACGTCGTCGGAAGCGGGAACGGGATCAGGCGTCGAGGTCATCGGCGACCCTTCGCAGCATCTGGGCGACGGTCGAGCCGTGCGCCGCACTGGGGTAGCGGCCGCGACGGAGGTCGTTGCCGATCGTGTCGAGCAGCCGCACGAGGTCCTCGACGATGATCGCCATGTCCTCGGTGTCGCGACGAGCGGCCTTCACCGCGGGCGTGCCGATGAGTCGCAGCGACAGCGCCTGCGGGCCGCGACGGCCCTCGGCGATGCCGTACTCGACCTTGGCGCCGGGCTTGATGACGAGCCCCTCGGGCACCGCCGAGGCATGCAGGAACACCTCGCCGCCGTCGTCGCCGGCGATGAAGCCGAAGCCCTTGGCGTCGTCGAAGAACTTGACCCTGCCCGTCGGCATGGCACCCTCCCGCTGCGCTGTCAGAGCGGCGCTCTGCCGCACCGCCCCAGCGTACTGGGCGTGCCGCTGAGCGCCCGACCGCGATACCCTGGACGGATGCCGAAGGCCAGCAGCAACCCCACGCAGCGCCCCCGCCCGCGGGAGGCCGCCGGCGTCGCCACGCCCCGCTCCGCCCGCGACCGCTGGGAGCGCGCGCTGGCGGTGAGCGTGGTCGTCCTCTTGGGGATCGCCCTGCTCGGCTTCGCCGCCACGATGGCGCACGTCGGCTTCCGCGACAGCGTCGCCTTCTTCGCCAGCGTCGTCTGGCAGTGGGCCTACTGGCTGCCGCTGGTCGCGCTGCCGCTGGCGATCGTCTGCCTCGTGGCGCTCATCGTCGTCAGCGCCCGCGGCAAGTCGCGCAGCCGCTGATGGACGTCGTCGCGCTCGCCGCCCGCATCCAGGCGATGGCCGACGACGCCCTCGACCAGCTGGTCGTCGAGCGGCAGGCGCCGCCGCAGCTGAGCTCCACGTTCGACCTCGCCGAGCACCTGGTGGCGGATGCCTCCATCGCGCAGGCGCTCCGGTGGCGGTCGGGTGCAGAGCTCGTCGCGCTCGCCGCCGGCACCTCGACGCCCCGGCTCGACGCGCTGCTGCTGGGCGCCGACGGGCTCGCGCTGCCGCAGGTGCGGGCCGCGGCGGCCGCCGCCCTCTCGTCGCTGCCGGGATCGGCGGGCCCGGGGCCGGGCGACGCCCCCGAGCCGCCCGCGCCGCTCGACAGCGCCGTCGCGCCCCAGCTCGCGATCGACGAGGCGATCAAGATCGCCGAGCTCGTGCACCGCATCGCCGACCACCCGGTGACGCTGCGCAGCCGCGCGCAGCTGCCCGCCGCCACCGTGCGCGACCTGGCCGCCGCGATCGACGCCGAGCCCGCGCAGCTCGACGAGCGGCTCGACCTCGCCGCGCTCGCCGGCCTCGTCGACCGCCACGACGGCCGCCTCCGCGCCACCGTCGACGCCGACGCCTGGCTGGGGGCCGCCGTGCCCGAGCGCTGGCTCGCGATCGCACGCGCCTGGCTCGCCGCCACGCCCGACGCCGCGGCCGTCGCCTCGGGCGACTTCCCGCTCGCCGACGACACCGTGCGCGCCGCGCGCCAGCGGCAGCTGCGCCAGGCGCACCGGCTCGGGCTCGCCGAGCGCGACGCGCTCACCACGCTCGCGGTCGCCCTGCGCGACGACCCGGCCGCCGCGCTCGCGACGCTCGCCGCCCACGTGCCGCCCGCCACCGCATCCGTCTACCTGCAGCCCGACCTGTCGGCCGTCGCCCCCGGTCCGCTCGAGGCCGCCGTCGACGCGCGCCTGCGCGGCATGGCCCGCATCGAGCGCGCCGGCATCGCCTCGCAGTGGCGCATCACCGCCCAGTCGGTCGCCGCGGGCCTCGCGGCCGGCGAGACCGCCGAGGGGCTGCTCGCCTTCCTCGCCGACATCTCGCTCACCGGGCTGCCGCAGCCGGTCGCCTACCTCGTGCGCGACACCGCCTCGCGGTTCGGCTCGCTGCGCGTGCGCGCCGTCGCCGAGGGCGGCGCCCGAGCGCAGGCGCGCAGCGACGACGAGCAGCTGATCCGCACGATCGCGGTCGACCGGGCGCTCGTCGCGATCGGGCCGCAGCAGACGGGCGCGCACCGCGTCACGTTCCGCGTCAGCCCCGAGGAGGCGCTCGAGGTGCTGCTCGACGAGCGCTACCCCGCCGTGCTCGAGGACGACGCCGGCAGGCTCATCGTGCGCGCCATCGAGCGGGCGCCGCGCCGCGAGCACGAGCGCCACCGCCTGGTCGCCCGGCTCCGCGACAGCGGCTTCGAGGTGGGCGAGCACGAGCGCGCCTGGCTCGAGCGGCAGCTCCAGGCCGCCGTGCGCGAGCGCATGCCCGTGCGCCTCACCGTCACCACCACCGGCGAGCCGGTCGACGTCGAGCTCGTGCCGCTCGCCGTCGCCAACGGCCGCCTGCGCGCCCGCGACGCGAACCGCGACGTCGAGCGCACCCTGCCGCTGAGCGCGATCACCAAGGTCGCCGGCCTCGGAGCCGCTCGCGCCTGAGTGCCGCTGCGGGGCTGCGCCGCGCTGCGGCTGCGCCGCCGTCGGCTCGTGCGGGCACGACGCAGCAGGCATCTCCGCCCGCGTCGTCGTCAGCGCCGATCCGCGGTCAGGCTGACGCCTCGCAGCAGCCCTCGACCGTGCAGGAGTCGTCGATGCAGGGCGCGCCCTCGTCGACCGCGAGCGTGACCGCCATCAGCGACTCGATCGCGCGGGCGAGGTGCGCATCGGCCATCTCGTACCGCGTCTGGCGGCCCTCCGGCTCGGCGACGACGATGCCGCAGTCGCGCAGGCACGCCAGGTGGTTCGAGACGTTCGTGCGCGTGAGCGCGAGGTCGCGGGCGAGGACCGCCGGGTAGCCGGGCTGGTCGAGCAGCTGCAGCAGGATGCGGGCGCGGGTCGGGTCGGCCATGGCGCGCCCCAGGCGGTGCATCACGTCGAGGCGCGTGGCAATGGTCAGCATGCAATGACTGTACAGGAGGCGCTGACCGACACTGCCTGCGACGCCCGGAGACAACCGGTCGCGCCGCGGACTACTCCATCGCCGAGCGGATCGCGGTCTCGATGTCGTCGATCGTCTCCAGCTCCAGCCGCTCGCCATCGATGAAGATGCTCGGCGTGCGGTCGACGCCCAGCGCCATGCCTGCCTGGAAGTCGAGCTCGACGCGCGCGAGCGTCGCCGGATCGGCGATGGCGGCGTCGTAGGCGGCCAGGTCGAGCCCCAGCTCCTGCGCGTAGCCGCGGAACAGGTCGGCGGCAGAGGTCTGGGCCTCTCCCCACGCCGTCTGCGTCTCGAACATCCGCTGGTACATCGCTTCGAACGCGCCCTGCTGCGCTGCCGCCTCCACGGCGACCGCGGCGTTGCCGGAGTTGAAGTGGCCCGGGAGCGGGAAGTACCGCACCGCGAACGTGACCTGGCCGTCGTACTTCTCTCGGAGCTCCTCCATCGTGGGATAGACAGCGCCGCACGCCTCGCACTCGAAGTCGAGGAACTCCACCACGACCGGCGCGCCCTCGCCCGCGTCGTTCAGGATGTGGGTGGTCTCGTCGACCAGCGGCGGCAGCGCAGCCTCGGACTGGCCGGTCTCGCTGGGCGCCGCCCCGTCCACGGGCGAGCCGCTGCTCTCCCACGGGCGCACGACGAGGAGCAGGACGATGGCGATGACCGCCGCCGCTCCGAGGATGATCGAGATCACGGCTGCAAGTCGGTTACGCACGCACCCCATCGTACCGTCGATCCGCGCTGGCTCAGCCCACGGCGGCCATCGGCCCACGCCGTCGCGGCACCGGACCGGCCCCGCTGCCGATGGGACGCATTCGCGCTCGCGTTACCGATTTGTTATCTTCGACGCTGGGCGATCGACGCCACGCGTCTGCGACCACCCGCGGCAGCCCGCCACCGTCCCTGCGCACCACCACCCCGGCCCTGAGGAGCCCTCCCCCTGTGAACACGCCCGTCCCTGGAGCATCCGGCGCGCCACCCCAGAGCGTCCCGAGCGAGGCTCCGATGACACGGAAGGCACTCCGGGAGCGCGAGCGAGCCGCCTCTGCCATCCAGCGCACTGCGGCGGAGGGCCGCACCGGGCCGCGTCCGACGGTGGCCGAGGGCTCGCCCGCCCTGTACACGAGCCGGCGGGCCATGCGGGAGACGGCGACCCGCGCAGCCCATGCGCTTCCCGTGCAGCTGGCCGCGCCCGGTGGCCCCGAGAGCCCGAGCATCCGTGTCGACGCGCCCGCGCTCGGCAACGCCGGCGAGCACACGCCCACCACCAGAGCGCGGCGCCCGCAGCCGTCGGGAGGATCCGGGGCGCCCGCACGATCGGCTGCGATCCGGCCGAGCCGCCGACCGGCCCGCGGGCGTTGGGCCAGCACGGTCGCGAAGCACGTCACGGCGGGAGGAGCGCTGCTGCTCATCGGCTCCCTGGTCGTGGTGACCTCGTTGCCCGCGCAGGCAGTGCAGACACCGAGTCAGCTCGAGCCTGACGTCGCACAGCTCGAGCCCGGCGTGCAGTCGCTCGATCCGGTGGCTGCCGATGTGACGACCCTCTTCCCGCGCGACGAGATCGTGGTCAACGACGCGCGTGCGAGCGCCCTGCTGACCGCCGAGGAGCGCGCAGCGATGCAGCGCACCGCAGACTCCGAGCGAGGCGGCTCCTACTTCGGCGGCAGCCCAGCGTTCCCCGAGACGTGGTCGCAGCTGGAGACCGCCTACGTGCAGACGCCGTTCCCCGAGCTCGCGCAGCTGCCCATCTCGAGCGGCTTCGGCTACCGCACAGGCGGATTCCACGGCGGCACCGACATCCCGCTCCCGCCCGGGCAGGAGATCCGCCCGATCGCGAACGGCGTCGTCTCCGCGGTGTGGCAGGGCAACAACCCCGGTGGCGGAGGCTACGCCGTCTTCATCGACCACAACATCGACGGACAGTTCGTCCAGTCGTGGTATCCCCACATGCTGGCCGGCTCGATCCAGGTCGAGGTGGGGCAGGTGGTCGACATCTCGACGGTCGTCGGCGAGGTCGGCAGCACCGGGCGATCCACGGGCCCTCACCTGCACCTGGAGCTGAAGAACAGCGACTACGTCTCGTTCGATCCGGTGCTCTGGCTGCAGACGCGACAGATGCGCCTCGAGACCTCCTAGGCCCCAGCGCTCCGCTGCCACCGCCCTGGGTGGCGGGCGGCCGATGCGCCGCCCGCCTCACGAACCCGCGACCACCAGCCAGACCAGTACGCCGTTGAGCCCCGTGAGCGCCGCCGCGGCGATCGCACCGCCGAGGGTCGTCCAGATCCGGTTCACATGCTCTCCCATGAGCGCGCGGTCGGCGGTGAGGCGCACGAGCGGGATGAGGGCGAACGGGATGCCGAACGACAGCACCACCTGGCTCAGCACGAGCGCGAGGGTCGGGTCGACGCCGAGGGCGAGCACGGCGAGCGCCGGGATCAGGGTGACGAGGCGCCGGGTCACCAGCGGCACGCGCGTGCGGAGCAGCCCCTGCATGATCTCAGCGCCGGCGTATGCACCGACCGAGGTGGAGGCGAGGCCGGAGGCGAGCAGGCCGACGGCGAAGAGCGTCGCGACGACGGGTCCGAGCGACTCCCCGAGCGCAGCATGCGCTCCCTCCAGGGAGTCGGTGCCGGCGACGCCTGCCAGGTTCGCCGCGGCCAGCAGCATCATCGCGATGTTGACCCCTCCGGCGATCACCATCGCGACGGACACGTCGATGCGCGTCGCGCGCAGCAGTCGCGGGGTGCTCAAGCCGGCTCGATCGCGGAAGCGGTCGCGCGCGAGGCTGGAGTGCGCGTAGATCGCGTGCGGCATGATCGTCGCCCCCAGGATGCTGACGGCGAGCAGGACGGAGTCGGTGCCCTGGAAGCGAGGCACGAGCCCGGCCGCGACGCCTGCGGCGTCTGGCGGCGACACGACCACTCCCCAGGTGAATCCGAGCACGATGACCGCGAGCAGCGCGATCACGATGCCTTCGAACGCACGCGGTCCGCGTCGGGACTGCACCGCCAGCAGCGCCATGGACACGCCGCCGGTGATCAGCCCTCCGAGCAGCAGCGGCACGTCGAACAGCAGCCAGAGCGCCACCGCTCCGCCGATCACCTCGGCGAGATCGGTCGCCATCGCGACGCCTTCGGCCTGCAGCCAGTAGGCGATGCGGCCGGCGCGCGAGCCCATCCGCTCGCCGCACAGCTCCGGCAGGCTCTTGCCCGTCACGACGCCGAGCTTGGCCGAGAGGTACTGGATCAGCCACGCGACGAGGTTCGCGCTCACGACCACCCAGATGAGCAGGTAGCCGTAGCGCGCGCCGGCCGTCACGTTCGACGCGACGTTGCCGGGGTCGAGGTACGCGACACCCGCGACGAGCGCCGGCCCCAGCAGCAGGAACCAGTGCGGCCCGCGTGCGGTGCTGGGCTCGGCGATCACGCGGCTGCTCATGACGCGAGCGTAGCCGGGATTTCGGTGCACCGAAACCTTCGCGTCAGGGGTGCCGAACTCCTGCGGCTTCGCGTTCGCTGATCCCCGCGGTCTCGATCTGGAAGGTGGAATGATGCACCGCCACGCTGAAGTCCTCTTCGACGCAGCGCTGGATGTCCTCGAGCACTGCCGCAGCATGCCCGTCGGAGAAGCACCCGTCGTCGACCACCACGTGCGCACTGATCGTGGGGAGTCCCGTGGCCACCGTCGAGGCGTGCAGGTCGTGGACATCCTCGACGTGCTCGAGCTCCAGGATGTGACGGCGGACCTCGTCGAGGTCGAGGCCGCTCGGCGTGAACTCCATGAGCACCGCGGTGGTCTCCTTCATCAGCATGAACGCCCGGGGCGCGATGAGCGCCGCGATGAAGAGTCCGGCGATGGCGTCGGCCTGCTGGAAGCCGGTGGTCGAGATCACGATCGCGGCGACGATCACGCCGAGCGAGCCGAGCGCGTCGTTCAGCACCTCGAGGAACGCGGCTCGCATGTTGAAGTTGGCGCCCCGGCTCGACGAGAGGATGACGATGGCGATGATGTTCATCACGAGGCCGATGATGCCGAACACCACGAGCTCCGAGGCGGGGATGTCGGGCGGCTCGAAGAGCCGACGGATGCCCTCGATCGCCGCGTAGACGCCGACGCCGAGCAGCAGCGTCGCCTGCCCCAGCGCCGCGATCACCTCGATGCGGCGGAAGCCCCAGGTCCGCTTGGGAGTCGATGGCCGCCGCATGAGCGTTGCGGCGATGAGCGCGACGAGCAGCCCGGAGGCGTCCGCGAGCGCGTGCGCCGTGTCGGTGAGCAGCGCGAGACTGCCGGTGAGCACCGACCCGACGGCTTGAGCGACCACCATCGTCGCCGTCAGCCCGAACGCGATGCCGAGCCGGACGCGGAAGTCGCCCGTCACTGCACCGTCGCCTCCTGCTGATCCGTGATCATGTCCGGCTCCCATGGATGCCCTCCTCTTCCGTCGCGCCACCGCTGCGCGCGGCATCCGTCAGATGGGCGTGCAGCACGTGCTGCTCGCCGGCGGCGTCGAGCAGCTGCCCGGCCGCGGTGATGAGCGCCGCGAGCAGCGCCGGCCGCGCGAGCACGTACCAGGTCGCCCGGCCCTCGACGCGCGCATCGATGAGCCCGCACTCCAGCAGGAAGGCGACGTGCTTGCTCACGGTCGACTGGGCGAGGCCCAGGTGGTCGACCAGGTCGCGCACCCGGTGCTCGCCCGAGGCGAGGTGCTGCAGCACGGTCAGCCTGGACCCGTCGGCGAGCGCTTGGAACAGGTGCGCGAACGCCGCGGTCGCGTCGCGGTCGATGTGCACCGCCTCTTTCATCGCCATAGAGCGATGGTATCGCATTGTGGCGATGAGTCGCAATGGGAGGGAACCGGCCTGCTCGCCGCATCCACGAAGGGCGAGGAGTAGGCTCGAAGGCTGTGACACTCCCAGGCCCTCTCATCGTGCAGTCCGACCGGACGGTGCTGCTCGAGGTCGCCCACCCCGACGCCACCTCCGCCCGTCAGGCGCTGCAGGTCTTCGCCGAGCTCGAGCGCGCCCCCGAGCACATCCACACCTACCGCGTGACGCGGCTGGGGCTGTGGAACGCCCGCGCCGCCGGCCACACGGCCGACGAGATCGTCGGCACCCTCGACCGCTACGCGAAGTTCCCGGTGCCCGCCGGGGTCTCGCAGGACATCCGCGAGACCATCAGCCGCTACGGCCGGCTGGTCATCGAGCGCGACGACGAGGGCCTCGTGCTGCGCAGCGACGACCGCCCGGTGCTCGAGGAGGTGCGGCGCTCGAAGAAGATCGCCCCGCTGCTCGCCGGCCCCGCCGAGGGCGGCATCCGCGTCGTCGACTGGGCGCGCGGCGAGCTCAAGCAGGAGCTCGTGAAGCTCGGCTGGCCCGCCGAGGACCTCGCCGGCTACACCCCCGGCACGCCGCACGAGATCGACCTGGTCGAGGACGGCTGGAGCATGCGGCCGTACCAGCAGGATGCGGTCGACCACTTCGCCGACGCCGGCTCGGGCGTCGTCGTGCTCCCCTGCGGCGCCGGCAAGACGATCGTGGGCGCCGCGGCCATGGCCGCCACCGACACGACCACGCTGATCCTGGTGACGAACACCGTCTCTGCGCGCCAGTGGCGCAGCGAGCTGCTCGCCCGCACGAGCCTCACCGCTGAGGACATCGGCGAGTACTCCGGCGCCAGCAAGGAGATCAAGCCGGTCACGATCGCGACCTACCAGATCCTCACCGTCAAGCGCGGCGGCGAGTACGCGCACCTGGGCGTGCTCGACGCGCTCGACTGGGGCCTCATCGTCTACGACGAGGTGCACCTGCTGCCCGCGCCGGTCTTCAAGCTGACCGCCGACCTGCAGGCGCGCCGCCGCCTGGGCCTCACCGCCACCCTCGTGCGCGAGGACGGCCGCGAGTCCGACGTCTTCAGCCTCATCGGCCCCAAGCGCTTCGACGCCCCCTGGAAGGAGATCGAGGCGCAGGGCTTCATCGCGCCTGCCGAGTGCTACGAGGTGCGCATCGACCTCGACGAGGACGAGCGGCTCGAGTACGCCGCCTCGAGCGACCGCGACCGCTACCGCATCGCCGCCTCGAGCCCGCGCAAGATCGACACCGTCCGCCGCGTGCTCGACATGCACCCGACCGAGCCGACGCTCGTGATCGGCCAGTACCTCGACCAGCTCGACGAGCTCTCCGCCGCGCTCGGCGCGCCGCTCATCACCGGCGAGACGCCGGTCTCGATGCGCGAGGAGCTCTTCCAGGCCTTCCGCACCGGCGAGGAGCGCGTGCTGGTGGTGTCGAAGGTGGCGAACTTCTCGGTCGACCTGCCGGATGCCTCCCTCGCCGTCCAGGTCTCCGGCTCGTTCGGATCCCGGCAGGAGGAGGCACAGCGACTCGGCCGCCTGCTGCGCCCGAAGGGCGGCCGCACCGCGAGCTTCTACACGATCGTCGCGCGCGACACCGTCGACCAGGAGTTCGCGCTCGGCCGCCAGCGGTTCCTCGCCGAGCAGGGCTACGCCTACACGATCCTCGACGAGCACGACCTCGGCGTCGGCGACCGAGCGACGGTCTGATCCACGTGACGTCCAGGCAACGATCAGCAGACAGTCAGAGACTGGAAGCATGACCGAGCCCAACGCCAAGATCCTCGTCGTCGACGACGAGCCGCACATCCGAGACCTGCTGTCCACGAGCCTCCGCTTCGCCGGATTCGACGTCCGCGCCGTCGGCGCGGGCGCGGCGGCCATCTCCGCCGTCCTCGAGGACGAGCCCGACCTGATCCTGCTCGACGTCATGCTCCCCGACATCAACGGCTTCGGCGTGACCAAGCGCCTCCGCGCATCCGGCTTCACCTCCCCGATCCTGTTCCTCACCGCGAAGGACGACACCGAGGACAAGATCAACGGCCTCACCGTGGGCGGCGACGACTACGTCACGAAGCCCTTCTCGCTCGACGAGATCATCGCCCGCATCAAGGCGATCCTGCGCCGCACGATGGCCGAGACCGACGACTCGACGCTGCACGTCGGCGACCTCGCGATGGATCAGGACACGCACGAGGTGACCGTGCGGGGCACCGAGATCGAGCTCTCCCCCACCGAGTTCAAGCTGCTGCGCTACCTGATGCTGAACGCCAACCGGGTGCTGTCGAAGGCGCAGATCCTCGACCACGTCTGGGAGTACGACTTCAACGGCGACGTCGGCATCGTCGAGTCATACATCTCGTACCTGCGGCGCAAGATCGACGACGGCGAGAGCGAGCCGATGATCGTCACCAAGCGCGGCTTCGGGTACATGCTGAAGTCGCCGAAGGCGTAGGTGGCGACGCGGCTGACCCGCCTGCTCGGCCGCATGTCGCTGGCCGGGCGCATCAGCGCACTCACCGTCGTCGTGATGACCTTCGGCCTCGCCCTGGCCGGCATCGGCACCCTCAGCATCATCCGGGACGCGCAGGTCGCCGAGGTCGACCGCGAGCTCGACCAGGCGATGGGCGCGTTCACGAGCGAGCCCATCGCGCAGTCGGAGTCGCCCGAGCAGTGCGACCTCGCGCAGCGCATGCCCAACACCTACTACCTGGGCGTCGCGGATGCGTCGGGCGAGGTGCTCTGCGACAACAAGCTGCCGAACCCCGGCAACCCCGACCTGACCGATCTCTCGATCGCGTCGCTGCCCGGCCAGGACTCGGCGTTCACCGCCGTGTCGGTCGACCGCGCGACCGAGTGGCGCATGCTGATCGCCCCCTCGACCGTCGAGACCACCGGCGAGGTGCTGATCTCGATCGTCGCCATCGACCTCGAGCAGGTGGAGTCGGGCACGACCTCGTTCACCATCGTGTTCACGGGGTTCTCGCTGCTCGCCGTGGTGCTCGGTGCGGCGCTCACGCGAATCCTCGCGGGAGCGGCGCTGCGCGGCCTGCGGGGCGTGGCCAAGCAGGCGCAGCGGTTCGCCGACGGCGACTACGACGCGCGCCTCACCGGCGAGCACCCGCGCACCGAGGTCGGCTCGCTGCAGCAGTCGCTGAACGCCATGCTCGGCCGCATCGAGGCCGCCATCGAGCAGCGCGACGAGTCGGTGGCGCAGATGCGCCAGTTCGTCGGCGACGCGAGCCACGAGCTGCGCACCCCGCTCGTGTCGGTGCGCGGCTACGCCGAGCTCTACCGGATGGGCGCCCTCTCGCGCCCTGAGGACGTCGCGAACGCCATGGAGCGCATCGAGGGCGAGGCGAAGCGCATGGCCCGCCTCGTCGAGGACCTGCTGCAGCTCGCCCGCCTCGACGAGCGCCGGCCGCTCGACGTGCAGCCGCTCGACCTCGTGCCGCTCGTCAACGACGCCGCCTCCGACACGCGCGCGGGCGCGCTCGAGCGCGAGGTGCGCGTGCTCCCGGTCGATGCGGATGCGATGGGTCCCGTCGCCGGCGCCACCGACGAGACGCTCCCCACCGAGCTCTTCGCGCCGCCGCCGCTGGCGCCGCCCGCGATCGTGCTGGGCGACGAGCACACGCTGCGCCAGGTGATCTCCAACCTGATCGGCAACGCCCTGCGCTACACGCCCGACGACACCGCGATCGACCTCGGCGTCGGCGTCTCGCTGCGCCGCCGCGAGGCGATCGTGATGGTCATCGACCACGGCCCCGGCGTGCCCGCCGAGCAGCGCGAGCGCATCTTCGAGCGCTTCTTCCGCGCCGACTCGTCGCGCGCCCGCGAGACGGGCGGCTCCGGGCTGGGGCTCGCGATCGTGCGTGGCATCGTGCGCGCGCACAATGGCCGCATCGACGTGGTGGAGACGCCCGGCGGCGGCGCGACCTTCCGCATCGCCATCCCGCTCGCCTCCGACGAGGCCGTCATGCAGCTCAGCCAGCGGCTGCGGCCAGACGTGCACACCGGCAGCGATCCACAGGCCGCCGCCCGCCGCCTCGGGTAGCCGACGCATCCGTCTACCGTGTGCCCTCGAGCGCGGATGCTCCGCGCGGGATCGAGGGGATCATGAGCAGGTACGTCGTCGACGCCGACGCCATCCACGGGGCGCACGTGGCGGTGCGGGCCACCGCATCGCGTCTGCAGTCCGACGCCGCGGCCATGCACGCGCAGCTGCAGGCGCTGCAGGACTCCTGGACGGGCCAGGCCTCTGTGGCCTTCCAGGGCGTGCTGCAGGAGTGGCGGGCCACGCAGATGCGGGTCGAGGAGTCGCTGACCAGCATCAACGAGGCGCTCGCCGCGGCCGGCCGCCAGTACGCCGACGTCGAGCAGGGCAACACGCGCCTCTTCGCGGGCTGAGCGGTCGCGGCGTGCACGGCCCGGTCCGGCCCTGTCGGGGCCGGCCGGATCGGGCCGTGTGCGCGCAGAGCCCTGCCGCGGTCAGGCCGCCGCTGCGGGCTCTGCAGCGACCTCGAGGAGGATGTCGAGCAGCACGAACTCCTGGTCGAGCTGCACACCGTGCGCCTGCTGCACGGGCCTGCGCTCCGTGGCGACGAGGTCGATGAACCGGCGCGCGTCCGCCTCCGTGTCGAACGCGACATAGGTGTAGGCGCGATCCGAATCCGTATCGAAGGCGTATCGCGCGTCATGGAAGCCGTGCACCGTGCGCACGAACGGCACGACGTGGGTCTCGATCGATTCGACTCGCTCCGCCCGCGTGCCGGGCACCGTCCAGATGCCCAGGACTGCGTACATGGTCGCCTGCTCTCCCGCCGGCGATCGATCGTCGGCGATTCATTAGCCAATTTCGCTAGTGAGATTCACTAGCGAGCGTCTGCAGTATGCTCGCGTGCATGGCGACCGTCAAGACCCCGCAACCACCGGAATCGAGCAGCGCAGCCGGAGGTGCGGGCGGCGCTGGCGACGAGACCGTCCCAAGGCTCTCTCGCAAGGAGCGGGCGGCGGCGACGCGTCTCCGCACCCTCGAGGCGGCCCATCGGGAGTTCACGGAGAACGGCTACCAGCGCACGACGATGGCCGCCATCGCGCGCGCCGCCGGCGTCGCGGTGCAGACGGTGCACTTCGTGTTCCACACGAAGATCGAGCTGCTCGGTGCGCTCGTCGATCACGCGGTCATGAGCGGGCCGGAGGGCGTCGAGCCGGAAGAGGCGCCGTGGTTCCGCGACGCACCCAGCGGCGCGACGGCCCAGGAGGCCCTCACGGCCTTCATCCTCGCCTCCGCGCCCATCATGGAGCGCGCGAGCGCGCTCAACGAGGTGGTGCGAGAGGCCGCTCGCCAGGATCCCGATGCTGCGCTGCTCTTCGAGCGGCTCGAGCGCTTGCGGATCGACGTCTACCGGTCGATGCTCTCCCGCATCGTGGCCGCGCATCCGATGCCTGATCCGTTCGACCTCGACGCAGCCGTCGACGTCCTGGCGGTGCTGTTCTCGCCGCGCACGTACCTCTCCCTCACGAAGGATCGCGGCTGGAGCGCCGAGCGAGCGCAGGCCTGGCTCGCGCGGTCGCTCCCCGCAGCCGTCCTGCCGGAGTGACCGCACCGCTGACCGCACGGCGAAGGGCCCCAGCATCGCTGCTGGGGCCCTTCGACTGCTGCGGACTAGAAGTCCATGCCACCCGTGGGGTCTGCCGGCATGGCCGACGCCTTCTCGGGCTTGTCGGCGACGACGACCTCGGTGGTGAGGAAGAGGCCGGCGATCGACGCGGCGTTGGCGAGCGCGGAGCGCGTCACCTTGACCGGGTCGGAGATGCCCGCGGCGAGCATGTCGACGTACTCGCCCGTGGCGGCGTTGAGGCCGTGGCCCACGGGGAGGTTGCGGACCTTCTCCGCCACGACGCCCGGCTCGAGGCCGGCGTTGAGGGCGATCTGCTTCAGCGGAGCGTCGACCGCGACGCGCACGATGTTCGCGCCCGTCGCCTCGTCGCCCGTGAGCTCGAGGGTCTCGAACGCGGTCTTGGCGGCCTGGATCAGCGCGACGCCACCACCGGGGACGATGCCCTCCTCGACGGCTGCCTTCGCGTTGCGGACGGCGTCCTCGATGCGGTGCTTGCGCTCCTTGAGCTCGACCTCGGTCGCGGCACCCGACTTGATGACGGCGACGCCACCGGCGAGCTTCGCGAGGCGCTCCTGGAGCTTCTCGCGGTCGTAGTCGCTGTCGGTGTTCTCGATCTCCGAGCGGATCTGGCGCACGCGGCCAGCGATGGCGTCGGCCTCGCCGGCACCCTCGACGATGGTCGTCTCGTCCTTCGTGATGACGACCTTGCGGGCGCGGCCGAGCAGGTCGAGCGTCGCGTTCTCGAGCTTGAGGCCGACCTCCTCGGAGATGACCTGGGCACCCGTGAGGATGGCCATGTCGGCGAGCATCGCCTTGCGGCGGTCGCCGAAGCCCGGAGCCTTGACGGCGACCGACTTGAAGATGCCGCGGATCTTGTTGACCACGAGCGTCGCGAGCGCCTCGCCCTCGACGTCCTCGGCGATGATGACCAGCTGCTTGCCGGCCTGGATCACCTTGTCGACGACCGGGAGGAGGTCCTTGATGTTCGAGATCTTCGAGTTGACGATCAGGATGTACGGGTCCTCGAAGACCGTCTCCTGGCGCTCGGGGTCGGTGACGAAGTACTGCGACAGGAAGCCCTTGTCGAAGCGCATGCCCTCGGTGAGCTCGAGCTCGGTGCCGAAGGTGTTCGACTCCTCGACGGTGACGACGCCCTCCTTGCCGACCTTGTCGATGGCCTCGGCGATCAGCGCGCCGATCTCCTCGTCCGCGGCGGAGATCGAAGCGGTGGCGGCGATCTCCTCCTTGGTCTCGATCTCCTTGGCGTTCGCGATCAGCTGCGCCGTGACGGCGGCTGCGGCCTTCTCGATGCCGCGCTTGAGGCTGATCGGGTCGGCGCCTGCGGCGACGTTGCGGAGGCCCTCGCGGACCAGCGCCTGAGCGAGCACGGTGGCCGTCGTCGTGCCGTCACCGGCGACGTCGTCGGTCTTCTTCGCGACCTCCTTGACCAGCTCGGCGCCGATCTTCTCGTAGGGGTCCTCGAGCTCGATCTCCTTGGCGATCGAGACACCGTCGTTCGTGATCGTGGGGGCGCCCCACTTCTTCTCGAGCACGACGTTGCGGCCGCGCGGGCCGAGGGTCACCTTGACCGCGTCGGCGAGCGTGTTCAATCCACGCTCAAGCCCGCGGCGGGCCTCCTCGTTGAATGCGATCATCTTTGCCATTGCAGTTCGTCCCTCCTGGACGTCTGTGGACGTTCAAACTGGCACTCCGACGAAGGGAGTGCCAGTACCCAAGTCTGGCACTCTGCCCATGCGAGTGCAAGCCGCTGCCCGCCGNTTGCAGTTCGTCCCTCCTGGACGTCTGTGGACGTTCAAACTGGCACTCCGACGAAGGGAGTGCCAGTACCCAAGTCTGGCACTCTGCCCATGCGAGTGCAAGCCGCTGCCCGCCGGGCGTCGCGGCCGCTCAGGGCGCGGGCGCCTCCGGCGTCGCGGCCGCTCAGGGCGCGGGCGCCTCCGGCGTCGCGCTCTCGAGCCCGCCGTCGGGGTCGGGAGCGACGCTGGGTGCCACGCCCACCGCATCCGCGCCGAGCACGATCGTGATCGGCGTGCCCGAGAGCCGACCGTCGGAGAGCCGCGCCTCGCCCACGCCGAGCCCCTGCGCGAGACCGCGGGCGACCGGCGCGAGCGCTTCGCTGTCGTACCAGACGATGGTGGTCGCGGCGTCGCCGCCGGTCGCGTCGCCGGTCGCGATGACGCGCCAGCCCGCGTCGGCCGCGGCCTGGCCCACGCCGGCGGCCAGGCCCGGCTCCCCCGACTGGTCGAGCACGGTGATCGTGGCGTCGAGCGCGGGGTCGACGAGGCTCGGGTCGGTGATGACCTCCTGCGCCGCCGGCGAAGGCGTCTGCGCCTGCGGCCGCAGGCGGTCGAGCAGGAACAGCCCGGCGACCGTGAGCAGCACGACCGCGCCGAGCGCGCAGAGCAGGATCACCCAGCGCGGCATCCGCTGCCGCGTGACGGAGCGGTGCGCCCCGACGCGACGCGTGGGGCTCATCGTGCCTCGCGCAGGCGCAGCAGGCGACGCACGAGCATCGGGTCGTGGCGCACGGCCGCGGGCGCCTCGAGCAGGCCGTCGAGCACCTGGTAGTAGCGGGTCGTCGACCAGCCGAACTCCGCCCGGATCGCGCGCGCCTTCGCGCCCCCGTGGCTGCTCCAGCCCGCCTCGAAGTCGAGCACGCGGCGGATGCGCTCCTCGCGGGCTGCGGCGAGGTCGTGACCCACCGCATCCGTCGTCTGGGGTGCCGCGGGCAGCGCCTCGGTCGACGATCCGGCGGCCGCGAACGCCAGCGCCGCGTCGTCCGCTGCCGGCGCCGCGTCGGCCGTGCTGCGGGGTCGGGGCTGGCTGGGCATGGGTTCGATCCTACGACCGGGCGCGGTTCCGCCCGCCGCGAAACGCGCGTGGGGCGGCGTACCCTGGGGGCATGACCGATCGAATCCAGCGCTCCGACGCCGAGTGGCGCGAGACGCTCTCCCCCGAAGCCTTCCGCGTGCTCCGCGAGGCGGGCACCGAGCGCCCGTGGACGGGCGCGCTGCTCGACGAGGCGCGCCAGGGCGTCTACACCTGCGGCGCGTGCGGCAACGAGCTGTTCCGCGACGAGACGAAGTTCGACGCCGGCTGCGGCTGGCCGAGCTTCTACGAGACCGTCCGCGAGGACGCGGTGGAGCTCATCGAGGACCGCACGCTGGGCATGGTGCGCACCGAGGTGCGCTGCGCGAAGTGCGGCAGCCATCTGGGCCACATCTTCGACGACGCCCCGCAGACGCCCACCGGCGACCGCTACTGCATGAACTCGCTCGCGCTGAACTTCACGCCCGAGAGCTGAGCCACTCCACGCCGGAGCGCTGAGCCTCAGGCGCTGAGCCTCACTTGTCTCACGCCTTGGCGCGACGCGGGCGGATCGCCGAGACGGCGACCGCCGCGATCGTCAGCGCCGCCCCGAGCACCGACCACACCGTGACGGGATGGCCTGCCGGGAACGCCAGGTCGAGCAGCACCGAGGCGACGACCTGCCCGCAGATCACCCCGAGGCCCATCGTCAGCACGCCCAGGTGGTGCACGGCGACCGACATCAGCGCGATGAACACGATGCCGAGCACCCCGCCGATGTAGAGCCACGGCTCGGTCGGCAGTGGCTGCGAGCGCACGCCCGCGAGCGTCTGCACGAGCACGAAGATCCCCAGCGCGACCGTGCCGACCAGGAAGTTCGAGAAGGTCTGCGCCATCGCCGAGCGCGCGTGCCGCTGCACGAGCCCGCCCATCGCCTGCTGCAGCGACTGCAGCAGGCCGGCGACGAACGGCAGCAGGATGAGCCAGACGCCCTCGAGCTCCCCGGTGCCGACGAGCGCCAGGCCGACGGCGACGAGCGCCAGCAGCGCACCGATGACGCGCGGCGGGGTGATCGCCTTGCGCGCGAGCCCACCGAGGCCGATGCGGTCGACCGCGAGCCCGCTCATGGTCTGGCCGGCGACCACGCCGACCGTGTAGAGCGCCACCCCGAGCGTGGCGACGGCGAGGCCCTGAGTCGCGACCAGGAACGCGCCGAACAGGCCCGTGGTGGCGTACCACCAGGGCATCGAGCCGTCGCGGATGACCCCCACGAGGCGACGGACCCCGGCCCGCGCGACCGGCGACACGGCGAGGATGCCGGCCAGCACCACGAGCCCCACGCCGAACGAGATCAGCGCAGCGAGCATGCCGTGGTCGAGGCGCGCGCCGAGCTCGCCGTTCACGCGGCTCTGCAGCGCCAGGCCGACGCCCGCGGCGATCGAGGCGAGCAGCCAGAGGAAGGCGGTCATGCGAGCTCCATCGGTTCGAGATCGGAGTGCTCTTCGGCGAGGGTGACGAGCGGCGGCGCCTGCCGGTGCAGTTCGGCGGATGCGTCGAACGCGGCGAGCACGGACGCCGCGTCGCGCTCGGGGCTCCACGGGCGCAGTCGACTCACCGGGCAAGCCTAGAATGGCTGGCGTGCAGCGCCGACCACGTCGGCGCGACGCCTCCTTAGCTCAGTGGTAGAGCAACGCTCTTGTAAAGCGTAGGTCGTCAGTTCAATCCTGACAGGGGGCTCCCTCAGCCCTCGGCGATGAACGCCTCGAGGGCCGCCGCATCGGTGACGTCGCCCGCGTAGAGCCGGCCGTCGACGAGCACGCTCGGCACGCCGCGCAGCGGCTCGACGCCCTGCAGCGGCTGCTCGATCGCGCGCACGGTCGCCTGGCGCACCCACCACGCGAAGCGGGCGTCGGCGATGCACGCGCCGATGTCGGCGGCGCCGTCGTCGGGCACGTGCTCGCTCGCCAGCGCCGAGACGGCACCGGCGTCGAAGGGCTGCTGCTGCAGCTGCGCGAGCAGCGCCGTCTGGAACCCGCGGTAGCCCTCGGGGGCGCCGTCGGCGACGCAGGCGAGCGCGTTGGCGCCGAGCGTCGACGCGTAGCGGTTCTCGATCGAGTCGCCCAGCGACACGGGCAGGTACGCGACCCGCGCCGCGCCGTCGTCGGCGAGCGCGGTGAGCAGCTCGCCGCTCGAGCCGAGCAGCCGGTCGCAGAACTCGCAGCCCGCGTCGACCGCCACCAGCACATCGGGCACACCGGATGCCTCCGGCAGCTCCGCGGGATCGCCGTCGGCGGGCACGGGGTCGGCCTCCACCACGCCGTCGGCGTCGAACGCGATCGCGTCGGCCATGTTCGCGGGGCCATCCGCGGGGGCCAGCGTGACGATCTGGCCGCCCAGCGACTGCTGGATGGTCTCGAGCTCAGGATCGCGGATCACCCAGCGGTCGAAGACCAGCACCGTCTGCTCCTGCAGCTGGCGCTGCGTCGCGACCGCCTGCGCCTGCTCGGCATCGGTCGCCAGGATCAGCTCGGTGTCGGTGCCGCAGGCCGCGACGACGGGCTCCGCGTCGCTCGCGCGGAACTGCTCCACCAGGTCGTCGCAGGCGCCGCCCGCGTCGAGGTAGGCGGCGCCGAGCTCACCGATCGTCGAGATCGGCGGCGGTGGCGTGGCGGCGCACCCTGCCTGCAGCGTCAGCGCGGCGACCGCGCCCGTCGCCAGCAGGGTGCGCAGCCGCATCAGCCGTCGCTCGGGGCGGGCGACTCCGCCGGAGCCTCGGTCTCGGCCGGGGCCTCGGTGAGCGAGCCCGCGGTCGCGGTCACGAACGCCTGGAAGCCGGCCGCGTCACCGGGCGCACCCGGGAAGCGCTCGCCGTTGACGATCACCGTCGGAGTGCGGTCGGCGACCACGCCGTCGGTGCCGGGCAGCGGCTGGCTGCCCGCACGCACGGTGGCGTCCTCGGCCCAGCTCATGAAGCGGCCCTCGTTGATGCAGTCGGCGAGCCCGCCGGAGACGTCGATGCCGGCAGCCTCGGCCACCCCGACGATCTCCTGGTTGGTCAGGCCCGACGTGCCCTCCTGAGGCCGGTTGTCGTACATGCCGGTGTTGAAGGCCCAGAACTGGTCGGGCGCGTACTCGGCGACGCACGCCGCGGCCGAGGCCGAGCGGGTCGAGTACTTCGTGCCCAGCGACGTGCGGTCGAGGATCGAGATCGGGTGCACCTCGAGGGTGGCTGCACCGCTCTGCATCAGCTGCTCGAGCGTGGCGCGGTTGGCCTCGTCGAACGCGCCGCACGCGGGGCACATGTAGTCCTGGTAGATCTCGATCTGCACGATGTCCTCGCGCGGCTCGGTCGGCGTGGGCTCGCCCTCGGCGGGGGTCGCGGCGGTGCGCTCGGCGACGAAGTCCTGGCCGATCACGATGCCGTTCGCGGCCATGTTCTCCGGGCCCGGGCCCGGGGGGCGGATGCTGTTGATGATGACGACCGCGACGATCGCGACGATCGCCACCGCGGCCACGATGATGCCGCCGACGGTCAGCCCCTTCTTGAGCTGCTCCTTCTTGCGGCGCTCTTCCTGCATCTTGCGCGCCTGCTCGCGAGCCTGCGCGCGACGCTCGTTCTTCGTCAGCTTGTCGGTCATGCGTCCTGTCCTGGGGTCGGCCGGAGGTCCGGCGAGGTGGCGCGCGCGAGAAGCGCACCGATCTCTAGGGTACCGGCCGTCACTCGTGCGAGGATGTCCCCGCGGGCAGAGCCGCCCGCGCTCATTCCACGACGGATCGTCCGGCACGTGCCTGCCGGTGGAAGGAAGACGACAATGGCGTCAGTGACGTTCGACAAGGCGAGCCGGGTCTACCCCGGCAGCACCGCTCCCTCGGTCGACCAGATGGAGCTCGAGATCGCCGACGGGGAGTTCCTCGTGCTGGTCGGCCCCTCAGGCTCCGGCAAGTCCACCGCCCTGCGCATGCTCGCGGGCCTCGAAGAGGTCAACGACGGCCGCATCATGATCGGCGACCGCGACGTCACCGACATGCCGCCGAAGGACCGCGACATCGCGATGGTCTTCCAGAACTACGCGCTGTACCCGCACATGACCGTGGCCGAGAACATGGGCTTCGCGCTCAAGATCGCCGGCATCGCGAAGGAGGAGCGGGCGAAGCGCGTCGAGGAGGCGGCCAAGCTGCTCGACCTGGAGCCCTACCTCGGTCGCAAGCCGAAGGCGCTCTCCGGCGGCCAGCGGCAGCGCGTCGCGATGGGCCGCGCCATCGTGCGGCAGCCGCAGGTGTTCCTGATGGACGAGCCGCTGTCGAACCTCGACGCCAAGCTGCGTGTGCAGACCCGCACCCAGATCGCCTCGCTGCAGCGCCGCCTCGGCGTCACCACGGTCTACGTCACGCACGACCAGACCGAGGCGCTCACCATGGGCGACCGGATCGCCGTGCTCAAGGACGGCGTGCTCCAGCAGGTGGGCACACCGCGCGACCTCTACGGCCAGCCCTCGAACCTCTTCGTGGCCGGCTTCATCGGCAGCCCCGCGATGAACCTGCTCGAGCTGCAGCGCCACGACCAGGGCGTGCTCTTCGGCGAGCACCTGGTGCAGATCCCGCGCGAGCAGATCGCCGGCGCGAAGGACGGCATCATCGTGGGCGTGCGTCCGGAGGACGTCTCGGTCGCCGAGCAGGGCGACGGACTGCCGGTGCTCGTCGACCTCGTCGAGGAGCTCGGCGCCGACGGCTACCTCTACGGGCACGCCGATGTCGAGGGCAAGCGCGTCGACATCGTCGCGCGCGTCGACGGCCGCACGCACGCGTCGCTCGGCGACACGGTCTACATCACGCCCGACCCGACGCACCTGCATGTGTTCGACAAGACCACCGGCCAGCGGCTCTGACCAGCGCCAGCACCAAGGGCCCCCGCCTCGGCAGGGGCCCTTCGGCCTACCATGGCGGCATGCGCTCCGATCTGCGGATCACCTCCTCGGTGATGGACGCGACCCTGCTCGACCTGCCGTGGGGCATCGCGCTCGACGAGTGGACCGAGGCCGACGTCGTGCAGCTGCCGAAGGGCATCTCGCGCCACCTCGTGCGCTTCGCCCGGCTCGGCAGCCGCGTCGTCGCCATCAAGGAGACGACCGAGGAGATGGCGGCGCGCGAGTACGCCATGCTGCGCCGCCTGCAGCGCCTCGACGTGCCGTGCGTCGAGCCGCTCGCGATCGTCGCCGGCCGCACCGACGGCGACGGCGAGCCGCTGCCGACCGCGCTCGTCACCCGCCACCTGCGCTTCTCGCTCCCCTACCGGGCGCTGTACTCGTCGTCGATGAAGGAGTCGACCGCCGAGCGCCTCGTCGATGCGCTCGCCGGCCTGCTCGTGCGGCTGCACCTGGTCGGGTTCTACTGGGGCGACGTGTCGCTGTCGAACACCCTCTTCCGCCGCGACGCCGGCGCCTTCGCCGCCTACCTGGTCGACGCCGAGACGGGCAGCATCGAGCCCTCCGGCCTCTCCGACGGCCGGCGGGCCGACGACCTCGAGGTCGCGCGCGTCAACATCGCCGGCGAGCTGCTCGACCTCGCCGCCGGCGATCGGCTCGACGAGTCGATCGACCCGGTCGCGGTGGCCGGCTCGATCGTCGAGCAGTACCGGTCGCTGTGGGCCGAGCTGACCGAGCAGGAGGTGATCCCGCTCAGCGAGCGCTGGCGCATCCGCGACCGCATCGAGCGGCTCAACCTGCTCGGCTACGACATCGAGGAGCTCTCGATCTCCACCGGCGACGGCGGCACCACCGTGCGCATCCAGCCCAAGGTGGTCGACCCCGGGCACCACCACCGACGCCTGCAGTCGCTCACCGGCATCGATGCCGAGGAGAACCAGGCGCGCCGCATGCTGAACGACCTCGACGAGTACGTCGCGATCCAGCACGACGCCCGGCCGGGCATCGACGAGGAGACGCTCGCGCACGAGTGGTTCGAGCAGATCTTCGCGCCGATCGTCGAGCTGGTGCCGATCGAGCTGCGCGGCAAGCTGGAGGGGCCCGAGGTGTTCCACCAGGTGCTCGAGCACCGCTGGTACCTCTCCGAGCGCGAGCAGCGCGAGGTGCCGCTGCGCGAGGCCGCGGCCGCCTACATCGCGACGCAGCTCGCCTTCCGGCGCGACGAGGCGGCGCTGCTCGACGTGCCGGTCACCATGACGATGCCGATCGTCACGCTGCAGGACATGCCCGGTGACGACGACGCGGCCGACTGGCGCGACCTGGTGTGAGCGCTAGCGAGAGGAGCGGCGCTTCGCGACCTCGTAGAGCGTGACGGATGCCGCGATGCCGGCGTTCAGCGACTCGGTCATCGACTCGATCGGGATCGAGACGATCGCGTCGCAGGTCTCGGTGACGAGCCGCGACAGGCCCTTGCCCTCGCTGCCGACGACGATCACGAGCGGCCGGTCGGCGAGCTCGAGCTCGTGCAGCTGCACGTCGCCGCCGCCGTCGAGGCCGACCACGAACACGCCCTGCGACTTGAGCTCCTTGAGCGTGCTCGTCAGGTTGGCGGCCATCGCCACCGGCACGCGGGCGGCGGCGCCGGCGCTGGTCTTCCACGCGCTCGCGGTCACGCCCACCGAGCGGCGCTGGGGCACGATGACGCCCTGCGCGCCGAACGCGGCGGCCGAGCGGATGATCGCGCCCAGGTTGCGCGGGTCGGTGACGCCGTCGAGGGCCACGAACAGCGGCGTCTGCTGGCGGTCGACGACCTGCTCGAGCAGGTCGATCGGGTGCGCGTACTGATAGGGCGGCACCTTCAGCGCGACGCCCTGGTGCACCGAGTCGTGACCGGTGATGCGATCGAGCTCGGGGCGCATCATCTCGAGCACCGGCAGGCCGCGCTTGTTGGCCAGCTGCAGGATCTCCTTGACGCGCTCATCCATCTCGAGCCGGGCGGCGAGGATCAGCGTGGTCGCCGGCACCTTGGTGCGCAGCGCCTCGAGCACCGAGTTGCGGCCGGTGACCAGCTCGGAGTCGTCCTTCGCCGACGAGGGCTTGCGGTGGCGGGGCGGCTCGGGCTTGCGGCCCTTCGAGGAGGCGGCCTCGAAGCGCTCGCGCGCAGCCTTCCGCTTGCCGGCGACGTGCCAGGAGCGATCCTCGGCCTTCGGCGTCGGGCCCTTGCCCTCGAGCGACTTGCGGCCGTGACCGCCGGTGCCCTTCAGGGGGCCCTTCTTGCGCGGGGCGCGCTGCGGCTTCGTCATGTGATGCTCCAAGTGGTGGTGTCTCGGCCGTCCTCGACGAGGATCCCGGCTGCCGCGAGCGCGTCGCGGATGCGGTCGGAGGCGGCGAAGTCCTTCGCCGCGCGGGCCTCACGGCGCTCGGTGAGCAGCGTCTCGACCAGGCTGGTCAAAGCGGCATGCTCGCCCGCGCCGGACTCGGCCGACGTTCCAGAATGCCACACCGCGTCCTCCGGGTCGAGCCCCAGCACCCGCAGCATCGCCCGCACCGCTCCCGCCCGGGCGAGCGCGGCATCCGTCTCCCCCGCGTCGAGCGCGACGTTCGCGGCGCGCGTCGTCTCGTGCAGCACCGCGACCGCCTGGGGCGTGGAGAGGTCGTCGTCCATGGCCGTCGCGAACGCATCCGGCACCCCGACGTCGGGCAGCGAGCCCGCCCTGGCCGCGCGCTCGAGCATCGCCTCGATGCGCGAGAACGCCGACTCGGCCTCGGCGAGCGAGCCGCCCTCGAGGCTGCCGCCGGCCGTGCGCAGGTCGATCGTCGAGCGGTAGTGGGGCGCGACGAGGAAGTAGCGCACCGCGATCGGCCGTACGGAGCGCAGCAGGTCGGCGGCGAAGATCGAGTTGCCGAGCGACTTCGACATCTTCTCGCCGTCGACGTGCACGAGCCCGTTGTGGCTCCACAGCTGTGCGAAGCCGAGGCCGGCGGCGGTCGACTGCGCCAGCTCGTTCTCGTGGTGCGGGAACCGCAGGTCGAGCCCGCCGCCGTGGATGTCGAACGCGTCGCCCAGGTAGCGGCGCGCCATCGCCGAGCACTCGATGTGCCAGCCGGGGCGGCCCCGCCCCCACGGCGACGCCCACGAGGCGGAGTCGGGCTCGTCGGCCTTGCTCGCCTTCCAGAGCGCGAAGTCGCGCGGGTCGCGCTTGCCGCGCGGGTCGGCGTCGGCGGCCGGCTCCATCTTGTCGATCGACTGCCGGGTGAGCGCGCCGTAGGCCTCCCACGAGCGCACGTCGAAGTAGACGTCGGCCGAGCCGTCGAGCGCCGGGTAGGCGTGGCCGCGCTCGATGAGCAGCGCGATGATCTCGTGCATCTCGATGACGGATGCGGTGGCGCGCGGCTCGTAGGTCGGTGCGAGCACGCCGACACCCCGGTAGGCGGCGCTGAACTCGAGCTCGACCCGGTAGGCGAGCGCCCACCAGGGCTCGTCGACCGCGTTCACGAGCACCTTGTCGTCGATGTCGGTGACGTTGCGCACGAACACGACGCGGTTGCCGCGGTGCTCGAGCCAGCGGCGCCACACGTCGTAGGCGACGGCGCTGCGCACGTGGCCGATGTGGGGCGACGACTGCACGGTCGGGCCGCAGACGTACATCGAGACCTCGCCCGCGCGGAGCGGCTGCAGGTCGACGATCGTCTGCTGCTTCGAGTCGTAGATGCGCACGGTCACGGTTCCCAAGGCTACTGGCGCTTCGGTCTCGCGGCTGATCCGGGCTGACCGGCTCAAGGGCGACGGATGAGCGCCGTCGCCATCGCCTGCACACCCTCGCCGCGGCCGATGGCGCCGAGCCCGTCGGTCGTGGTGCCGCTGACGCTCACGGGTGCGCCGACCATCGCCGAGAGCACCCGCTGCGCCTCGTCGCGCCGGGTGCCGATGCGCGGCCGCACGCCGAGCACCTGCACGGCGACGTTCACCGGCGCCCAGCCGTGCTCGGCCAGGAGCGCGACCGCCGCGCGCACGAACACCTCGCCACGAGCACCCGCGAAGCGCGGGTCGTCGACGCCGACCAGCGCGCCGATGTCGCCCAGGCCCGCGGCGCCCAGCAGGGCATCGACGATCGCATGGCAGGCGGCGTCGCCGTCGGAGTGGCCTGCGAGGCCCTGCCCCTCCCATTCGAGCCCGGCGAGCCAGAGCGCGCCGTCGCCGCCGAACGCGTGCACGTCGACGCCGATGCCGGTGCGCAGCTCGGGCGCAGCGCCACCCGTCGTCTGCCCCGCCGGGGTCGCCTGCTCCGCCACGCCCGCCTCCTGCGCCAGCAGCGCCTCGGCCCGGGCGGCGTCGGCAGGGGTCGTGATCTTGAAGGCGAGCTCGTCGCCGTGCACCGCGACGATCGGCTCGCCGAGCGCCTGCACGAGCTGCGCATCGTCGGTCGAGGCGGCGCGCGCATCGCCAGCCGCCTCGTAGGCCCGGCGCAGCGTCGGCACATCGAAGCCCTGCGGCGTCTGCATCGCGCGCAGCGACGAGCGGTCGACGATCGCGCCGAGCCCCTCCTCGCCCGCCGAGCGGATCGTGTCGACCACCGGCAGCACCGGCACCACCGCCGCCGCCCCCGCCCGCAGCGCGGCGAGCACCCGGTCGAACGACGCCATCGGTGTGAGCGCGCGCGCCGCGTCGTGCACCAGCACGAGGCGGGCGTGGCCGATCGCAGCCAGCCCGGCGGCCACGGAGTCGGCGCGCGTGGCGCCCCCGGCGACCACGGCGGCGCGCACGCCTGCGCGCGCGGCGATCGCCGACGCATCCGCCTCGAACCCGCTCGGCACGACCAGCACGATGCTCGCGCCGAGCCCGGCGACCCCGCGCAGCGCGTGCTCCAGGATCGGCGCGCCGGCGACCTCGGCGAAGGCCTTCGGCACGGGTCGGCCCGCACGCGTGCGGCCGAGCCGGGTGCCGCTGCCCGCGGCGACGACGATGAGGGCGGTGTCGGTCACAGGGTCGAGCCTAGACAGAAGAGGCGCCCTGCCTTGGGGACAGGGCGCCTCGGTTCTCGAGATCGATCAGCTCGCGGGGGCGAGCGCCTCGTCGAGGCGCGCCGCGGCGGCATCCTCATCGGTGTGCTCGGCGAGCGCCAGCTCGGAGACCAGGATCTGGCGGGCCTTCGCGAGCATGCGCTTCTCGCCGGCCGAGAGGCCGCGGTCCTGGTCGCGGCGGCTCAGGTCGCGCACGACCTCGCTCACCTTGATGACGTCGCCGGAGGCGAGCTTCTCGACGTTGGCCTTGTAGCGGCGGGCCCAGTTGGTGGGCTCCTCGGTGAAGTCGGCCTTCAGCACCTCGAAGACGCGGCCGAGGCCCTCTTCGCCGATGACGTCGCGCACGCCCACCATGTCGACGTTCTGCGCGGGGACCTCGATCGTGAGCCCGCCCTGCGCGACGTTGAGCTTGAGGTAGGTGGTCTCGACGCCCTTGATCTTGCGGATCTTCACCTCGGTGATCGTCGCGGCACCGTGGTGGGGGTAGACGACCGTCTCTCCGACCTCAAAGTTCATCGAATGCTCCTCGTCATAGCCAGAACCTTGATTTTATCACAGCGTGTCGCTCGCGGCCGCATCGGTCGCCGTGCCAGGATCACCCCCTCGCGCGGTGGAGCGCAAAGGCGGCGACCCTTTCGGGTCGCCGACGCGACCCCAGCGCCGACGCCCGTCCCGGGCGTCGGTCTGCGGCCTCACGTCGAGCCCCCGCCGCGGTCGCGGGCGCCGGCCTGACAGCGGTAGTAGAGTCGAACGCGACCGCGCGCACACCCGTCTCGCGCCCGCGGCCACCGTCGAAAGGGATCCCGTGCAGCCTCGCCCCCTCGCCGCCGCAGCCGCCGCAGTCGTCGTCGCGCTCGCCGTGACCGGATGCAACATGCTCACGCCGCAGGCGACCACCATCCAGTACGACGCCTCCGACGGCATCTCTGGCGAGACCGGCGGCGTGGAGTTCCACAACGCGATGCTCATCGGCGAGCCCGACGGCGACGCGCTGAACCTCGCCGTCACCTTCACGAACCCCGGCGAGGCGACGTTCGTCGAGGTGCGCGTCGACGACGAGGCGCAGGAGGTGCGCGTGCCCAACGGCGTGACGACCTTCGGCTTCCCCGAGCAGCAGCTCGTCTTCGAGGTGAGCGACGTCGAGTTCGGCGGGCAGCGCAACGTGTCGTTCACGGCCGACGGCGTCGAGCCCGACCCGGCCGGCGTGGGCGTGCAGGTCTTCTCGACCGAGTTCCCCGACTACGCGGAGCTCGGGCCGGCCGAGTAAGGCCGCCCGCCAAGTCGGAGCGGACGGCTACCGCTCGAAGCGGTACCCCAGCCCGCGCAGCGTCACCACGCGCGTCGGATTGCCGGGATCCTCCTCGACCTTCGCCCGCAGGCGCTTGATGTGCACGTCGAGCGTCTTCGTGTCGCCGAAGTAGTCGCTGCCCCACACCCGGTCGATCAGCTGGCCCCGCGTGAGCACGCGGCCGGCGTTGCGCATGAGGTACTCCAGCAGCTCGAACTCGCGCAGCGGCATCGCCACCTCCTCGCCCGCCACCGTGACCGTGTGGCTGTCGGCGTCGAGCCGCACGCGGCCGATCTCGACGACCGAGTCGTCGTCGTCCTCCTCCTCGACCGCGCGGCGGCGGAGGACAGCGCGGATGCGTGCCACCAGCTCGCGCGAGGAGTACGGCTTGGTCACGTAGTCGTCGGCGCCCAGCTCGAGGCCCACGATCGTGTCGACCTCGCTGTCCTTGGCGGTGACCATGATGATCGGCACCTTCGAGGTGCGGCGGATCGCCTTGCACACCTCGGTGCCGCTCTGGCCGGGCAGCATCAGGTCGAGCAGGATCAGGTCGGCGCCCTCCCGCTCGAACAGCTCGACCGCGACGTCGCCGTCGGCGGCGTGCGCCGTCTCGTATCCCTCGATCTCGAGCAGGTAGGCGAGCGGCTCAGCGAGAGCGATCTCGTCCTCGACGATCAGGATGCGCGTCATGCGATCTCCTTGCGGGCGGGCTGTTGGGCGACCGGGAGTCGCAGGGTGAACGTCGAGCCCTGACCTGGGCGCGACCAGAGCGTGACCTCGCCGCCGTGGCTGACGGCGACATGCTTCACGATACTGAGGCCGAGGCCGGTGCCGCCCGTCACGCGGCTGCGCGCGGGGTCGACGCGGTAGAAGCGCTCGAAGATCCGCTCGCGCTCCTCCACCGCGATGCCGACGCCCTTGTCGGTCACCGCGATCTCGATCACCCCGTCGACCACGCGCACGCCGATGCCCACGTGCGTGGCCTCCGGCGAGTACTGCACGGCGTTCGAGACCAGGTTCTGGACGGCCATGGTGATGAGCTCTTCCGAGCCCAGCACCACCGCGTCCTCGAGCACCCGGGGCATGATGCGCATCCGCTTCGCATCGGCGAGCACCCGGTTGCGGTCGATCGCGACGTCGACGACGGCCGCGATCGACACCCGTTCGGGCCGGTCGAGCGGATCGTCGGACTGGATGCGCGACAGGTCGATGAGGCCCTTCGTCATGCGGGCGAGCCGGTCGGCCTCGACCTGCATGCGCTGGGCGAAGGAGCGCACGCGGTCGGGATCGTCCGCTGCGGCCTCGATCGCCTCGGCGAGCACGGTCACCGCGCCGATGGGCGTCTTCAGCTCGTGGCTGACGTTGGCGACGAAGTCGCGGCGCACGCCGGCCAGGCGCAGCTCCTCGGTGCGGTCG
The DNA here is from genome assembly GCF_030758955.1 of Agrococcus beijingensis. Lineage (NCBI taxonomy): Bacteria > Bacillati > Actinomycetota > Actinomycetes > Micrococcales > Microbacteriaceae > Agrococcus > Agrococcus beijingensis. Next base: position 2,145,978 of record NZ_CP132360.1, on the reverse strand, counting down.
GCGGCGAGCACCAGCATGAAGCGGTTGCCGAGCGGCGCGATGCGCACGCGCAGGTGCAGCTCGGTGCCGGCGCCGATGCGACCGCGCCGGTGCACCAGGTCGAGCACCTCGGTCTCACCGGTGCGCCAGACGCGCCGCACCGCGTCGAGGATCTCGTGCGAGCGCAGCGTTCGCCCGTCGACGATGTCGAGGTTGTGGGCGCCGGGCGAGGCGAGCAGCACCTGGTTGGACCCGTCGAGCACGATGCCCGCAGACTCGAGCACCCCGACCATCGCGGCGACGCCGTCGGGCACCGGTTCGCTGGCGATGGCCATCACCTGCCTGCCGCGCTGCGCGGCGATGCCGAGCAGGTGCACGGAGGCCGCTCCGATCGCGAATCCGAGCAGGAGCGCGAGGAGCACGTACCAAGACGCATCCACCCTGCCAGCGTAGTGGGGCGCGCGGATCGCCCCGGCGGTTCAGTCTCCGGTCACCCGCCGGTAACCTGAGGCCAGAAGACTGATGATTCGAGCCGTGTCGGTGCTCGACGACGAGACTGATCGGCAACCCGAGGAGCAGGAGCCATGCGCGACGTATTCCAGCAGGAGCTCGCCGAGGTGCAGGTGCGCCTCGTCGACATCGCCAACCACGTGGTGGTCTCGATCGAGCACGCGGTGCGCGCGTTCGGCGACTCGAACGTGCAGCTCGCCGAGCAGGTGATCGCGACCGACCCGATCATCGACGACAAGGCATCCGCCCTCGACGAGCTCGCGATCGACATCATCGCGCGCCAGTCGCCGGTGGCCCGCGACCTGCGCATCGTCGTCTCGGCGCTGCGCATCTCGGCGTCGCTCGAGCGCATGGGCGACCTCGCGCGGCACATCGCGCTGCTCGCGCGCTACCGCTTCCCGATGAACGTGGTGCCCGAGTCGCTGCAGCCGACGTTCGCCGACATGGGCGCGCGCGACATCGAGATCGCCAAGATGATCCGCGACCTGCTCGAGACGCAGGACATCGCGATCGGCGACCGCATCGAGGAGATCGACAACCACGTCGACCAGCTGCACCGCGACGTGTTCGCGCACGTGCTCGGCACCGAGTGGGAGGGCGCCGCGCACACCACCGTCGACGCCACGCTCGCGAGCCGCTACCACGAGCGCTTCGCCGACCACGCGGTCGGCATCGCCAAGAAGGTCAAGTACCTCGCGACCGGCGACTGGGTCGGCGACGAGGATGCGCACGCCGAGATGGCGCCCGAGCCGGTGCGGCCGCACTCGTCCGGAGAGCCGCAGCACCCGCTCACCACCTCCGACTGAGCCGCGTCACGCAGAAGAGGGGCCCGCTCAGGCGGGCCCCTCTTCTGCGTGCTGGATGACTACTGCTTGTGCCCCTGAGCCGCCACCGCCGCCGCCCCCGCAGCCGCGGCCTCCGGGTCGAGGTACTCGCCCGGGCCGAGCGGCATGTTGTCGTCGCCCAGCTTGTAGACGAGCGGGATGCCGGTGGGGATGTTGAGGCTCGCGATGTCGTCGTCGGAGATGCCGTCGAGGTGCTTCACGAGCGCCCGCAGCGAGTTGCCGTGCGCCGTGACGAGCACCGTCCTGCCTGCGTCGAGATCCTTCGTGATCGTCGACTCCCAGTAGGGCAGGAAGCGCTCGATGACGTCCTTCAGGCACTCCGTCTGGGGCACCTCGCCGTCGATGCCGGCGTAACGCGGGTCGTCGGCCTGCGAGTGCTCGTTGTCGGCCGCGATGGGCGGCGGCGGCGTGTCGAACGAGCGACGCCAGATCATGAACTTCTCCTCGCCGTACTGCTCGAGGGTCGCCGCCTTGTCCTTGCCCTGCAGGTCGCCGTAGTGGCGCTCGTTGAGCCGCCAGGAGCGCTCGACCGGGATCCAGCCGCGGTCGGCCGCGTCGAGGGCGATGTTGGCGGTCTGGATCGCCCGCGTGAGCAGCGACGTGTAGAGCACGTCGGGCAGCAGGTCGCGCTCGCGCAGCAGCTCGCCGCCGCGCTTCGCCTCCTCCTCGCCCTTCGGCGTCAGACGGACGTCGACCCAACCGGTGAAGAGGTTCTTCTCGTTCCAGGTGGACTGGCCGTGGCGGAGCAGGATGAGGGTGCGCTCGGTCATGCCGCCAGCCTAGTCGGCGGCCGCGTGCCCACCCGGGAGAATGGCTGCATGGCCAAGCCGACGGGGCGCATCACGCGCGGCACGACCGGGGTGAACCGGCTGCGCCGCGTCGACCGCTGGATCGCCGCGCAGCCGGCCGCGCGCGTGCCGGGCGCCCTCGTCGTCGACCTCGGCTACGGCGCCAGCGCGACCACCAGCCTCGAGCTGCACGAGCGGCTCGCGCGGCAGAACCCCACCGTCGAGGTGCTGGGCCTCGAGATCGATCCGGAGCGGGTCGCGCTCGCCACCGCCGAGCTGCACGCCGCCCGAGCGGCCGGGCCCGAGCGCTACGGCAGGGCGATCGCCGCGGAGGCGAAGGTGTCGTTCGCGCTCGGCGGCTTCGAGGTGCCCGCGCCGCGCCCGCCGCAGGTGATCCGGGCGATGAACGTGCTGCGGCAGTACGACGAGCACGAGGTCGCGGGCCACTGGGCGACGATGCTCGACCGCCTCGCGCCGGGCGGGCTGCTCGTCGAGGGCACGTCGAACGAGGTCGGGCGGGTGTGCTCGTGGGTGGCGCTCGACGCCGCCGGTCCCCGCTCGCTCACCATCGCGCTGAAGGTCGACGAGCTCGGCTCCGGCCCGATGGAGGCCCCCTCGGTCGTCGCCGAACGGCTGCCGAAGGCGCTCATCCACCGCAACGTCGCGGGCGAGCGCGTGCACGCGCTGCTCGCCGAGCTCGACCGGGCCTGGGCGATCGAGGCGCCGCTGGCCGGCTTCGGCGCGGTGCAGCGCTGGGTGGCGACGGTGGGGCGGATGCGTGCGGCCGGCTGGCCGGTCGCTGACGGCCCCGCGCGGTGGCGGCTGGGCGAGCTGACCGTCGCGTGGGCCGCGGTGGCGCCGGGCGCGCACCCGGCGTAGCGCGGGACGGTCAGGCGGGCGGTGCGGGGCGCTGCACGGCGCCCAGCCGCGGCAGCCGCGGCGGCCGGTGGGCGTGGCCCGCGCTCGGCGGCACCAGCACCTGCTGCCCGGCGGCGACGAGCGGACCCTCGGCCGAGCGCACCGTCAGGTCGACGTCGGCGGGCGTGCCGCGCTTGACGACCGCCAGTGCGATCGGGCCCAGCTCGTCGTGCATCGCCGATGACGTGACGGCGCCCACCTCGGCCTCGCCGGCGAGCACCGCGTCGCCCGGGGCGACGGGCAGGTTCTGCGAGCCGTCGAGGTGCAGCAGCACCACGCGGCGCGGCGGCGCGCCCAGGTTGTGCACCTTCGCGACCGTCTCCTGCCCGCGGTAGCAGCCCTTGGCCAGGTGCACCGCGGTCGTCAGCCAGTCGAGCTCGTGCGGGATCGAGCGGTCGTCGACCTCGGCGATCGAGGGGCGCCCAGCGGCGATGCGCAGAGCCTCGGCGGCCATCGTGCCGACGAAGCGGGCCGCGTCGAGCGCCTCGGCCTCGGCCGGCATCAGGATCGCCTCCGACCAGCGCCACGGCTCCCCCGTCGGCTGGCCGTAGCGCACGCCGCCGGGCGCGACGTCGGGCCAGCCGTCGATCCACGCCAGCGGAGCGGCGGGCTCACCGGCGGTGCCCACGACGACCACCTCGGGTCGAGCGATCTCGACCTCCTTGTAGAAGCGCATCCGCGTCAACCACGCCTCGAGCGCGTCGCCCGTGCCGGCGTCGACGACGATCCAGAGCTGCTCGCCCGCGCGGTGCAGGCGCATCGCGTGCTCGATGCGGCCCTCCGGCGAGAGCACCAGCGACTCGGTCGACGCGCCGTCGGCGAGCTGCTCGAGCGCCTGGCTGGTGATCGAGTCGAGCCAGGGCAGCGTGTCGGGGCCGGTGAGCAGCAGCACGTCGCGCGGCAGCAGCACGAGCGCGCCCTGCCGCAGGCGGCGCTGCTCGGCGATCGGGTTGCCGACGTGCAGCGGCAGGCCGGTGGCCTCGTCGAGCACGGCGCCCTCGATCTGCAACGTGTTCATCAGGACTCCGGCCCCTTGGGCGTCTGCCGGGCGAGCCGCGCCGAGGCGTGGCTCTCGAGGCCGCGGCCGAGCGCGGCGAGATCCCACGCCCACAGCAGGTGGTCGTCGACGAGCCCGAGCATGCGAGTGGATGCGGTGTGCTCCTTCGCGCCCGCACCTCGCAGCACCGCGTCGGTCGCGAGATCGATGCGCGGGCCGGCGATCGTGCCCAGGTAGAGCTCGGCGACGCCCGCGGGGTGCGCGATGAGCGCCTGCAGGTCGAAGGCGCCGTCGGGGCGGCGGAGGGCCTCGACCGCGTCGACGGTGCCGTAGGCGGGCTCGCCCTCAGGCGGCAGCATGCCGGGGCCGGCGTCGGCCTCGTGCGACTCGCGCGCCAGGCGCCAGAAGCCCGTCTCGGCGGCGAGCGGCGTCAGCTCGTCGTCGAGCAGCCACGCGTAGGCCTCGTACGAGAGGTAGGGGTGGCCGTGGTGGGCGAACGAGACCCGCTGGCCGAACTCGTGCTCGACGGTGCGCTCGCCGACGGGGAAGGAGAGCACACCGGTGCCCTCCCAGTCGCCGATGAGCCACTGCAGCGGGCCCAGCTCGGCGGGCAGCGTCGGGTCGAGCTCGAGCACCGGCTAGCGCTGGCCCTTGAAGAGGTTGCGGACCACGACGAACGAGACGCCCAGGATCGCGACCATGGCGAGTCCGAGCAGGCCGAGGAAGAAGATCTCGAGGGCGATGACGGGGATGGCATCCATGGCTCGATCCTATCGCCAGCCGTCGGGGGCGTCGGCTACAGCGCGGTCAACGGCACAATGATCGCGCTCGCCACCGCCAGCACCACCACCGACCCGAACACCGCCGCCGCCAACCGGTCGACGAGGCCGGGCTCGGTCGGCCCGCCCAGCTGGATGCCGAAGGCCACCAGGGTGCACATGCCGAGCAGGATCGGCATCCACACGATGCCCTCGCTCGGCTGCAGCACGCCGACGACGACCGCGCCGATGGCGGCCAGCAGCCAGACCGGCCACACGCTTCCCCATCGCCACGACACCCGCCCATCATGGCGCACATCGTCGGCGCCGTCACCGCCGCACACCCGGCCGGGCACGGCTCGGAGCCCGGTCTGACTTCCCCTAGGATTGGCGCGGCAGGAGGCTGGATGGCGCACGTCGTGATCTTCACCCGCCGTGATCGAGGAGTGCTGCCCGGTCTCGAGCTGCTCGAGCACCGCGTGACCATCCTCCCCGGCACAGCGGAAGCCGTCGCGCACGCCCCCGAGGCCGACGTCTTCGTGGTCGACGGGGCGACCGAGCTGGCCGCGGCCAAGGCGCTCTGCCGGCTGCTCGAAGGCGACGTGCCGGTGCTGCTGGGGCTCACCGAGGGAGGCTTCGCCGCCATCACCGCCGAGTGGGGCGCGAGCGACATCGTGCTCGACTCCGCCGGTCCTGCAGAGCTCGAGGCACGCATCCGCCTCGCCATCACCCGCAGCCGCCGCAGCGGGCCGATCGTCGCCAGCGGCCTCAGCATCGATGAGACCAGCTACCAGGCGAAGGTCGACGGCCGCCCGATCGACCTCACCTACAAGGAGTTCGAGCTGCTGCGGTTCCTCGCCTCGCACCCCGCCCGCGTCTTCACCCGCGAGCAGCTGCTGAGCGAGGTCTGGGGCTACGACTACTTCGGCGGCACCCGCACGGTCGACGTGCACGTGCGGCGCCTGCGCGCGAAGCTCGGCGACCTCGAGACCGTCATCGGCACGGTGCGGGGCGTCGGCTACCGGTTCGAGCTGGCGGACTCCTGATGCGCACGGCGATGGCGGTCGAGCTCGCCGAGCGGATCGGCGCGGCCTGCCTCGCCGCCGACGGCGCGCGGCCCTTCAACGACCAGGCGCTCATCGAGCTGCGCCGAGGCGAGCGCCGAGCGATCGGCGACGCGACCGCGCTGGCGGTCGTCAGCGACGGCGAGCACGAGGTCGAGCTGGCCGTGCACCCCGAGCACCGCAGGCGCGGCCTCGGCACGGCGCTCGCCGCCCGGGTCGCCGACGAGCTGGGCGACTTCGAGGCGTGGGCGCACGGCGACCATCCGGCGGCCCGCGCCATCGCGCGACGGCTGGGCGCCTCGCAGGTGCGCACGCTGCTGCAGCTGCGGATGCCGGTGCCGGCCGCGCCCGTGCCAGCGGCGCCCCTGCCAGCCGAGCCCGTGCCAGCTGCACCCCGAGGCGACCGCCTGCCCGACGGGGTGCGCGCGTTCGAGCCCGACGACGCATCCGCCCTGCTCGCCCTGAACGCCGCCGCGTTCGCCGACCACCCCGAGCAGGGCCGCATGTCGGCCGCCGACCTCGCCGCGCGCATGGCCGAGCCGTGGCACGACCCCGCCAACCTGGTGGTGCTGCCGGGCGACGGCGGGCTCGACGGATTCGCCTGGGTGAAGCCCGACGCAGACTCAGGCGGCGCCGTCGCCGAGCTCTACGTGCTGGGCGTCTCGCCCGCGCGGCAGGGCGCCGGCATCGGTCGGCGGATGCTCGAGGCGGCCTTCGTGCGGATGCGCGCGTCGGGCGCGACCACCGCGCACCTCTACGTCGAGGGCGACAACGCGCCGGCGCTCGCGCTCTACGAGCGCGCGGGCTTCGCGCAGTGGGCCATCGATGTGCGATGGAGGCATGCGCCGTCCATCTCGGGTTGAGAGGATGAGCGCATGAGCGACGCCACAGCGATCCCCGGTCCGACCCCCGGTCCGATCGGCGAGGAGCCGCGCCTCGAGCGCGGCTCGCGCACCCTCGAGGAGGCCCGCAGCTTCCACGACGCCAACGAGGCCGACTTCGACGACGACGACCTCGAGTCGAAGTGGTCTGCCGAGATGCAGGGCACGCCCACCGACGACGGGCTGCCCGCCGACCGGTTCCTCGATCGGGAGCTCTCGTGGCTCGCGTTCAACGAGCGGATCCTCGAGATGGGCGAGGACCCCCGCGTGCCGCTGCTCGAGCGGGCCAACTTCCTGGCGATCTTCGCCTCGAACCTCGACGAGTTCTTCATGGTGCGCGTCGCCGGCCTCAAGCGGCGCATCGCGACCGGCCTCGCCGTGCCCACCAACGTCGGCTTCGCACCGCAGGAGCTGCTCGACCTGCTGGTGCAGCGCGCCCACGACCTGCAGCAGCGCCACGCGCGCGCCGCCCGCGACGGCCTGCAGGTCGGGCTCGAGGACGCCGGCATCCGGGTCGTCACCTGGGGAGACCTGACCGACGGCGAGCGCGCGGCCATGTCGGCGCGCTTCGAGGCCGAGATCTTCCCCGTCCTCATGCCCCTCGCGGTCGACCCCGCGCATCCGTTCCCCTACATCTCCGGCCTCTCGCTCAACCTCGCCGTGCGCGTGCGCGTGCCCGACGAGGTGGAGGACTCGCAGTTCGCGCGCCTCAAGGTGCCTGCCGTGCTGCCGCGCTTCATCGAGCTGCCGCGCGACGGGCACTCGCATCGGTTCCTCACCCTCGAGGAGCTCATCGCCAACAACCTCGACGAGGTGTTCGCCGGCATGGAGGTGCTCGACCACCACGTCTTCCGCGTCACCCGCAACGAAGACGTCACGATCGACGAGGACGACACCGAGAACCTCATCAAGGCGCTCGAGCACGAGCTCTCGCGACGCAAGTTCGGGCCGCCCATCCGCCTCGAGGTCGCCGAGGACATCGACGACGACACCCTCGAGCTGCTCGTCGACGAGCTCGACATCACCGACGCCGAGGTCTACCGGCTGCCCGGCCTGCTCGACCTGACGGGCCTGTTCCAGCTCTCGGCGATCGGCCGGCCCGACCTGCACTACACGAAGCGGGTGCCCGTCACCCCGGCGGCGTTCCTGCCCACCGACCAGGACGAGCGGCCCGACCTCTTCGCCGCCATCACCCGCAAGGACGTGCTGGTCCACCACCCCTACGAGTCGTTCGCGACCAGCGTGCAGGCGCTGCTCGAGCAGGCGGCCGACGACCCCGACGTGCTCGCCATCAAGCAGACGCTCTACCGCACCTCCGGCGACTCCCCCGTCGTCGCTGCGCTGATCCGCGCCGCCGCGCAGGGCAAGCAGGTGCTCGCGCTCGTCGAGGTGAAGGCGCGCTTCGACGAGCAGGCGAACATCCGCTGGGCGCGGCAGCTCGAGCGCGCGGGCGTGCACGTCGTCTACGGCATCGTCGGGCTCAAGACGCACTGCAAGCTGATGATGATCGTGCGGCGCGAGAACGGCCGGCTGCGGCACTACTGCCACGTCGGCACCGGCAACTACAACCCGAAGACCAGCCGCATCTACGAGGACTTCGGCCTCTTCACCGACAACGACCAGGTCGGCCGCGACATCACCCGCCTGTTCAACGAGCTCTCCGGCTACGCCAAGGAGAAGTCGTTCCAGCGGCTGCTCGTCGCACCCCGGCACCTGCGGCGCGGGCTGCTCGACCGCTTCGAGCGCGAGACCGAGGCGGCGCGCCAGGGCCGCACCGCACGCATCCGCATCAAGGTCAACTCGATCGTCGACGAGCAGATCATCGACTCGCTCTACCGGGCCAGCCGGGCGGGCGTGCAGGTCGAGATGTGGGTGCGCGGCATCTGCTCGATCAAGCCCGGCGTGCCGGGGCTGAGCGACAACATCACGATCCGCTCGATCGCCGGCCGCTACCTCGAGCACTCGCGGGTCTTCGCGTTCTGGAACGACGGCGACGAGGAGGTGTTCATCGGCTCGGCCGACATGATGCACCGCAACCTCGACCGCCGCGTCGAGACGCTCATCGAGCTGACCTCGTCGGAGCACAAGCGCGACATCCAGCAGCACTTCGACAAGGCGATGTCGCCGAGGACGGCCGCGTGGACGGCGAACGCCGATGGCACCTGGACCCGCAGCGCCTACGACGACGACGGCACGCCGCTCGACGACCTGCATCGCGACCGGATGATCCAGATCCAGCGCCGGAAGCGCTCGGGCCGATGACGCCCGAAAGCCCGGTGACGCCCGGAACCCCGGTGCTCGCCGCCGGCGCGCTCGTCTGGCGCGACACCGACGGCGGCCGCGAGCTGCTGCTCGTCGAGCGCACCCAGCACCGCGACCTCTCGCTGCCGAAGGGCAAGCTCGACCCGGGCGAGACGCTGCCCGAGTGCGCGGCGCGCGAGATCGAGGAGGAGACCGGGCTGCGCGTCTCGCTCGGCGCGCCGCTGGGCACGAGCGAGTACCGGCTGCCCGACGACCGCGACAAGGTCGTCTACTACTGGCAGGCGTTCGTCGACTCCGACGAGGTGGCGCGGGCGCCCTTCGAGGCGAACGGCGAGATCCACGCGCTGCACTGGATGCCCTTCGCCGAGGCGAAGGCCGCCTGCACCTACACGCACGACGTCACCATCATCGAGCGCTTCGAGGAGCGCCTCTCGCGCGGGCACGAGCACACGTTCCCGATCGTCGCGCTGCGGCACGGCAAGGCCGCGAGCGCGTTCTCGTGGGAGGGGTCGGATGCGGATCGGCCGCTCACCGAGCGCGGCGAGCGCCAGTCGGCGTCGATCGCGGGCGGCATCGCGGCGTTCGGGCCGACGCGCCTGTTCACCTCCGACGCCGTGCGCTGCGTGCAGACCGTCGCGCCGCTCGCGGCGCTGACGGGCTTGGCCGTCAAGCCTCGCTCCGACATCAGCCAGGAGTCGACGGTCGACCCGCGGGAGGCCCTCGGCCGGCGCATCGGCAAGGCGGTGCGCAAGCGCCGCGGCACCGTGCTGTGCTCGCACGCGCCGATCATCCCCGAGATCGTCACCGCGGTCGTGCACACGACGGATGCGCTGGAGTCGGAGCGCACGCACCGCGCGTCGATGCTCCACACGGCCGAGTTCACCGTGCTGCACGTGAGCGCCGGCGAGCGCCCCGACCTGGTCGCGCTCGAGACGCACGGGCCGCCCGCCGACTGACGGGCCGCGAGCGGCGGATCGTTCGCGGCGTGGCCAGTCGCGAGCTGCGGATCGTTCGCGGTGTGGCCAGTCGCGAGAAGCGGATCGTTCGCGGTCTGGCCAGTTGCGAGAAGCGGACCGGTCACCGGAGGCGGACGATTCGTCCGCGTTTCGGGTCGGATGCCGGATCCATCCGCGTTCCGCGACCGGGAGACGCGAATGCCCCCGCTCTCGCGGGGGCATTCGTCGATCGTCAGATCAACCGAACCTTCCGGAGACGTAGTCCTCCGTGGCCTGCACGGTCGGGTTCGAGAAGATCTTGGTCGTCTCGCCGAACTCGATGAGCTTGCCCGGCTTGCCGGTGCCGGCGATGTTGTAGAAGGCGGTCTTGTCGGAGACGCGGCTCGCCTGCTGCATGTTGTGGGTCACGATCACGATCGTGTACTCCTGCTTGAGCTCCTCGATGAGGTCCTCGATCGCGAGCGTCGAGATCGGGTCGAGGGCGGAGCAGGGCTCATCCATCAGCAGCACGTCGGGGCTGACGGCGATCGCGCGGGCGATGCAGAGGCGCTGCTGCTGGCCGCCGGAGAGGCCGGAGCCGGGGATGCCCAGGCGGTCCTTGACCTCGTTCCAGAGGTTGGCGCCGCGGAGCGACCGCTCGACCAGGTCGTCCTGGTCGCTCTTCGACATGCGGCGGTTGTTGAGCAGCACGCCCGCCAGCACGTTCTCGCGGATCGTCATGGTGGGGAACGGGTTCGGGCGCTGGAAGACCATGCCGATCTGCCGGCGCACGTTCACCGGGTCGACGCCGGGGCCGTAGAGGTTGGCGCCGTCGAGCAGGATCTCGCCGTCGACGTAGGCGCCTGCGATCACCTCGTGCATGCGGTTGATGGTGCGGAGCACGGTCGACTTGCCGCAACCCGACGGGCCGATGAAGGCCGTGACCGAGCGGGGCTCGATCTCGAGCGAGACGCCCTCGACGGCCTTGAAGGCGCCGTAGTAGACGTCGAGGTCGTTGATCTCGATGCGCTTGGACATGGGGGGATTACCTTCCGGCCTTCGGTGCGAAGAAGTGGGCGATGAGTCGCGCGCCGATGTTGAGCACGAGCACGATCAGGATGAGGATGAGCGCCGCGGTCCAGGCGCGGTCGAAGTAGGCCTGCTCCTGCACGCCGGGGCTGACGTACTGGTTGTAGGCGAACACCGGCAGGGTCATCATGCGGCCGTCGAACACGTTGTAGTTCATGTTCGTCGTGAAGCCGGCGATGATGAGCAGCGGTGCCGTCTCGCCGATGACGCGGGCGATGGCGAGCGTGATGCCGGTGACGATGCCCGCGAGCGCCGTGGGCAGCACGACCTTGGCGATCGTCAGCCACTTCGGCACGCCGAGCGCGAGCGATGCCTCGCGCAGGTCGTTCGGCACGAGCTTCAGCATCTCCTCCGTCGAGCGCACGACGGTCGGGATCATCAGCAGGCTGAGGGCGACGGCGCCGCCGATGCCGCTGCGCACGCCCTCGCCGGCGAAGAGCGCGAAGAGCGCGTAGGCGAACAGGCCGGCCACGATCGAGGGGATGCCGGTCATGACGTCGACGAAGAAGGTGATCGCCCGCGACAGGCCGCCCTTGCCGTACTCGACGAGGTAGATGGCGGTGAAGATGCCCACCGGCACCGAGATGATCGCGGCCCAGAGCGTCACCAGCAGCGTGCCGACGATGGCGTGCAGCACGCCGCCGCCCTCGCCCACCACGTTGCGCATGGTGAAGGTGAAGAACTCCACGTCGAAGCGCGCGAGGCCGTTGACGAGCACGGTCCAGATCAGCGAGACGAGTGGGATGAGCGCCAGCAGGAACGCGCCGACCACGAGGCCGGTGACGAAGCGGTCGGTGGCCTTGCGGCCGCCCTCGATGAGCTGGCTGACGACGGTGATCGCGACCAGGTAGAGGATGAAGCCGATGACGGCGGTCGTGACGATGCTGAACTGGCTGCCCGAGGCGCCGGCGATGAGCGCGGCGATCGCGGCGCCCACCAGCACGGCGGCGCCGAGCAGGGCCCAGGGGCTCCACGCGGGCAGCTGGCCGGCGGTCAGCGGGTTCTCGGCCTGCCGACGGGGTGCGGTTGCGGTGGTCATGGTCTAGCGGCCTCCGTCGACGGTGGTCCGGGCGATGATCCAGCGCGACACGGCGTTGACCAGCAGCGTGATCGCGAAGAGCACGAGGCCGGAGCCGATGAGCATGTTGACCGTGATGCCGTGCGCCTCGGGGAAGCGCAGCGCGATGTTGGCCGCGATGGTGGAGGGGTTCTGCGAGCCGACCAGCACGAACGAGACGACGCCGGCGGAGGCGAGCACCATGGCGACCGCCATCGTCTCGCCGAGCGCGCGGCCGAGGCCCAGGATCGACGAGGCGATGATGCCCGAGCGGCCGTGCGGCAGCACCGCCATCGTGATCATCTCCCAGCGGGTCGCGCCGAGCGCCAGCGAGGCCTCCTCGTTGAGGCGCGGCGTCTGCAGGAAGATCTCGCGCGTCAGCGCGGTGATGATCGGCAGCACCATCACGGCGAGCACGATCGAGGCGGTGAGGATGGTGCGGCCGGTGCCCGATGCGGGCGGCGTGAAGAGCGGGATCCAGCCGAGGTTGTCTGCGAGCCACGTGTAGGCGGGCTGCATGAACGGGGCGAGCACCGTGATGCCCCACAGGCCGTAGATGACCGAGGGGACGGCCGCGAGCAGGTCGATCGCGGAGCCCAGGACGGCGGCGAGCCGGCGGGGCGCGAAGTGGGTGATGAACAGCGCGATGGCGATCGCGACCGGCACGGCCATGATCATCGCGAGGAACGCCGACCAGAGGGTGCCGAAGGTGAGCGGCCAGACCCACGCCCAGAAGCTGTCGTCCTCCGGCAGCGGGCCGATGATCGCGGGCACGGCCTGCGCGACCAGGAAGATGGCGACACCGGCGAGGGCGACGAGGATGAGGACGCCGGCGATCGTCGAGATCGCCTTGAAGACGACGTCTGCCGGTCGGTTCGGCGCCGCGGCTCGCGAAACGGCGGGCGGTGCTGCGGTGGTCATCGGGCTCCCAGCGATGTCGGACAAGGACCGGAAAGCGTCCGGCCGGGGCGGTGGGGCCCCGGCCGGACGTTCGCAGCCGTCAGGCTGCGGGGGTGCTCAGAACAGTATGACTACTTGATCGTCTCGAGGACGGCGTTGATCTCCTCGCGGAGGTCGTCGGAGATCGGTGCGTTACCCGCGTTCTCCTGGCCGGCGGCCTGGCCCTCCTCGGAGGCGACGTAGGTCAGGTAGGCCTTGACCAGCTCGCCGGCTGCGGCGTCCTGGTACTCGGTGCAGGCGATCGCGTACGAGATGAGCACGAGCGGGTAGACGCCCGCCTCGGTGGTCGTGCGGTCGAGCTCGACGGCGAGGTCGCCCTCGTGGCGGCCCTCGACGCGCGGCGACGCGTCGACGGCGGCGGCGGCGGCCTCGGCCGTGAACGGCACGTACTCCTCGCCGACCTTCAGCGCGACGGTGCCCAGGTCGCCGGCGCGCGAGGCGTCGGCGTAGCCGATGGTGTTGACGCCGTTGGTGACGGCGTCAACGACACCGGAGGTGCCCTGCGCGCCCTCGCCGCCGTAGGAGGCGGGCCACGTCTCGAAGACGCCCTCGGTCCAGTCGGTCTCCGCGGTGGCGGCCAGGTACTCGGTGAAGTTCTCGGTGGTGCCCGAGTCGTCCGAGCGGTGCACGGCGGTGATGGTCGCGTCGGGCAGCGTCGCGTCGGGGTTCTGCGAGACGATGGCCTCGTCGTTCCAGTTGGTGATCTGGCCCGAGAAGATCTTCGCGATGGTCGCCGAGTCGAGGTTGAGCGAGTCGACGCCCTCGACGTTGAAGATGACGGCGATCGGCGAGATGTAGACCGGCAGGTCGACCGGCAGGGTGTCGGCGACGCACGCGGCGAACTCGCCCGCGAGCTCCTCGTCCTTCAGTGCCGAGTCCGAGCCGGCGAACGCGACGCCGCCCGCGATGAACTGCTCTCGGCCCGCGCCGGAGCCGGCGGGGTCGTAGGTCACGTTGACGTCGGGGTTCTCCGTCTGGAAGCCGGCGATCCAGGCCTCCTGGGCTGCGCCCATCGACGAGGCGCCGGCACCGGCGAGGTCACCGGAGAGGGTCGAGGCGGGGCCCTCGGACTCGGGTGCCGCGTTGGGGGCGGGCTCGTTGGCAGCGCAGGAGCTGAGCAGGAGTGCGCCCGCTGCAGCGACGACCGCAGTGCGGCCGAGCTTCGTGAACTTCACGGTGTTCCCTTTCGGAATGAATGGTGCAGGGGCCTATGGCGCCCTGGTCGACGCGCGTTCGCACGCCACCGTCAACGGTAGGCACCGCGGGTGGCGCGAAGCCACCCCGCAGGTGAACAGAGGGTGAACACGGACGAGCGACCAAGAACGCGCAGAATGCGCAGAGATTCCGGGTCGGAACGATACTCGCTGAGCGCGCACGCGCGCGCCAGCAGGAAGAGTGCCGGGCCGCGAACGCCTCTCGGCGGATGGCCGCACGCAGCGGCGAATATTGGCGCCCGGGGTTCCGCGGCCCGGCTCGTCCAGGGTAGCCAATCCGCGTGCGACATGCAGGCGGACGACAAGACTCACCTAAGGTGCTCGCGAAATGGGGCGCATGAGACACCTCCGGGCGCGCACTGTGTTGAGACAGTAGTGAAGGCCACTTGCGAGAGCAGGTGGCCTTCTCGGTCTCTCCGGACGCCGCTCGCTCCACCGCCAACGCGCACAACAACCGAGCCCGCTTTGCATGGTGCAACGGACGCCTGCCGTGCGATACTCCCGACGGAGCGACGAGCATCAGCGCGGCCGCCCGAGCCCGCCTGCACGAAAGGCCGCCCATGCGCCGCACCCTCGCCTCGCTCACCCTCGCCGCCGCGGCCTTCGCTCTCACCGGCTGCATGATCATGCCTCCCGGCACAGGATTCGGGTACTCCGCCGGGTCCAGCCCCGTCAACGACCCCTTCCTCGCCCCGGCATACGACCAGGACTACGAGTTCGACGCGGCCGAGGAAGAGCAGTGGCAGGAGGACAACCGCCAGTGGCAGCTCGACTTCGCGGAGGAGGTCGCCGAAGAGCTGCGCGCCGCAGGCTCGCAGGTGCCGCCAGCCGAGGGCGAGTCGCTCGACCAGTTCCGGCACCTCGTCGTCGGCGTCGGGTACGAGTGGTGCGACCGTCTCTACGTCGACGAGAGCCGGGAGGGCGACGAAGGTGAGCACGGCGAGATGGCCGAGCGATACGGCTGGTCGACCGAGGAGTACCGCATCATCGCCGAGGAGGCCGAGCTGGCGCTCTGCGGGTATTGAGCCCATCGCGGTCGTCTGCATGCCAGCGGATGTTGCACCATGGATGGAGCAACGCACCGGAACGAGGAAGCATGGACCGCCAGAACGCCAGCCAGGCGCTTGTCGAGCTGCTCGAGGGCTTCGCCGAGCGGGCAGCGCGCATCGGACGGCTCGCCGCCGACGAGGGCGCTGACCATGAGCAGGCGCACCGGATCGCCGCGCACACCGCGCACCTGGCGATCGCCGAGCATGCGGCGTTCGAGGCGATCTGGCGTCCGCGCTGGGAGCGGCCCGTGAACGCCGGCGTCTTCGTGCTCGTTGCGATCCCGGCGATCGGTCGCATCGCCGCAGGCGAGACCGATGCGGGCTGGATCGCCGTGCAGATCGTCGTCGGCCTCGCGTTCATCGGCACGATCATCGGCTCGCCGCTCAAGCGCATCGCCGCAGCGCTGGGGCTCCCCTGGTGGTTCCTCGATGTCGCCGGCGTGCGCCAGCGGGTGCTGGCGACCTATGACGCGCGCCGTGCCGAGCTCGGACAGCCAGGGTGCGCCTGCGTCCGCCCACAGGCAGGTCGCGGCGCCTGAGGCTGCGCGCGATCCGGTGACGACGGCAGCGCAACCCGGCCCCGACGCACCGCGGCCGCGGGCCGATCCGAGGATCAGCACGCGGCCGCGAGCGGGCGGAGCAGCTTAGAGGCTGCCACCGCCCATGATGATGAAGTCGTCGTCGTCGCCCATGATGATGAAGTCGTCATCACCGCGGAGCGTCGTCATGAGGTGGGTGGGAAGCTGCTTGAAACGCATGGGCGCTCCTCGTTCGATATGGGTGGGGTGGGACCTGCTCATGCTGTCGTCGTGACTCGACCAGGCTTCGTGCTACTGCCGAATGTAGAGCATCACCGCAATCTTCGCGAGAGGCGATTTCAGGCGTTCAGCGTCGCGCTCTCGAGCTGGATGTCGACGCCCGCCAGAGCCTGCGAGATGGGGCACTCGGCCTTCGCCTGCTGGGCGATCTGCTCGAACTGCTGCTGGTCGATGCCGGGCACCGAGCCGGTGACCGAGAGCACGCTGGTCGTGACGCCCTTGCCTGCCTCGAACGTGACCTTGGCGCTCGTCTCGAGCGAGTCGGGAGCGTGCCCGGCCTGGTCGAGCGCGTGCGAGAACGCCATCGCGAAGCATGAGGCGTGGGCGGCGGCGAGGAACTCCTCGGGCGTGGTCGCGCCGCCCTCCTCCGCGCGCGCCTTCCAGTTGACGTCGAAGGTGGATCCAGTGCCCAGCGTGGTCGTGCCCGAACCCGTGCTCAGGGGTCCGGTCCAGGCGGTGCTTGCGTTCGAAGTGATGGCCATCGGGTGCTCCTCGGTCGTGCGATATCGCGGTCCGACCGACGGTGGCCGGACCAGCCCAGGCTACGCACCGCATCCGACCATCGACAGAGTGCTTGGATGGAGGCATGACTGAGAAGCCTGAGATCGACGCCCCCGAGGGGCCCGCACCCACCGAGCTCGAGATCACCGACATCACGATCGGTGACGGAGAGGAGGCGGTGGCCGGCAAGCAGGTCAGCGTCCACTACGTCGGCGTGACCCATTCCGGCGGCGAGGAGTTCGACGCCTCGTACGGCCGTGGCGCACCGCTCGAGTTCCCGCTCGGCGTCGGCATGGTCATCAAGGGCTGGGAGCAGGGCATCGAGGGCATGCGCGTCGGTGGACGCCGCAAGCTCGTGATCCCGCCGCACCTGGCCTACGGCGAGCGCGGCGCCGGCGGCGTGATCGGCCCGAACGAGACGCTGATCTTCGTGTGTGACCTGATCGCCGTCAAGTAGCTGCACGCGTCCAGCCGGTTCACCAGAGGAGGCCCGAAAGGGCCTCCTCTTTTCGTTGCATCGGGCGTCAGATCGCCTTGCCGGGGTTCAGGATGCCGTCGGGGTCGAATGCGGACTTCACCGCGCGCTGCAGCATCAGCTGCCGCTCGCCGAGTTCGTCGACGAGCCAGCGGCGCTTCAGGATGCCGACGCCGTGCTCGCCCGTGAGCGTGCCGCCCATCGCGATCGCGGCCTCGAACACCTCGTTCGCGCACGCCCAGATCGCCTCCGACGGCCCACCATCGGCCGACTCCGTGCCGTCGAACACGAACGTCGGGTGGAGGTTGCCGTCGCCCGCATGCGCGGTGGTCGCCAACCGAACGCCATGGCGCGCCGCCGCCTCGTCGCAGGCGCGGAACATGTCGGCCAGGCGCGAGCGCGGCACCGAGACGTCCTCCACCAGCACCGTCCCGAACGACTCGAGCGCGAAGTGCACCTGCCTGCGCACCTGCACCAGGGCATCCGACCGCGTCATGTCGTCGGTGCGCTCGACGCGGCCGCCGTGCGCGGCGAGGATCTGCGCGACCAGCTCCGACGACGCCTCGGCGCCCAGGTCGTCGGTCTGCACGAGCACGAACGCGCCCTCCATGGGCTGGCCGGTGTACGCGGCGAGCATCGAGACCGCGTCGCGCCCCACGAGCTCCATGATCGCGGGGCGGATGCGTGCGGCCGTCACGGCCGTGCACGCGGCGGCCGCGAGGGCCTCGTCGTCGAAGAAGGCGCCGACCGTCCAGATGCCGCCCTCGACGAGCGGGCGCAGCTTCAGCGTCGCGCCGACGATGATGCCGAGGGTGCCCTCGGAGCCGATCATGAGCGCCGTGAGGTCGAGGCCGGTGACGCCCTTCACGGTGCGGTGGCCGGTCGAGATGAGGCTGCCGTCGGCCAGCACCACGTCGAGCGCCAGCACCCATTCGCGGGTCACGCCGTACTTCGCGCAGAGCAGGCCACCGGCGTTCGTGGCGATGTTGCCGCCGACCGACGAGATGGCCCGGCTGGCCGGGTCGGGCGGCCACCAGAGGCCGTGCGCGGCGAGCAGGTCGTTGAGCTCGGCGTTGCGGATGCCCGGCTCGACGACGCACGACTGGTCGACGAGCGAGACGTGCCGCAGCTCGCGCATGGCGTCGGTCGAGATCACCAGCTCGCCGTCGCCGGCGATGGCGCCGCCGGCCAGGCCCGTGCCGGCGGCTCGCGGCACGACCGGCACGCCGTGCTGGCTCGCCCAGTGCATCGCGAGCTGCACGTGCTCGACCGTCTCGGCGGCGACGATCGCGAGCGGCGGCCCCTGCGAGCGATGGCCCGACTTGTCGGCGCGCGCGACCTCGAGCGCCGCCGGGTCGGTCACGAGCACGTGGGCGGGGAGCGCCGCGCGCAGCGCCTCGAGGCTCACTTGCGCACCAGCCCGCCGACGAGCTGCCACGCGCCCGGGCGCCCCGCGAACCGCACCGAGTGGGCGTTGTCGGGTGTCCGCGTCTCGAGCCCGGTGACGTGATCGACGAAGGCGCGGATGAACGTGCCGTGCGTGACGATCACGAGCCCCTCGACCGGGTGCAGGCCGGCGACCTCGTCGACCGCTGCGACGGCCCGCCGCTGCAGGTCGTCGAACGCCTCCTCGCCCGGCCAGTCGGTGCCGAACCGGGCGACGGCCTCCTCCTTCGTGAGGCCTTCCGCCTCGCCGTACGCGCGCTCGATGAGGCTCGCGTGGCGGCCGGCGACCGTCAGGTCGAGGGTGGCCGCGATGATGTCGGCGGTGACGGCCGCGCGCGTCAGCGGCGACGACACCACCGCATCCCACGACTCGTCGGCGAGCAGGCGAGCGGCCTCGTGGGCCTGCGCGATGCCGGTCTCGTTGAGCTCGATGTCGCTCGAGCCCTGCAGCCTGCCGTCGCGGTTGAAGTCGGTCTGGCCGTGGCGTACGAGCGCGATCTCCATGGCTCGAGCGTAGGCCGCGCGAGCGCTCTCCATCCACAGCCTCACATTCCGCACCGCCCGCGCGTTGGCAGGGTATGAGAGGAATACGGCCATGACGCACACGATCATCGACAGCCCGATCGGCCCGCTCACGCTGGTGCGGGGCGACGAGGGGCTCACCGGCATCTACATGCTCGACCACCGCCCGGCACCGGACGAGGCGGGGTTCGGCGAGCGCGACGACGCGGCGTTCGCGGATGCGGTGCAGCAGTTCGGCGAGTACTGGGCGGGGGCGCGCACGTCGTTCGACCTGCCGCTCGACCCGCGCGGCACCGAGTTCCAACGCCGAGTCTGGGCGCAGCTGCGGGCGATCCCCTTCGGCGAGACCCGCACGTACGGCTGGATCGCTGCGCAGCTGGGGCAGCCGACGGCAGTGCGCGCCGTCGGCCTCGCGAACAGCCGCAATCCGCTGTCGATCGTGGTGCCCTGCCACCGGGTGGTCGGCTCGACCGGCGCGCTGACCGGCTACGCCGGCGGCGTCGACCGCAAGCGGTTCCTGCTCGAGCACGAGATGAGCGCGGCGATCGGCGCCTCCGGGCTAGATTCGGTGGCGTGAGCCGTGCGCCGTTCGAGACGCTCGTCGACCTGCACGGCGCGCGGGTCTGGCGGGTGTGCCGGGCGCTGCTCGAGAGCCAAGACGCCGACGACGCGTGGAGCGAGACCTTCCTCGCGGCGCTCGAGGCCTACCCCCGGCTCGCGCACGACGCCAGCATCGAGGGCTGGCTGGTGACCATCGCGCACCGCAAGGCGATCGACGTGCTGCGGCGGCGCTCGCGGCTCGAGGTGGGCGAGGTGCCCGAGCGCGCCGTCACCGACGTCGGGCGCGACCTCGACCTCGCCCGCGCGCTCGCCGCGCTGCCGCCGCGGCAGCGCGAGGCGGTCGTGCTCCACCACCTCGGCGGGCTGCCGTTCGCCGAGGTGGCCATCGTGCTCGGATCGTCGGCGGATGCGGTGCGTCGCGCCTCGTCCGACGGCGTGCGTCGCTTGCGCGAGCTGCTGGAAGACGCGCGATGAGCGACCTGACGGACGCGAGCGACCTGGCAGGGCTGGTGCCGGCGCCGCCGCTCGACGGCCTGCGCGCCCGCCTCGTGGCGCGTGCCGCGGAGCGCGGACTGCTCGACGTCGCGTACCGCACGCTCGACACCCCGCTGGGCAGGCTGTTGCTCGCGGCGACGCCGACCGGGCTCGTGTCGGTCACCTTCGACGGCGACCGACCCGACGAGACGCTCGCACGGCTCGCCGAGGCGCTCAGCCCGCGCGTGCTCGAGGCGCCCGCGGTGCTCGACGACGCGGCGCACGCCCTCGACGACCTCATCGCCGGGCGTGCCCGCGCCTTCCACGGCTCGCTCGACCTGACGCTCGCGCGCGGCTTCGGGCGTCAGGTGGTCGAGCGGCTGCGCGAGATCCCTTACGGCGAGACCCGCAGCTACGCCGAGGTGGCGGCCGCCGTCGGCTCGCCGAAGGCCGTGCGGGCAGTCGGCACCGCGTGCCGCAAGAACCCGCTGCCGATCGTCATCCCCTGCCACCGAGTGGTGCGCAGCGACGGCGGCATGGGCCAGTACGCCGGCGGCGTCGAAGCGAAGCGCCTGCTGCTCGACGTCGAGGCGCACGCCCCGACGATCGAGCAGGAGCCGCGCTCGGGCCGCGGCTGAGCCCCGACGCGGCCTCGGCCCGGCCACCGCGCCGGTAGCGTGATGCCCATGCCTGCCACCGAGCTCCTCGCCGTGATCGAGCGCGACGGCTTCGCGGAGTCCGAGCACCGCGGCGTCGCCGTGCTCGTCGACCCCGACGGCCGCCTGCTCGAGGCCCACGGCCATGTCGACCGCCCCTTCCTCGCCCGCAGCGCGCTGAAGCCGCTGTTCGCCGCAGCGCTCATCGACGCGGGCCTGATCGAGCTCGAGCCCGCGCACGCGGCGCTGGCGAGCGCGAGCCACTGGGGCGACCCCGAGCACCTCTCGACGGCCGAGCACATGGCCGCGCTGCACGGCGTCGCCGAGGACGCCCTGCGCTGCCCGCCGATGAAGGCGCCGGACGGCACGATGCGACGCTTCGCGCACATGTGCGTCGGCAAGCACATCGCGTTCGCCGCCGCGGCGCGCGCGATGGGTGCGGGCGCCGACTACTGGGCCGACGCCCACCCGCTCGGCGCGCTGCTCCGCGACGGGCTCGTCGAGGCGACCGGCGAGCCGATCGTCGGCGTCGCGCACGACGGCTGCGGCGCGCTCGTGTTCCCGACCACCCCCGTGGGCCTCGCCCGCGCCTTCCGCCGCCTCGCGCCCGACGGCACCGGGGCGCACCGCTCGGTCGGACAGGCCATGCTCGCGCATCCGACCCTCATCGACGGGACAGGCAGGCCCGACGCGGTCGTGATCGGTGAGACCGGATGCGTCACCAAGTTCGGCGCGGAGGGCACCCAGGCGATGGTCGCCCCCGATGGCACCACCGCGATCGTGAAGACTGCCGACGGGGCGCGGCGCGCTGGCGCACCCGTTGCGCTCGCCATGCTGGAGCGCGCGGGCGCGATCCCGGCTGGCACGCTCGAGCGGCTCGCGGAGCCGCTGGGCATGGTGCAGCGGAGCGCCGATGCGCCGGTCGGCATGCTGCGCGTCGTGGTCTGAGGCCTTCGCCAGGAAGCGCTGAACGCGCTGGCTAGAGCCGATCCGCCGGCTCGGCCATGCGGCGCGACGAGGTGTGGCTGGGCGCGAGGGCGATCAGAGCCGCAGCCTCGATCGCCAGGCCGATGAGCGGACCGTGGGGGTAGTAGCCGAAGGCGAGCATGCCGGCGACCAGCACGGCGAGGGTCATGCCGAGGAGGATGCGAGCGCCGCGGGGCCAGCCCCGAGCCGTGACGGCCGCAAGCACGCCGACCAGGCCGATCACGACGAGCAGCGGCCCTTCGGAGCCCCAGAGCGCATGCAGCGGCGACCCGGGCGGCGTGCTCAGGTAGCTGACCGGGCTGACGATGGTGCCCGCCAGGACCGCCCAGGCCAGCAACGCACCGCCCCAGCCTGCGCGACGCAGATCGGGCAGGAGTGCGAGCCCGATCGCCAGGAACGAGAGGCCGGTCAGCGCCCCGTAGACGACGTAGGGCTCGTCGACCGCACCGATCAGCGCGCGCCACGGCTCGAGCCGGCTGACCGTCGCGACCCACGGCCAGCTCCATTCGGCGGCGGTGAGCGGCAGCGTGAACAGCGCCCACGCACCACCCGCCAGCGCGAGCAGCAGGCGAGCCCGCCGGGAGCGATCGGAGCGCATGGACATCGGGGCGGCCGCGAGCTGGTCGATGGTCACGCGCCCTGCCTAGCAGTCGGCCGGACTGTCGGGGAAGGCGGTTGCGCCGGTCTTCAGCCGAACGTGAGCGCGGGGCCTCTCGCCGTGCAGCCCTGGTCCTGGAGTCGCAGCGGGACCTCGGCCCGGGACGGGCCTCGGCGCTGGCGCGACGAGGAGGCCCGAAAGGGCCTCCTCTCTAGAGTCGCGAAGCGACCTCGGCCCGGGACGGGCCTCGGCGCTGGCGCGACGGGGAGGCCCGAAAGGGCCTCCCCTCTAGAGTCGCAGCGGGACCTCGGCCCGGGACGGGCCTCGGCGCTGGCGCGACGAGGAGGCCCGAAAGGGCCTCCTCTCTAGAGTCGCGAAGCGACCTCGGCCCGGGACGGGCCTCGGCGCTGGCGCGACGGGGAGGCCCGAAAGGGCCTCCCCTCTAGAGTCGCAGCGGGACCTCGGCCCGGGACGGGCCTCGGCGCTGGCGCGACGAGGAGGCCCGAAAGGGCCTCCACTCTAGAGTCGCGAAGCGC
>NZ_CP132360.1:2021312-2123071 GCF_030758955.1 Agrococcus beijingensis | reverse complement strand
GAGTCGCAGCGGGACCTCGGCCCGGGACGGGCCTCGGCGCTGGCGCGACGAGGAGGCCCGAAAGGGCCTCCACTCTAGAGTCGCGAAGCGCACTCCTCCGCGAAGGCGCCGAAGCCGCGCTCGACGATGCCCAGCAGGGTGGGGTCGGTGGTGAGGTGCCGACGCCAGTCGGCCACTGCATCCGCCCCGCGCAGCGCTGACAGCGTCGGGGAGGCCAGCGAGTCCCACAGCCGCATGACGCGGTCGTCGGCCTCGAGGTGGAACTGCATGCCCACCGCCGAGCCGTAGCGGAACGCGTCGTTGTCGATGTCGGCGCTGCGCGCCAGCAGCGTCGCGCCGGGCGGCAGCGAGACGACGTCGGAGTTCCAGCGCATCGCCCCGACCCGGCCGACGTGGTCGCCCAGCCACGGGTCGGGCACGATCACGTCGATGTCGATGATGCCTGCTGAGTCGACCGCGCCCTCGCGGTGCTCCCCGCCCAGCGCCCGGCCGATGATCTGGTGGCCGAGGCAGAGCCCGAGCACCGGGATCTCGGCGTCGATCGCCCGCAGCGCCAGATCGGCGGTCAGCTGCAGCGACGGGAACGCCTCGACGTCAGCAGCGCTCATCTGGCCGCCCGTGATCACCACACCGGCGATCTCGTCGAGCGACGGGAGCTCGGTCGGGAAGACGGCCTCGCGCGTCGGCAGATGCGACAGCAGCGTGGTGGCGTGGCCGCCCGTCTCGTACTCGATGTGCTTGATGAACAGGACGGAACGCGCCAAGTCTGGGCCCTTCTCTCTCGTCGCTAGCCTAGGTGTATGACGGTCTTCGCGATGGCTTCCGACGGCGTACGCATCGGCATCCACGAGCTGGGCGATCCCGGGGGCCAGCCGGTGCTGATGATCCATGGCTTCTCGTCGAACGCGCAGCGCAACTGGATCGACAGCCACTGGAGCGAGTCGCTGGCCGAGCGGGGCCTGCGGGGCATCGCCATGGACCTCCGCGGACACGGCGACAGCGACCGGCCGTCGACCGGCTACGACGTGCCGCGGTTCCTCGACGACGTCGACGCCGTGCTGGTGCAGCTCGGCCTCGACGAGCCGCCCGGCGCCATCGGGTACTCGATGGGTGCGCGGCTGCTCTGGCGTCACGCGGGCACGCGGCCGAACGCATTCCGAGCGCTCGTGCTGGGTGGGCTGCCGGCGGGCGACCCCTTCCAGCGCTTCGACGTCGACCTCGCGCACCGCGCACTGCAGGGCGACGCCGAGCCCGGCCCGATGGAGTCGTTCATCGTCGATCTGGCCGGCATCTTCCCCGAGCACGACCCGGCGACGCTCGTGACGCTCGCGGGCGAGGTCTCGCACACGCTGTTCGACCCGTCGGTGGCGCCGCCGCAGATGCCCACGCTGCTCATGACCGGCGACAAGGATCGCCGTGCCGACGACACACGCGAGCTCCTGCCGATGCTGCCCGACGGCCGCTTCGAGGAGATCCCCGGGCGCAACCACGTGAACGCGCCGACCTCCGGGCACTTCCGGCGCACCGCATCCGCCTTCCTCGCCGAGCAGCTCGGCTGAACGGGTCAGCGACTCGGCGTCGGGGCGACGCAGGGCCGAGACGATGCAGGGCCGAGACGATGCAGGGCCGATCGGGTTCTCCCGACCGGCCCCAGTCCCTTGCACCATGTGAGGCTCGAAGCCCCCCGCCGACCGCCACAGCACTACGGTCGACGTACGAAGAACGTATAACGGATCGGTAACGAGCGGACCCTGCAGACCCTGAGAATCGCCTGTGGCTGCCGGTCTCAGAAGCGGTCGGGGCTCGGGCCGGTGGCCGTCGCCAGCACCGTCACGTCGGCGTGCCGGTCGAAGCGGTAGCCCGCGCCGCGCACCGTGCGGATGATCTCGGCGTAGGCGCCCAGCTTCGAGCGCAGCCGGCGCACGTGCACGTCGATGGTGCGCTCGTTCGGGCGGTCGGCGGCGTCGGCGTCCCAGAGCGCGTCGATGATGGCGCAGCGGTCGACGGTCGAGCCCTCGCGCAGCACGATGTGCTGCAGCAGCTCGAACTCGCGGTAGGTGAGCGGGGCGATGTCGTCGCCGATCGCGACGCGCTTGCGCGTCAGGTCGATGACGATGCCGGGCTCGGTCTCGACCGCGGGCTGCTGCACTGCCGGGTCGCCGAGCGCGCGGCGCACCACGTCGACGTCGCGACCGCCGGCGCCCGAGGGGGCGAGCGCCACCGCGGCGTGGGTCTGGGCGCTGGGGGCGAGCCGCGAGGTGAGCGCGCGCAGCTCGCCGACGAGGCGGGCCAGCTCGATGTGGTCGGCGGCGGCGGCGTCCTCGCCGAGCCCGACGTAGAGCACGAAGCCGCGGGCCTCGGTGCCATCGGGCACGGGGCGGATGCGCGGGGCCGGCTCGGGCGCCGTCGCCCGCTTCGGTGCGACCGCGGAGCTGCCGCTGGTGACCGGCGCCTCGAACGAGGGGCGGCGGGTGGAGAGCGAGGGGCGGAGAGCGGTGATGGTCATGGGGTGGCCTTTCGGCGGTGCGATCGACGGCCGCCCGAGAAGGGGCGATGAGTGGCCGTCGACCTGATGAGTCGAGGTGTCGTGTGCGAACCGCGTTGGTTCGGTGGACCGCTCCGTGGGGATGCCCACAGGGCTGCTCAAGCCGGAGTGCGACGCCGAAGCGTCAGCGACTCCTCAGGGGAGCGGTCGGACGGTGCGAGCTGCGCTCAAGCACACATTCGAAGCATGTCGACCATCGGCATCATCATGCCGTTCGTCCCATCGGCCGTGAAGACGGTCGGGAGGGCAGAGGTGGTCGTCATGTCTGCCAGTATCGCCGCTGATGCCGTGCGGTGTCAAACGACGCAGTCGGCGAATGTGACGGATTGTGACAGCGCGGCGGCCTCAGTCGCCGACGGTGCCATACAGCCGGTCGCCCGCGTCGCCGAGCCCGGGCACGATGAAGCCGTGCTCGTTCAGGCCCTCGTCGAGCGCGCCCAGCACGATCGTCACGTCGTGGCCGGCCATGTCGCGCTCGACCCGCTCGAGGCCCTCGGGCGTGCCCAGCAGGCAGATGGCGGTGACGTCGACGGCCCCGCGCGCGAAGAGGAACTGCATCGCGGCCGAGAGCGAGCCGCCGGTGGCGAGCATCGGGTCGAGCACGAAGCACTGGCGATCGGAGAGGTCGTCGGGCAGCCGCTCGGCGTAGGTGTAGGGCTCGAGGGTCTCCTCGTTGCGCGCCATGCCGAGGAAGCCGACCTCGGCCGTCGGCACCAGTGCCGTCATGCCCTCGAGCATGCCCAGGCCCGCCCGCAGGATCGGCACCACCAGCGGTCGCGGCTCGGCGATCTCGACGCCGGTGGTCACCGTCACCGGCGTGGTGATCTCCTTCGGCGTGACGCGCACGTTGCGCGTGCCCTCGTAGGCGAGCAGCGTCATCAGCTCGCCCACCAGCGAGCGGAAGGTGGGCGACGGGGTGCGCTCGTCGCGCAGCACGGTCAGCTTGTGCGTGATGAGCGGATGATCGGCGACGTGGACTCGCATAGGGTTCAGGCTAGTGGGCGCAGAGCGGCTCTGCCGCCCCGGCCGGGAGGGCGGATGCTGGCTGCGGCACGCGACGAGGCGCTCATGCGCCTCGCGCTCGACGAGGCGGCGGCGGCCCTCGACTCTGCCGACGTGCCCGTCGGCGCGGTCGTGGTGGACGCATCCGGCACCGTCATCGGGCGGGGCCGCAACGAGCGCGAGCTGCGACACGATCCGACGGCGCACGCGGAGGTCGTCGCGCTGCGCGAGGCCGCGGCGGCGCTGGGATCGTGGCGGCTCGACGGATGCGCGCTGGTCGTCACGCTCGAGCCCTGCGTCATGTGCGCGGGCGCGATCCTCGCCAGCCGGGTCGAGCGCGTGGTGTTCGGCGCCTGGGACGACAAGGCGGGCGCGGCGGGCTCGGTGGTCGACCTGCTGCGGGAGCGTCGGCTGCCGCACCGCGTCGAGGTGGTGTCGGGCGTGCTCGCCGCCGAGGCCGAGGCGCAGCTGCGGGCCTTCTTCGCCGCCCGCCGCTGATCCGCGGCGGCTGACCGCCGGCCGCCGAGCGGCAGTCAGGACGCGAGGCGCCGGGGGGTCCTTCGGCTCCAGGCTGTCGACCGAGTCGCCGGCCTCCTGCCGCTGCTCCTCGACGATGCGCTGCTCGAAGGCGTGCGGGCGGTAGATCTCGTCGATCACGCCCATCCCGCCGAGCCGACGCGCCCTGCGGGACGACTCGCTGCGCCAGATGCGAGGGCCCAGCGCGACGACCGACGCGGCCGTGCCGAGGATGGCGACGAGGGCGACGACCTCGAGCCAGCCCATCGGGCTAGTTCCAGAACACCGCGATCAGCAGGTTGAGCACTGCCAGCCCGCCGGCGATGTGGAAGAAGGGCTTGAGGCGAGGCTCGGTCACCTCGACGTTGCCGACCGTCACGGCGCCGCCCGCGGTGAGGCGCGCCTTCTCGGCGTGCACGGCGCGGTGCCGCAGGAACCCGATGAGCGAGGCGACGAACACGACGATCGCGATGAGGCTCTTGATGCCGAGCTTCATGTGGTTGGCGTCGCCGTCGGCGATGGCCAGGCCGTAGAGCGCGATGCCCGACACCAGCTGGATCGAGGCGCCCGTCAGCAGCATCGTGAAGTTGAAGCCCGACTTCGCGCGCATCTGCAGGAAGAAGGTGCCGATCAGCAGCGAAGCGCCGATCAGGTGGGCCGCGACGAGGAGCGAGTGCAGGAAGTCCATGTAGACAGTCTACACAGCCAGGGCTCGTGGCTCAGTTGCCGGACTGGATGACGATGTGGTCGGTCGACGGCGCGATCTCGGGCTGCTCGAGGTAGAGGTCGGGCTCGATGTAGATGACCCGCGCGTGCGGCACCTCGTTGCGCAGCTGCGATTCGAGCTCGTTGATCGTGGTCGCGATGTGGTGGATGTCGGCGTGCGGCGGGAAGGCCACCTTCGCCGCCACCATCAGCTCGTCGGGGCCGAGGTACAGCGTCTTCATGTGGATGACCGACTCGACGCCCTTGTTGGCGTTCAGCACGGCGGCGATCCTCGTCGAGTCCTCGCGGGTCGCGCCCTCGCCGATCAGCAGCGACTTCATCTCGACCGCCAGGATCGCGGCGACGGCGATCAGCAGCACGCCGATGCAGAGCGTGCCGATCGCGTCGAAGAGCGGGTTGCCGGTCAGCGCGGTGAGGCCCACGGCGATGAAGGCGAGCACCAGGCCGACGAGCGCCGCCAGGTCTTCGAGCAGGATGACGGGCAGCTCGGGGCTCTTCGACTTGCGGATGAACGCCCACCATCCGGCGTTGCCGCGCACCTGGTTGGCCTCCTTGATGGCGGTGCGGAACGAGAAGCTCTCGAGCACGATCGCGATGCTCAGCACGACCAGGGGCAGCCAGATGATCTCGAGCTCGTGCGGCTCCTGGATCTTGGCGATGCCCTCCGAGATCGAGAACAGGCCGCCGACCGAGAAGAGCACGAGCGCAACGATGAATGCCCAGACGTAGCGCTCGCGCCCGTAGCCGAAGGGGTGGTCGGGCGTCGCCTGCTTCTTGGCGAGCCTGCCGCCGAGCAGCAGCAGCAGCAGCTGATTGCCGGCGTCGGCGACCGAGTGGATCGCCTCGGCGAGCATCGATGCCGAGCCCGAGAAGAACCAGGCGATGAACTTCGTGACGGCGATGCCGGAGTTCGCCAGGAATGCCGCGACGACTGCCTTCGTACCGTGGGATGCGCTCACGGGCGGGAGTCTACGCGCGCCGTGCGAAGGCCAGCCGACTACCCTGGCCGGATGCCTGAACTCCTTCCTCCCATCGCCATGCTCGGCGTCGGCTCCATGGGCGGCGCGATCCTCACGGGGCTCGCTCGCCAGGGCGCAGAGCGCATCGTCGTCACCAATCGCAGCGTCGAGAAGGCGGCCGCGATCGACCTCGAGGGCGTCGAGTCGATCGCCCTGGCCGAGGAGCCGGGCGGCAACGCACGCGCCGTCGCGGGCGCGAAGCTGGTGGTGCTGGGCGTGAAGCCCGCCGGCATCGTCGAGCTCGCGCAGCAGATCGCCCCGCATCTCGAGGCGGATGCGGTGGTCGT
This sequence comes from Agrococcus beijingensis, assembly GCF_030758955.1. Classification (NCBI taxonomy): domain Bacteria; kingdom Bacillati; phylum Actinomycetota; class Actinomycetes; order Micrococcales; family Microbacteriaceae; genus Agrococcus; species Agrococcus beijingensis. Next base: position 2,116,976 of record NZ_CP132360.1, on the reverse strand, counting down.
CTCGATCGCCGCGGGCACGACGACGGCGTCCATCGAGGCCGCACTGCCCGCATCCGTCGCCGTCGTGCGGGCGATGCCGAACACCCCGTCGCACGTCGGCCTGGGCGTCACCGGGGTCGCCGGCGGCAGCCGCGCCTCGGAGGCCGACGTGGCGCTGGTGGCGCGCATGTTCGAGGCGGTGGGCGAGGTGCTGGTGCTCGACGAGTCGCAGATCGACGCGCTCTCGACCGTCTCGGGCTCGGGCCCGGCCTACGTGTTCCTGCTCATCGAGGAGCTCACGAAGACGGCAGAGCGGATGGGCTTCACGGCATCGCAGGCGGCCACGATGGTGCAGGGCACGTTCCGGGGCGCGAGCGAGCTGCTCGCCGCCGACGGCTCGGAGCCCGCCGAGCTGCGGCGCCGGGTCACGAGCCCCAAGGGCACGACCGAGCGCGCGGTGGCGGTGCTGCAGGAGGCGCAGCTCGGCGAGGTCTTCGACCGCGCGACCGCTGCCGCGCTCGCCCGCGCTCGCGAGCTCGCCGCGGGCTGACGCCGGAATCGCAGGCGCTCAGCGCCAGCCGTGCCGCGCGTCTCGGCCGAGCCGTAGGCTCAGGTGCCCGAGCAGCTCCCACAGCGCGTGCGGATCGCCGTCGGCCAGGGTGGGCACCGGCATGCCGGCGCGATTGAGGCGCTGCAGCCACCGCGCCACGGGGGCGACGCCGGTGAGCCACGCGCGCTCGCCTGCCGGGCCGAGCCGCAGCATCACCTGCAGCTGCTGCTCCCGGCCGGCGGGGACGAGGAGCACGCCGTGCACCTCGTACCAGGGCACCAGCTGCCCGCCCTGGTTGCGCAGGCCGGCCCGATCGATGACGAGCGCGCGCCGGTGGTGGATGAGCCCGTGCAGCGCCGCCCCGCCGCCCGCGACGCCGAAGAACAGCACCGCGACGGCGCCCATGATGACGGTGAAGAGGCTGTCGCGACGACTCGAGCCGAACGGCAGGTCTGAGAGCGGGCCGACGATCATCGCGACGCCGGCGACCGTGAACGCCGCGCACCCGAGCAGCACCCACACCCACGGACGCGCGCGGCCGCGGAGCACCAGGGTCTCGCCGCCCTCGACGCGCCAGGCCCGCGGGTCGCCGGCTCCGACGCCGTCCATGTCAGAGCGCCTGCCCGTCGACGTACTGCCAGCCGTGGTCGCGGCGGAAGCGGCTGAGCTCCCGCATCGAGCCGCGCGCACCGTCGGCGACCCAGTGCGCCTCGAACGACACGGTGCCCTCACGGTCGAAGGGGCCGCCTGCGGTGGCGCCGAGCACATCGAGGCGAAGCCAGCGGATGCCCGGGTCGAGCTCGAGGGATCGGGGCCGTGTCGTGGGGTGCCAGGAGGCGAGCAGCCAGTCGACCTCGCCGCTGGCGAAGGCGGTGAAGCGCGAGCGCATCAGCGCCTCGGCCGTGGCCGCCTCGCGCTCGCCGCGATGGATGGGCGCGCAGCACTCGCCGTAGGTGAGGCCCGTGCCGCAGGGGCAGCGCTTCGCGTCGTCGAGCGTCACGCGGTGAGACCGGCGAAGCGCTCGATGTCGTCCTGGTTGCCCGAGACGATGATCAGGTCGTGGTTCGACACGACGGTCTCGGGCGTCGCGTACGTGAAGCTGCCGCCCGGGCTCTTCACGCCGACGACCGTCAGGTGGTACTTCGAGCGCACCTTCGACTCGGCGAGCGTGATGCCGCGGATGTGCTTCGGCGGGTACATCTTCACGATCGCGAACCGGTCGTCGAACTGGATGTAGTCGAGCATCCGGCCCGACACCAGGTGGGCGACGCGCTCGCCGGCCTCGGCCTCGGGGTAGATGACGTGGTTGGCGCCGATGCGGCTGAGGATCTTGCCGTGCGACTGGCTGATCGCCTTCGCCCAGATCTGCGGGATGCCGAGGTCGACGAGGTTGGCGACGATCAGCACCGAGGCCTCGATCGACGAGCCGACGGCGCAGACGGCGATCGCGAAGTCCTGCGCGCCCACCTGCTTGAGCGCGTCGATCGAGCGGGCGTCGGCCTGCACGGTGTGCGTGAGGCGCTCCGACCACTTCTGCACGAGGTTGATGTCGCCGTCGATGGCGAGCACCTCGCGGTCGAGGCGGGCGAGCTGCCCGGCAGTCGCTGCGCCGAAGCGGCCCAGGCCGATCACGAGCACCGGAGCGTCGTGGGGGATCCTGTCAACCAACGATCGGCCTCTCCTCGGGGCGCGTGAACAGCTGCGTCGTCTGGCTCGCTGCCAGCGCCGCGGCGAGCGTCACACTACCAATGCGCCCGACGAACATCGTCAGCGCCAGGATGATCTTGGCGGAGTCCTCGAGGCCGGCGTGCGTGAAGCCGGTGGAGAGCCCGACGGTGGCGAACGCGCTGATGACGTCGAAGAGCACGAACGACAGCGGGGCGCCGGTGATCTCGAGCAGCATGATCGTGACGAGCGCCACGATCGTGGCGCTCCACAGGGTCACCGACACGGCGAGGCGCAGCACGTCGGAGGGGATCCGGCGCCCGAACGCCTCCATCGACTTGCGACCGCGCGCCTCCGCGAACGCGGCGAGGAACAGGATCGCGAGGGTCGTCACCTTGATGCCGCCCGCCGTCGACGCGGAGCCGCCGCCGACGAACATCAGCATGTCGGTCACGAGCAGGCTGGAGTTGTGGAGCAGGCCCAGGTCGTTCACGGCGAAGCCGCCCGAGCGCGCCATCGACGACAGGAAGAACGCGTGCAGCACCTGCTGCCCGAAGTCGTCGGTGCCCCATGAATCCGGGTTGCCCCACTCGAGCACCAGGAAGACGAGGCCGCCGGCGAGGAACAGCATCAGCGAGACCGAGATGGTCAGCTTGACGTGCAGCGACCAGTTGCGCGGCCGGCCCAGGTGGCGCAGCAGCACGAAGTACACGGGGAAGCCCAGCGAGCCGATGAAGACGCCCAGCATCAGCACGATGAGGAACCACGGATCGGTGGCGTAGGGCTCCAGCCCGTCGACCGTCGGGACGAAGCCCGAGTTGGTGAACGCCATGATCGCCCAGTACGTCGACTCGTAGAGGGCCTCGAGCGGGTTGCGGCCCTCCAGCAGGATGCGCGGGTACAGCAGCACCACGAGCGCGGCCTCGAAGATGAGCACGGACAGCGCGACGGTGCGCAGCAGGGCCCCGACCTCGCCGAGCCGGATCGCCTGCGCCTCCTTCACGACGCCGCGGCGCACGCGCGAGGGGTTCGAGTCGCTCGCGGCCATCAGCCGCTGGCGCAGGCCGAGGCGGCGCGAGACGGTCATGCCGAGGATCGACGCGAGCGTCAGCACGCCGATGCCGCCCACCTCGACGCCGATCATGACGACGGCGTTGCCGAACGGGCTCCAGTGCGTGGCCATGTCGACGACCGTCAACCCCGTGACGCAGACGACGCTCACCGCCTGGAAGAAGGCGTCGACCGGACCGGTCGCCTCGCCGCTCGCGGTCGCCCAGGGGGTTGCCAGCAGCACCGCGAACAGGATGTTCAGGCTCGCGAAGACGACGATCGCGAAGCGGGCCGGGTAGGCGCCGGCGAAGTGGTCGACGGCGTCGCGCCATCGCCCGAAGAGCGTCGTCTCGCTCGACGTCCGCTGCTCCGCCACGTGCTGTGCCCTTCGCGGGATCGATGCGCCGCAGAGCGGCGTAGAACGGAGCCAGCGTAGTCCCGTCGGCCGGGAGGGTCGTCGACCGGGAGTTTGTCGCGCCGTGCCGTGCGCTGGCATGCTTTCGACATGGCCGACATCTTCACCGTCATCGCGGACAACACGCGACGCGACATCCTCAGCGTGCTGCTGGATCGTCGTGCCTCGACGGGGGAGGCGAGCGTCAGCCAGATCGTCGAGGCACTCGGCGTGCCGCAGCCCACCGTCTCGAAGCATCTCCGCACGCTGCGCGACGCGGGGCTGGTGACCGTGCGGGAAGACGGGCAGCACCGCTTCTACGCGATCGTGCTGTCGCCGTTCGACCAGATCGACGACTGGCTGATGCCGTTCATCTTCGCCGACGGCGACCAGGACGAGTCGTCGCTCGGCGCCGCCGCGTTCGCCGCTTGGGCGGGAGTCAACGTGCAGGCGCCGCTGCGCGCGGCCGCCGATCAGGCGCGCCAGGCCGCCGAGCAGGCACGCATCGCCACCGAGCAGGCGCTCGCGCGCGTCTCGGAGACCGTCGAGCACCCGGCGCCGGTCGGCGCGTCGCTGGGCCGGCGCGCGGCGAACCGCGTGCACGACGTGCAGGAGCGCGTGCAGGAGGCCCGGGACCGCATCCACGAGGTGCAGGAGCGGCTGCAGGACATCTCGTCGCGGACCGCGACCCGGCTCGACGGCGCGAAGGGCAAGCTGCGCAAGCGCGACGACGACGACGAGCGCCCCGCGCGCGACGACGACGACGCCCAGCTCGACTGACCGCCGCCTCGGCGAAGCCGCGAGCGGAGCGTTGCCGCGATCCGGTAAGATGTCGAGAGCGTTTTCCCTGCGCGAACCTCGAGGTCGTGCAGCGTCAGCGAGCAATCCCTACCGGAAGTGAGGAACCTCTATGGGTTCTGTGGTCAAGAAGCGCCGCAAGCGCATGGCGAAGAAGAAGCACCGCAAGCTGCTTCGCAAGACCCGCCACCAGCGTCGCAACCGCAAGTAATCGGTTGCAGCAGAGGCCGGAGCCCGCGATGCGGGTCTCCGGCCTCTGCCCGTTCCTGCCGCCGCCTAGGCTGATCGCATGGTCGAGATCACGCTCATCACGAAGCCCGGGTGCCACCTCTGCGACGACGCCCGGCCGATCGTCGAGCGAGTCGTCGCCGGCTTCGACGGCGTCACGCTCGAGGAGCGCTCGATCCTCGACGACGCGAGGCTGGCCGAGCTCTACAGCGACGACATCCCGGTCGTGCTGATCGACGGTCGCCAGCACAGCGCGTGGCGGGTCGACCCCGCGAAGCTCGCCGACCGCATCCGGGCGCGGCTCGCCGCCAGCTGAGCGTCCGCGTCCTCGATCCGGACGCGAGTGCTCAAGGGGCGGATGCGCCTACGGCGTCAGGCGCGTCGGGCCGCGGAAGAGGAACGTGGTCTCGCGGATCGAGCCGAGGCCGAGCATCAGCATGACGAGGCGGGCCAGGCCCATGCCGAAGCCGCCGTGCGGGGGCACGCCGTAGCGGAAGAAGTCGAGGTACTCCTCGAGCTCCGCCGGGTTCATGCCCTTCTCGACGATCTGGGCCTCGAGCACCTCGGCGCGGTGCTCGCGCTGCGCGCCGGTGGAGATCTCGACGCCGTTGTAGATCAGGTCGTAGGAGTTCGTGATCGAGCCGTCGCCCTCGGGGCGCAGGTGGTAGAACGGCCGCACGCTCGACGGGAAGTCGGTGACGAACACGAAGTCGTGGCCCATCGTCTCCTTGACGTGCGCCGAGATCTGGCGCTCCGCCTCGGGGTCGAGGTCGCCGTCGGTGCGCTCGATCGTGTGGCCGCGGGCCTCGACGATCTGCTTCACCTCGGCGTGGGGGATGCGCGGGAACGGCAGTGCGGGCACCTGCACCTCGACGCCGAAGTGCTCCTGGATCGCGGCGCCGTGCTTCTCGACGACGGCGGCGACGGCCTTGGCGAGCAGCGTCTCGTGCAGCTGCATGACGTCCTCGTGCGAGTCGATCCAGGAGATCTCGGAGTCGATCGACGTGAACTCGGTCGCGTGGCGGCTCGTGAACGACGGGTCGGCGCGGAAGGCGGGCGCGATCTCGAAGATCTTGCCGAAGCCGGCCGACTGGGCCATCTGCTTGAACAGCTGCGGCGACTGCGCGAGGTAGGCGGTGGTCTCGAAGTAGGGCACCTCGAAGAGCTCGGCGCGCGACTCGGAAGCCGTCGCCATCAGCTTCGGCGTGTGCAGCTCGATGAAGCCCTCGTCGATCCAGTGCTGGCGCAGCGCGTGCTCGATCGTGGTCTGCACGCGGAAGATCAGCTGCGCCTCGGGGCGGCGCAGGTCGAGGAAGCGCCAGTCGAGGCGCTTGTCGATCGACGAGTCGTCGGCGATGGGGGAGTCCTTCGCGACCGACTCGACGGTCAGCGAGCGCACCTTCACCTCGAGGCCGCCGAGCTTGACGCGCTCATCGGCCTTCAGGTCGCCCTCGACCGTGACGAACGAGCCGTGCATGAGGGCCGAGATCTTCCCGGCCGTCTCGGCCGTCTCCTCGTTCACCGGGTTCACCAGCTGGGCGGAGCCGGACTCGTCGCGCAGGATCACGAACTGCACGCGCTTCTGGTCGCGCACCGTCTCGACCCAGCCCTGCACCTTCACGGGGCCGTCGGGGAGCGCTGCAAGGTCGTTGATGAGAGTCCGCTGAGTCACGGGCTCGATCCTACCTTTCGCGCTGATCCGTCAGCTTCGCCAGCGCGATCCAGCCGCCCACCAGCACCAGGGCGGAACCGCCCAGCGCCGCCCATCCCGCCGCGGCCGGCACCGACGCATCCGCCCCGTCCGACGCGATCAGCAGCCACACGCCCACCGCCGCGATCACCACCACGAGCGAGGCGACCGGGCCGCCGTACGGGCGGCGCGCGATCGAGCGCGCCCAGATCCAGAGCAGGCAGGCGCCCGCGGCGATGACCAGCGCGAGCACGAGCGGGAAGAGGAGCGGCACCGTGCCATTGTCTCGCGCGACGGCGGCGGCCGGCTCGGTGCAGGGGTCGCGGCGGAGGCTCGCGGGCATCCTCGGCCAATGGCGGACGCAGGTACGATGGTCCCCATGCCTGCTCGCCGCCTCCATCTCGTGCGCCATGGCGAGGTCGACAACCCGGGACGCGTGCTCTACGGCCGCATGCCCGGCTTCGTGCTCTCGGAGCGCGGCGCCCGCATGGCGCAGCTCGCCGCCGACCACCTCGCCTCCGGCTCGATCGCCCGCCAGGTCGTGCGGCTCGCGGCCCGCCCGCTCGAGCGGGCCCGGCAGTCGGCGCAGCCCTTCGCCGACGCGTTCGACCTCGACATCCGCACCGAGCACCGCATCATCGAGCCCACCAACTCGTTCGAGGGCAAGACCTTCGAGGCGAGCGGCGCGCTGCGGCACCCCTCGTCCTGGCCGCTGCTGCGCGACCCGTTCCGCCCCTCCTGGGGCGAGCCCTACCAGGCGATCGCGCAGCGCATGGTCGCCGCGATGGAGGACGCCTGGGACGAGCTCGACGAGTCGGGCGACGACGGCGACATCGTGATGGTCAGCCACCAGTCGCCGATCTGGATGGCGCACCTGCACCTGGCCGGCAAGCGACTCTGGCACGACCCGCGCAAGCGCCGCTGCCAGCTCTCGTCGATCACCTCGTTCGCGCGCGTCGACGGCCGCTTCACCGAGATCGACTACGTCGAGCCGGCGGCCTCGGTCGCCGCCATCGACGCGGGAGCAGTCTGATGCGCGGCCTCAAGAGCGGCGGGCGGATGCGTCTGGTGGCGGCCGCACTCGCTGCGCTCGCGCTCGTGGGCTGCTCCAGCACCGACGGCATCGCCGGGCAGGTCGGCGACGCCGGCTACATCTCGGGCGACGGCATCATCACCGAGATCGCCCCCGAAGCGCGCCAGGCGCCCGGCGCCTTCGCCGGGCCGCTCGCCGACGGCGGGGAGTTCGACTCCGCCGACCTCGACGGCGTGACGCTGGTGAACTTCTGGTACGCCGCCTGCCCGCCCTGCCGGATCGAGGCGCCGGTGCTCGCCGAGCTGTACGCCGAGTTCGGCGACGAGGTCGACTTCCTGGGCGTGAACACCCGCGACGGCGCCGCCCAGGCGAACGCCTTCGAGGAGCAGTTTTCGATCGAGTACCCGTCGCTGCTCGACGATGAGACCGCGCAGGCGCAGCTCGCCTTCACCGGCATCGTCGCCCCGAACGCGGTGCCCTCGACGATCGTCCTCGACAAGGAGGGCCGTGTCGCCGCGCGCGTCTCCGGCGCCGTGACCGACACCTCGATCCTCGCCACGCTGCTGCGGGAGGAGCTGGAGCGGTGATCACTGCCCTGCTGCCGACCGCATCCGCCATCTCGTCGACCGCCGCGGCCGGGTTCGACCCGGCCGGCGCGGTGCTCAGCGGCCAGCTGCTCGTGTCGGTGCCGATCGCGCTGCTCGCCGGTCTCATCTCGTTCGCGAGCCCGTGCATCCTGCCGCTCGTGCCCGGCTACCTGGGACTCGTCGGCTCGCTCGTCGGCCCCGACGGCAGCCGTCGCCGCATGATCGCGGGCGTCGGGCTCTTCATCGCCGGGTTCACGCTCGTGTTCGTGCTCGGCAGCGCGCTGGTCGGCGGCATCAGCTCGTTCCTGCTGCAGTACAGCGACCTGCTGGTGCGCATCCTCGGCGGCCTGCTGATCGTGCTGGGGCTCGTGTTCGTCGGCCAGTTCTCGTTCATGCAGCGCATCTGGAAGCCGCAGCAGGTCAAGTCGGGCGGCATGTGGACCGCGCCCGTCGTCGGCGTCGTGTTCGCGCTCGGCTGGACCCCCTGCTCGGGCCCCACGCTCGCCGCCATCAGCGCGCTCACCGTCACCACCGGCTCGGCAGGCCAGGGCGCCGTGCTCGGACTCGCCTACGCGCTCGGCCTCGGCATCCCCTTCCTGCTCATCGCGCTCGGCCTCGGCTGGGCCGGCGGGGCCGTCGCGTGGATGCGCCGCCACATCCGCGCCATCAACATCGCCGGCGGCGCGATGCTCATCGCCATCGGCGTGCTGATGGTCACCGGTGCATGGAACGCCATCATGCAGTCGCTCCAGGGTTGGATCGCCTCCTTTGTCACGATCATCTGACGCCGACCCGCTGCGGCCGAGCGACCACATCGAGTCGCACTCGCCGGAGGGCTCCGGCAACGGGCCCATCCTCGGCGTGCGCGGCTGGGCGCGCTTCATGTGGCGGCAGCTCACCTCGATGCGCACCGCCATCGTGCTGCTGCTGCTGCTCGCCGTCGCGGCGATCCCCGGCAGCCTCGTGCCGCAGAACTCCTCCGACCCCAACGGCGTCATCCAGGTGCGCGCCGACAACCCCGAGCTCGTGTGGCTCTACGACGCGCTCTCGCTCCACGACGTCTACTCGAGCCCCTGGTTCTCGGCGATCTACCTGCTGCTGTTCACGTCACTGGTCGGATGCGTCATCCCGCGCCTCGTCCACCACTGGCGCGCCATGCGGGCGCTCCCGCCGCGCACCCCGGCGCGCCTGTCTCGGCTCGTGGGGTTCCAGACCGTCGCCGGCGACGCATCCGACCTCGATGCCGCGAACGGCGTGCTGCGGCGGCTGGGCTACCGCACCACCCGCTACGGCGACTCGATCTCGGCCGAGCGCGGCTACCTGCGCGAGACCGGCAACCTGCTGTTCCACATCTCGATGCTGGCGCTGCTGCTCGTCATCGGGCTCGGCTCGGGCTTCGGCTACAACGGGCAGCGGCTGGTGGTCGAGGGGCGCGGGTTCGCGAACACGCTGTCGAGCTACGACTCGTTCTCGGCGGGGCAGTGGTTCGACGACGCGACCGTCGCGCCCTTCGCGGTGCAGCTCGACGACCTCGATGTGGTCTACGAGACCGAGAACCCGCAGGCCGCCGGCACGCCCATCGACTTCACGGCGTCCGTCACCGTCACCGAGGACGGTCAGCAGCGGCCGGCGCAGATCAAGGTCAACCAGCCGCTGCGCGTCGCCGGCTCCGACCTCTACCTGATCTCGAACGGCTACGCCCCGCGCATCTCGGTGCGCGACGCGGCAGGGCAGGTCGTCTACGACGAGTACACGCCGTTCCTCGCGCAGGACGACCTGTACACGAGCCTCGGCGTGATCAAGCTGCCAGACGGCCTCGATGAGCAGGTCGGCCTGCGCGGCTTCTTCTACCCGACGGCTGCGGCGCTCGAGACGGGGGCGCTCGCGTCGGCCTACCCCGACCTCGCCAACCCGGTGCTGTCGCTGCAGGCGTTCACCGGCGACCTCGGCCTCGACGCGGGCATCCCGCGCTCGGTGTACGCGCTCGAGACCGACGAGATGACGCAGATCGCCGGGGGCGACTCCGGCGCGGAATCGCTCACGATGTTCGTCGGCGACAGCATCGAGATCCCCGGCGGGCTGGGCACGATCACCTTCGAGGACGTGCGCCGCTACGGCGTCATCGAGGTGCATCTCGACTACACGCAGACGCCGGTGCTGTGGATCACGATCGTGCTGTTCCTGTCGCTGCTGGCGTCGCTGCTGATCCCGCGCCGGCGCATGTGGGTGAAGGCGGTCGCCGGCGGGCGGCTCGAGCTCGCGGGCCTCGCGCGCGGCGAGGACCCCGCGCTCGAGCGCGCGGTCGACGACCTCGCGACGCGGGTCGCCGAGGCGCGCGGCGGCGCGGGGTCGGGCGCTGACGGTGCCGCGACGAGCGATGCGGCGGCCGCCGCTGGTGCCGCGGCGGGCACCGCGAGTGACGCTGACGACGCGCCCGCGGAGCACCGGCCGGCTATGGGCGCGAACGAGCGCGAGAGTACGATCGACAGGTGACTCCCCCCGAACTCGACTCCTACTCGCTGCTGCTGGTCTACTCGGCGATGGCGGTCTACACGATCGCGTTCATCGCCTACGCGGTCGACGTGGCGCGCCGCTCGGCGGCGAAGGCCGTGCCGGCGGCCGCGCGCGAGCTGGTGGGCGCCGGCGCTCCCGTCGGTGCACCCGCCGTCACCGATGCGCCCGAGCGGGCGGACGCATCCGTCGTCGCGCCGCCCGGACGCGGGGCCCGCATCGGCTTCGCGCTGACCGTGCTCGCCTGGGCGCTCCACGTCGTGGGCGTGGTGCTGCGCGGCATCGCGGCCGAGCGGGTGCCGTGGGCGAACATGTACGAGTTCGCGCTGACCGGTGTCGCGATGATCGTGGGCGTCTTCCTGGTGTCGCGGCTGTGGCGCGACATGAACTTCCTGGGCGTCTTCATCACGGGTCTCGCGACCGTCTTCCTCGGCGCCGCGACCGTCAACTTCTATGTCAGCATCGCGCCCCTGCAGCCCGGGCTGCAGTCGCCGTGGCTGGTGATCCACGTGTTCGTGGCGACGCTCGGCACGGGGCTGTTCGCGCTCGGGTCGGGCCTCAGCATCCTGCAGCTCATCAAGGAGCGGCGCTCGAACGCGTTCCTGCGCTCGGTGCCTTCGACCGTGCAGCTCGAAGACCTCGCCTACCGCGTCGGCGTGATCGGCTTCATCGCCTGGACCTTCACGCTCATCGCCGGCGCCGTCTGGGCCGAGCACGCGTGGGGCCGCTACTGGGGGTGGGACACCAAGGAGGTCTGGACCTTCGTCATCTGGGTGATCTACGCGGGCTACATCCACGCGCGGGCGACGCGCGGCTGGCGCGGCACCCGCTCGGCGTGGCTGCAGCTGGTCGGCTTCGCCGCCGTGATCTTCAACTTCACGGTCGTGAACCTCTTCTTCAAGGGCCTGCACGCCTACAGCGGCCTCTGACCCCTCAACTCAACGTGCCAGGTGCTGCGATGACGCGATATTCGCGCCTGCCCCGCACCTGGCACGTTGAGGTCAGAGGTGGGGGAGGGCGGCGGCCAGACGGGCGCGCCAGTGCGCGGTGCGCTCGGGGGAGGCCGCGTGGCGACGCAGCAGCTCGGGGTCGGGCGTGACGCGCGCGACCGGGATCGAGCCGCCGACCGGCACGAGCGGCTCGGCGACATCGGCGGCCAGCAGCGCCCCGGTGCCGAGCCCGCAGTCGTAGGGCAGCGACGGCAGCGCGGCGGCGAGGGCGGCGCCCAGCGACAGCCCGACCGACGAGTCGAGCGCTGACGAGACCACCGCGGGCAGCCCGGCCTCGGCGACGATCGCGAGCGCCGCGCGCACGCCGCCGAGCGGCTGCGCCTTCACGACCAGCAGGTCGGCGGCGCCCGCGCGGGCGACCAGCAGCGGGTCGTCGGCCTTGCGCACCGACTCGTCGGCGGCGATCGGGATCGCGAGCCGGTGCACGCGCATGCGCAGCTCGGCCAGCTCGGGCACCGTCGCGCACGGCTGCTCGACGTACTCGAGGTCGAAGCGCTCGAGCGCCCGCACGGCGGTCTCGGCCTCGTCGACCGTCCAGCCGCCGTTCGCGTCGACGCGGATCCGCACGTCGGGCAGCAGCGACCGCACCTCGGCGACCCGCGCGACGTCGTCGGCGAGCAGCTGCCCGCGCTCGGCCACCTTCACCTTCACGGTGCGGCAGCCGTCGTAGCGCGCGAGCACGCCGGCGACCGAGGCCGGCGCGACGGCCGGCAGCGTCGCGTTCACCGGCACCCGATCCCGCACCGGCGTCGGGCGCTCGAGCTCGGCGTCCTCGAGTGCGGCCCGCAGCCAGCGCGCGGCCTCGACCGGCTCGTACTCCAGGAAGGGGCTCCACTCGCCCCAGCCCGCCGGCCCCGAGAACAGTGCGATCTCGCGGTGCGAGACGCCGCGGAACCTCGTGGTCAGCGGCAGCGACACGACGTGCATGCGGTCAGCGAGCCGCTCGTAGGCGAGGTCCACGCGCCCATGCTCGCACGCCTGCCACAATCGTCGGGTGACCGAGCTGCCCTGGGTGATCGAGACGCGCCAGGCGCGCGACCGCCGCCGCAATCCGACGTGGGGCATCCTCGCGCTGGTCGCGGCCGTGCTGTGCGGCGCGATGCTGCTGCTGTGCATGGGCATCGCCTACGTCGACCTCGACGGCCTGGTCGTCTGGATGCTGCCCGTCTGGGGCGTCTTCACGCTGCTGGGCCTGGCCTTCGCGATCACCGCGTTCGCGAAGCGCGGCACCGCGAACGTCACGATGGCGGCGATCACGGGCGCGATGCTGGTCATCTCGAACCCGGTCGTCTTCCTCATCATCGGGTTCGCGCTCGGGCTGCTCCAGTAGTCCGGAAGGAGCGGGGCGGATGCGGTGGCATCCTTGGGTGCATGGCGACGGCGCCCGAGTTCCAGATGCCCTATGAGGGCTGGGTCGACGCGGATCGTGCGCGGCCGTCATGGCGCTCGTACGTCGCCGTCGCGCTGATCGCGCTGCTGGTGGGGGTCGCGGGCACGCTGGGCGTGCAGGCGCTCGCGGCGCAGGGCGGTCCGCGCTCCGAGCAGGCGGCGCGCGACGCGGTCGGCGCGTACCTGCAGTCGATCGCGGCGGGCGACGACGCGGTCGCCGAGGCATCGCTGCTCTCCTCCGCCGAGCGGGCCGCGGCACTGCCGAGCTCGATCGCCGCCGAGGGCAGGCTGCACAGCCCCCGCATCACCGGTGTCGAGCTGGGCGACGGCACGGCGCAGGTGAGCGTCTCCTACGCGGTGGCCGACCGCACGGTGCTGCGGCGCATCGACGCGGTCTTCGCCGACGGCGCCTGGCGCATGCAGCGCACGCTCGGCGAGGTGGTGCCGGTGCGCAGCACGCTCTCGGTGCCGGTGCAGGTCGACGCGATCGGCGTGGTTCCGGCCACCCGCTCGCTGCTGCTGCTGCCGGGGCGCCACAGGGTCGAGCCGATCGAGACGCCGCTGGTGAGCATGGCGGGCACGACGGTCGACGTCGACGGCGATCCGCGCTCGCAGGTGGCGATCGACCTGGAGCCGACCCTGTCGGCCGCGGCGATCGCCGAGCTGGCCGCCGCCGGCCGCGCCTTCGTGGCGGAGTGCAGCGCGGCGCGCACCTGCGCCCTGCCGGCCGGCATCGATGCCGAGCTGCCCGACCCGATCGTCGTGCCGCGCATCGGCCAGGCCGGTGAGGTGGCGGTGCAGGTGCCGGTCGCCTCGGGCGAGGTGGGCACGTCGCTCGAGATCGTCGGCTTCATGAACCCGTCGCTGAGCACCTTCGAGGGCATGCGCTGCGCGCTGGCGGGCGACGAGCCGCGGCCCTGCGGCCCGTGACGGATGCGTCCGCGCGCCTTCCGTGCCGCGCTCGGTCGCGCTCGTAGCATCGACCGATGCTCCAAGATCTCCTCGACGAAGCCGCTGCAGTCGAACGGCCCGCGCGCCGTGTCGTGCACGACCGCCGCGCCGCGTTCCTGGGTGCGCTGTCGATCTGGCTGCTCGGGGCGGCGCTCGTGCTGCAGGTGCTCTCGCTCGTGCAGCAGTTCAGCTATCTGTTCGCTCCGCGCCCGGGCGAGCTGCCGATCGTGATCGCGGTGCTGGCGACCGCGGTGATCGTCGGGCTGGTCGGCGTCGTCGTCGGCTGCATGGCCGCGACCAAGGCGGATGGGCGACGAGCGGGCGTCTTCGGCAGCGCCCTGGGTCTCGGGTTCCTCGTGCTCTTCGGCGCGGCGAGCTGGTTCGGCTGGGGCTTCCTCGGAGCGCTCTCGGCACCGATCTGACGCGTCGGGCCGATCTGACGCGTCGGGCCGATCTGACGCGTCGGGTCTGAGCGGATGCGTCGGGCCTGAGCGGACGCCTCGGCACCGCTCTGACCGTTCGTCGACGAGGCCGGGGCGCACCCGCTGGACACGGCGGTGGACGATTCGCTCCCGCGGGGTGCTTCCGGCGGCCGCACGGGCCAAGATGGACTCGTGTCGACGCCGATGCCCGAGTTCGAGATGCCTGCCGCTGCGCCGGAGACGCTGCCCGCGCGCGCAGCCGACGGCGCGGCACGGCACCCGCTCGGCGCGCCGCCGGTGCGCGACGGCGGCCCGGCCCCGCTCGACGCGAACGACCTGACGACCGAGCCCGACGCATCCGACGAACCCTTGCCGGCACGTCGGCGCCTCGGCATGCGCCACCTGCTGGTCGCGGGCCTGATCGGCGCGGTCATCGGTGCCGCGGTGCCGGCCACCTTCCAGGTGGTCGACCGGGCAGTCGCCGCCGCCGAGGTCGAAGGGCTGCGGGCGCTCGCGACCGACTACCTGACGGCGATCGCCGAGGGGCGCGCCGACGACGCGACCGCGATCGTGCCGCTCGACGGGGCGCGCGCCGTGGCGGCGCCCGACGCGGTGCTGGCGTCGGCGCGGCCGACGGCCGAGATCGAGACGCGCCAGGTGCACATCGACGGCGACCTGGCGACCGTCTCGGTGGAATATCGCGCCGCGGGTCGCGACAGGACGCTGACGCTCGAGGCCGAGCGCTCCGACGCCGGGTGGCGCCTGACGACCTCGCTCGCCGAGCCGGTGGTGGTCTACGCGAATCAGCCCGGCCAGGAGCCCACGGTGGCCGGCACGCCGCTGGTCGACCGGCGCACGCACCTGTATCCCGGCCGCTACACGGTCGACGAGGCCGCGGGGCCGCTGTTCATGACCAGCGGCGAGCCGTTCGTGGTCGACGGCGACCCGAGCTCGCCGGTGGAGGTCTACACGAGCATCATGCTGGTGCCTCGCGTGCAGGATCAGGCGGTCGAGATAGCGCTGCGCTCGGTCGAGGCGTGCGCCGGCACCCCGCAGTGCCGCGTGCCTCCTGGCGCGCAGCTGACGGGCTCGGCCAACAACGTGTGGGTGCATCGCCGCGACGAGAGCCTCGGCTTCGCAGAGCTGTCGGTGCAGATGATGGCGAACGACGGCGCGGCCGCCCAGTACCTGGATCTGCAGATGCGGATGTACTACGACGACGCGGGCACGCCGACGCGGTGGGAATGCGGCCTGCCCGGCTCCTACGAGGTCGAGCTCGCGCCGTGCCCCACCATCGACTGAGCTGGCCGGGCGGGCGCACCGACGACGGATCTCCGCAGGCGCCAACGCGCCGCGGAAGGGCCAAGATGGTGTCGTGTCGACGGCGATGCCGGAGTTCGAGATGCCTGCCGGGGAGCGGGCGCCGACCAGTGCCGCTCTCGATCGCACGGCGCAGCAGCATCCCGGCACCGCGCAGCGGCATCCGGGCACTGCGCAGCGGCATCCGGGCACTGCGCCGCACGTGCAGGCCCCGCCCCGCCCCGCCAGCGACGCGACCGACCTGACGGCCGAGCCCGAAGCATCCGACGACCGGGTCGCGCAGCGACCGAGGCTCGTGTGGCGGCACCTGCTGGTCGCCGGGCTCGTCGGCGCGCTGCTGGGCGCGGGCATCCCCGCGACGGTGCAGGGCCTCGAGCGCGCCGCGGCGGCCGGGGAGGTCGATGCCGTGCGCGCCCTCGCCGACGACTACATGCGGGCGATCGTCGAGGGCCGAGCCGCCGACGCGACGGCGATGGTGCCGCCGGGGTCGGCGGGCGACGAGGTCGCGCCGGACGCGGTGCTCGCCGCCGCAGCGCCGATCGAGGGCGTGAAGACCTGGCAGGTGCAGGTCGACGGCGACGCGGCGAGCGTCGCGATCTCGTTCCGCACCGGTCGCGGCAGCACGCGCATCCTGCTCGACGCGGAGCGCGTCGACGGCGCCTGGCGGCTGGTCACCTCGCTGGCCGAGCCCGTGAGCGTCTTCGCGAGCCAGCAGGGCGATGTGGCGATGATCGCCGGCACGCCGCTGATCGATCGCCTCCTCCTCTACCCCGGCGGCTACACGCTCGACGAGACGTCCGGGCCGGTGCTCCGCACCGCCGGCGAGCGCTTCACCGTCGACGGGGATCCCCGCACCGCGGTCGAGATCTTCCCCACGATGTCGCTGGAGCCGGCGCTGGCGACCGCTGCCGGCGAGATGGCGTTCCGGGCGGCGGTCGAGTGCGTCGCAGCCCCCGACTGCCCGCTGCAGTCGACCGACGGCCTCGACGCGAACCAGGGCGCCTACGTGCTGTGGCACGACGGGGCCGCGGGCACGGTGCAGCTGGTGGTGCCGCTGACGTCGGGGGTGCGCGGCCCGGCGGTCGAGATGCAGGTGCGGATGCACTACGACGCCGAGGGCGTGCCGACCCGGTGGGAGTGCGGGCGCCCGGGGGAGTACGAGGGAGCGCTCACGCCCTGCCCGGCGCTCGGCTGATGCGCGCAGCTGGCGCCGGACTGTCGGCAAGAGGACACTGGCCGGAAGGCCGCGCCGGCGGGAGAATGTCGCCATGTCGACCGGCTCTCCGGAGTTCGTGATGCCACCGCCGGAGTCGACTGCGGCGTCGATGCGCTCGGAGGCCCAGCAGGCGCGGCGGCCGGTGGAGATCGTGCCTCCCGACCCGGCGGTGCTCGAGCCCGACGGGTTCGACCCGACCGAGCACGGAGGCCGGCGGCGGCTCAGGTGGACGCACCTCGCCGCCGCAGCGGTGCTGGGCCTGGTCGCCGGGATCGGTGTGCCGGGCGCGCTCGTCGCGGCCGAGCGCGCGGGTGCCGACACCGCCGCGCAGGAGCTGCGGGCGGCGGCGCTCGCCTACGTCGACGCGATCGCGGCCGGCGACTCGCGCGCCGCGACCGAGATGGTGCCGATCCGCGGCCTCGCCTACGCGGCGCCGCCCGAGGTGCTCCGCGCCGCGCGGACGATCGAGGTGCCGCAGGTCGAGGTGGTGCACGTCGAGGGCGACCGCGGCACCGCGGAGGTGCACTACCGGGTCTACGGCGTCGACGTCTATCGCACGCTGCAGGCCGAGCGGGTCGACGACGCGTGGCAGCTGCGCACCTCGCTCGCCGAGGTCGTCGACGCCCGCGAGCCCGGCAACTCGCTCCGCGCGACGGTCGCGGGCGTGCGGCTGGGCGGCTTCCTGCCGGTCATGCTGTACCCCGGCGTCTACACCTTCGACGCGGCAGCGGGGCCGGTGCTGGTCGTCGGCGGCGACGTCTTCGCGGTCGACGGCGACCCGCGCACGCCGACCGCTCCCGAGGTGACCGTGACGGTCGTGCCTGCGGTGGCGGAGCGCGCCACGGAGCTCGCCGAGGCTGCGATCGAGTCGTGCCGGGAGCGTCCGGGCTGCCTCGTGCCGTCCGGATCGCGGCTCCGCTTCGTCGACCGGGTGACGCTGACGGCGTCGGATCCGGTGGCGCGCACCATCGACCTGATCGTGGGCTTCACGGCGCTCGACGCCCCGGCGCAGCCGTTCTTCCAGATGCAGCTGCGCGCCGTGCTCGACGACCGCGACGAGCCCCTGCGCTGGGAGTGCGGCCAGCCGGGCGTGCTCGGCGGCCCGACCTCGACCTGCGAGCCCTGACACCCAGGATCCGGCACCCAGAATCGGGGCGCTCCGATGGCTAGGGTGGTCGGGTGACCATCTCGCCCCTCTTCGACGCCGCAGAGTGGGCCGACGCCGAGCCGGGCTACGACGACATCACGGTGCACCGCTCGCGCGACGGGCGCATCGCCCGCGTCGCCTTCGACCGCCCCGAGGTGCGCAACGCCTTCCGCCCGCACACGGTCGACGAGCTCTACCGCGCGCTCGACGAGGTGCGGCAGGACAGTCGCATCGGCGTCGTGCTCCTCACCGGCAACGGGCCCAGCACCAAGGACGGCGGCTGGGCGTTCTGCTCCGGCGGCGACCAGCGCATCCGCGGCCGCGACGGCTACCGGTACGCCGAGGGCGAGACGGCCGGCACCATCGACCCGGCGAGGAGCGGCCGCCTGCACATCCTCGAGGTGCAGCGCCTGATCCGCTTCATGCCCAAGGTCGTCATCGCGGTCGTGCCCGGCTGGGCGGCGGGCGGCGGCCATTCGCTGCACGTGGTCTGCGACCTCACGATCGCGAGCCGCGAGCATGCGCGCTTCAAGCAGACCGATGCGGATGTCGGGTCGTTCGACGCCGGGTACGGCTCGGCGTACATGGCCCGCCAGACGGGGCAGAAGTTCGCGCGCGAGGTCTTCTTCCTCGCTCGTGAGTACGACGCCGACCGGGCGCTCCAGGCGGGCGCGATCAACGCATCCGTGCCCCATGAGCAGCTCGAGGCGACCGCCCTCGACTGGGCGCGCGAGATCCTGACGAAGAGCCCCACCGCGATCCGCATGCTCAAGTTCGCCTTCAACGCCGTCGACGACGGCCTGGTCGGGCAGCAGATCTTCGCCGGCGAGGCCACCCGCCTCGCCTACGGCACCGACGAGGCGGTCGAGGGGCGCGACTCCTTCCTCGAGAAGCGCGAACCCGACTGGTCGCCCTTCCCCTGGCAGTACTGAACGAGCAGGATCCCGACGCGAACGGAGGTGTGACCATGGGCATCGTCGTCGAGACGAGCGGATCGAGCGGCGTGCCCAAGCGCGTCATCATCTCCGACGAGGCGATCGCCGCGTCCACTGACGCGGCCATCGAGCGGCTCGGCGGCGCCGGTCAGTGGGTGCTGGCGCTGCCGGAGCACTACATCGCCGGCAAGAACGTGGTCTGGCGCAACGAGGTCTCGGGCGCCCCGCTCGTGCGCACCGAGGGCGCCTTCACGGCCGAGGCCTTCGTCGAGGCGGTGCAGAGCCTCGAGCACGACCGCAAGTACACCTCGCTGGTGCCGACCCAGCTCGCCCGGCTGGTCGACGCGGCCGCGCTCGACCGCTCGTTCATCGGGCCGATCGCGCGCCTCGACCGCATCCTGCTCGGCGGCCAGCGCGCGCCGTTCGGCCTCATCGAGCGCGCCGCACGGCTCGGCTGGCGCATCACCCGCACCTACGGCGCGACCGAGACGGTCGGCGGCTGCGTGTGGGATGGCCAGCCGCTGCGCGACGTGAAGATCCGCCTCACCGATCAGATCGAGATCGCGGCTCCGCAGCTCGCCGACGGCTATGAGGACGCCGCGCTCACCGAGAAGCGCTTCGTCACCGACGGCTCCGGCACCCGCTGGTACAAGACCGGCGACGCCGGCAGCCTGATCGGCGGCACGCTGCAGGTCTCTGGCCGCATCGACGACGTCATCAACTCGGGCGGCATCAAGATCTCGCTCGCCGCGGTCGAGCACGTGGTGCAGACCTTCGCGGCGGATGCGGTGGTCGTCGCCGCCCCGCACCCCGAGTGGGGCGAGGTGCCGGCGGTCGTCACGACGCTGAAGCCGTCGCTGGCCGAGATCCGCGCGGCGGTCGGCAACGCGCTCGGCAAGCCGGCCCGCCCCAACCACCTGGTGACGGTGTCGGTGATGCCGACCACGCCTTCCGGCAAGCCCGACCGCAAGCGCCTGGGTCGCCTCGTGGCGAGCCGCACGCAGGAGCGCCGCCGAGGCCTCTTCGGCTAGGAGGGCCGCGCCGGCTGACTACCATCGAGGTGATGTCCTCTCCTCGTTCCGGCAACCCGGCCAAGCGCGCCCAGCACGACGGCACCGCGCCGAGCCCCGCGACCTGGCGCGACTGGATCGCTGCCTCCCGCCCCCGCACGCTCGGCATGGCGATCGCGCCCGTCGTGCTCGGCACCGCCGCGGCGTTCAACGCCGAGGGCTACCACCTCGGCATCGCGCTCGCCTGCCTGGCGCTCGCCATCTGCATGCAGATCGGCGTGAACTACGCCAACGACTACTCCGACGGCGTGAAGGGCACGGACGCGGTGCGCGTCGGCCCCGGCCGCCTCGTCGGTGCCGGCAAGGCGGCGCCGAAGGCGGTGCGCAATGTCGCGATCGGCTTCCTGGCCGCGGGTGCGCTCGCGGGGCTGGTGGTCGTGCTGCTGAGCGGCCGCTGGTTGCTGCTGCTCGTCGGCGTCGTGTGCCTGCTCGCCGCCTGGGGCTACACCGGCGGCAAGCGTCCCTACGGGTACTACGCGCTCGGCGAGCTGATGGCGTTCCTCTTCTTCGGGCCCGTCGCCGTCTGCGGCACCGTCTACGCGATCATCGGTCGCGTCACCGAGGACGCCATCGCGCTGGGTGTCGCGATCGGCTGCATCTCGGCTGCGCTGATGGTGTGCAACAACCTGCGCGACATCGACACCGACCGCGCCGCCGGCAAGCGCAGCCTGGCGACCCTGATCGGCCGCGGCCCCTCGAAGGCGCTCTACGTCGCGCTGATGCTCGTGCCGTTCGTCATCCTCTGGGTCTTCTCGTACGCGCTCGCCTACGGCTTCGTCGTCTTCGCCGTGCTGCTGCTGGCGGGTCCCGCGATGGTGATCGTCGTGATGGCGCGCTCGCCGCGCGACCTCATCACCGCGCTCGGGCTCACCGGCGCGACCGCGCTGCTCTACGGCGTCGGCCTCGCGGTCGCCATCTGGGGCGGCCCGGCCGGGTTCGTGCCCGCCGCCTGAGCGAGCCGCGCGGCACCGCCACAGCGGACTGGGCGATGATGGATGCGTGCCGACATCGATGCCGGAGTTCGAGATGCCGCCCGAGCAGCCGGGCACAGCGGCGAGCCCTGCGCGCACGGTCGAGGCAGAGCCTGCAGCGCCTGCTGACGAGCGGGACGAGGAAGACCTCCCCCGGGAGGGCTCCGGGCACGGAGTCGCTCGCCGCCGGCTCATCGTCGGCGCCGTCCTCGCGGCGCTCGCGATCGTCGGCGGCTCGACGGCGGCGATCGTCCAGGGCGTGCAGCGCGCGGTCGACGACGCGGCGACCGAGGCGCTGACCGCCGTCGCGGTCGACTACCTCGGGGCGATCGCGGAGGGCCGCGGCGATGCCGCGACCGCGATGGTGCCCGTCGACGGCCCGGCACGGCTGCTCACCGACGCGGCGCGCGCCGCAGCGGCTCGCATCCAGGAGTGCGGCGTCGAGGCGGTCGAGCTCGACGGCGACAGCGCGACCGTGGTCGTCGACTTCCGCAGCGGGCAGCGCCGCGTCGAGCGGCGGCTCGACGCCGTGCGCCAGGACGGCACGTGGCGGCTGACGACCAGCCTCGCCGAGCGCGTCGTGCTCGAGGAGTCTGTCATCGGTCCGCTCCCGAGGCTGCTCGACATGGAGATCGGCCGCGATGGCGGCACGCTGCTCTACCCCGGCATGTACCGCACCGAGGCGATCGAGCACGGGTTCGTGCAGATCAGCCCGGTCACGCTCGTGGTTGACGGCGACCCCCGCACGACCGTCGACTTCCAATCGCTTGGGTGGACCGTTGCGTGGAGTGCTCCGACCGACGTCCTCGATGGCGCTCCGGAGCGCGCGCTGTCGCACGCCACCGCCTGCCAGTCGGCCGGCTCGTGCGCGGTGCCCCCCGGCGCGCTGCTGGGGGCGTGCGCCTGAGCCTCTTCCCTGGGCGATGATGGAGGCGTGTCGTCGGGGATGCCGGAGTTCGAGATGCCGCCGCAACGGCCGGAGGCCCGACAGCGCGCCGACGCATCGCTTCCAGCGGCGAACGAGCCTGCGGCTGCTGAACCAGACCCAGCCCCGGCCGCACCGCGCACGGCGGCCCGCCGCCGGATGATGGTCGGCGGCGTCCTGGTGGGGCTCGCCGTGATCGGCGGCGCCACGGCGGCGATCGTGCAGGCAGTGGAGCGCCAGGCCGAAGCGGCCGCGACCGAGGCGCTCACCGCCGTCGCCGTCGACTACCTCGGGGCGATCGCCGACGGCCGCGGCGATGCCGCGACCGCGCTGGTGCCCGTCGACGGCCCGGCACCGCTGCTCACCGCCGCGGCGCTCGCCGCAGCGGCTCGCCTCCCGGCGTTCGGCGTCGAGGCGGTCGAGCTCGACGGCGACACCGCCACCGTGGTCGTCGACTTCCGCACCGGGCAGCGACGCGTGGAGCGGCAGCTCGATGCGGTGCGCGAGGGCGGATCCTGGCGCCTGACGACCACCGTGGCCGAGCCGGTGCTGCTCGACGCCGCCGGGCTCGGGGCGCTGCCGCGTCAGCTGGGCGCCGAGGTCGCCGGCGGCGAGGCCACGCCGCTGTACCCGGGCATGTACCGCGTCGAGGCGTTCGACCACGGCGTCGCGAACGTCGAGGCGGCGACCGTCGTCATCGACGGCGACCCGAGCACGGCGCAGTTCAGCAACCCGGCGCGCTGGAGCGTGCCAGACGGCTTGGTCGAGCAGGTCAGGGCGCTGGCCCTGTCGCACGCCGTGGCCTGCCAGGCGAGCGGCTCGTGCGGGCTGCCCTCCCCGGCGCTGCTCGGTCTGGGTGACCAGACCACCTCGAGCCTCGCGCCCGACAGCGCGGTCGACTTCGACGTGCCGGTGCGCGTGCTGCAGGACGGCACGTCGGGGCCGACGCAGCTCGAGGTGGGCGTCCGCGCGGCGGTGGGCGCCGCGGGCGGCATCGACTGGCTGTGCAGCGCGCCGATCCCGCGCGGCAGCACCCCGCCGACCGAGCGCGACTGGGAGGCGTGCGCTTGACCTACGGTCGGGCGGATGCGTCCGGGTCGTCGCCGTCGCGGGTCGCCCGGGTCTGCGGCTCGGTCGCGCCATCGGTCGCGCTGTCGGCGGCACCATCGGCATCGCGCACCGGCGTCGCGGGCTCGTCGAGCACCCCGTCCTCGACGTCGGCGTCATCGGGACCGACGCCATCGCGCTTGCGGCCGTCACGCATCCGACGCAGGTCTGCGGCAGCCTCCTCGCGCAGCTTCGGGAAGAAGACGATCGACGCGGCGAAGGCGAAGGCCAGCGCGATCAGGAGCGACAGCGGCCACGGCACCTGCGCGATCATCAGCAGAGCGAACGGCACGACGAACAGTGCCGCGCGCACGACGAGGTAGCGCATCGAAGGTCCCATGGCTCAATCCTATGAGCGCACACAGCGAACGGGCCTACGCTGGGGGCATGAGGTGGGCAATCATCGGCGGGATCCTGGCCCTTGTGGTCACGGTGTATGCGCTGGTCGACCTCACGGTCACCGACGATCGGCGCATCCGCCGCCTGAACCGGGTGCTGTGGGTCGTCCTGATCGTCGTGCTGCCCGTGATCGGGCCGATCGCGTGGCTCGCGTGGGGCAAGGGGCCGCGCTCCGACGCGCGCCCGATGGCGCCCGACGACGACCCCGCCTTCGGCCGCTCGAGCGACGTGACCGACGCCGAGGCCGACCGCCGCATCGCCGAGCTCGAGCAGCAGCTCGCGGCGCTCGACGCCGAGGACGCCGACCGGCCGACCCCCGTGCCTCCGGTCTCCGACCCCCTGGCGCCGACCGTGCCGGGCACGCCCGGCACCCCCAGCCCGCCCAGCACGCCCGTCATCGAGGTCGACCCCGACGCCGACGCCGCCGCTGATGATGTCGACGGGTCTGGCCGCCGCTCGCCCGACGACGGCGACGGCGCGCGTGCCTGAGGCCCTTCCGGCCGCCGCATACGCCGATCGACTGGTCGCCGCCCTCGCCGCCGCAGGGGTCGCCGATATCGTCGTCTGCCCGGGTTCGCGCTCGCAGGCGATCGCGCTGGCAGCGGCGCGGATGGCGCGCGCCGGCGCGCTGAGCCTGCACGTGCGCATCGACGAGCGCTCCGCCGCCTTCCTCGCGCTCGGCCTGGCGCGCGAGACGCGCCAGCCGGCGGCCATCGTCGTCACCAGCGGCACCGCCCTCGCCAACCTGCACCCGGCGATGCTCGAGGCGCACCACAGCGACGTGCCGCTCATCGCGATCACCGCCGATCGCCCGGCAGAGCTGCAGGGCATCCGCTCCAACCAGACCACCCGCCAGCCGGGCATCTTCGGCGAGGCGGCGCGCGTCGTCGTCGACGTGGGGGCGGATGCGCTGCTCGACCCCGAGGGCGACGCGGTCGCCGCCGTGGCAGCCGCCCTCGGATGGCGCGACGACGCGCACACCGAGCCCGGCCCGGTGCAGCTGAACGTCGCCTTCCGCGACCCGCTCTCGGGCGGCGAGCCCGCGGTGCCGGTGCCGGTCGAGCGCGTCGGCCGCCCGCCGATGCCCACCTCGGTGCTGCGGCCCGCGCCCGGCACCGTGGTGCTCGCCGGCGCCGACGCGGGCGCGGCAGCGGTCGACGTCGCCGAGGCGATCGGCGCGCCGCTGATCGCCGAGCCGACCTCCGGCGCCCGCTTCGGCCCCGTGCTCGTGCAGCACGGCCGCGACGTCATCGGCCGGCTCGGCGCCGACGTGCGCCGGGTGGTGGTGATGGGCCACCCGACCCTCTCGCGCGCGGTGACCGGCCTCATCCGCCGCCCCGACGTCGAGGTGGTGGTGCTCGGCCGCGCCGGCCTCGACAACGTGCGCGGCACCGGCGTCTCGACGGTGCTCGCGGGCCGCATCGAGGTCGAGGAGGCCGACGAGGCCGACCGAGGCTGGATCGACCGCTGGGTGGGCGCGGGCCGCGCGCTCGCCGCCGAGCGCGATGCCGAGCGGGCCCCCGACTCGGGCCTCAGCCGCGCCGACTACGCGAGGGCCGAGCTCGCCGAGGGCCGCACACGCCTCTCGCGCCGCGACCTCGTGACGCAGGTGTGGGAGCGCACCTGGCCGCACGACCGGCTGATGGTGGCGGCCTCGCGCCTCATCCGCGAGCTCGACGCGTTCGCGAGCCCCAAGGCGGTGCGCGCCCACGCCAACCGCGGTCTCGCGGGCATCGACGGCACCGTCAGCACCGCATCCGGCATCGCCATCGCCCATGAGCGCGACGCCACCGGCGGCCTCACCCGGCTGCTGATCGGCGACCTCGCGCTGCTGCACGACGCGGGCGGCCTGCACGTGCCGCCGGGCGAGGAGCGCCCGCGCCTGCAGATCATCGTCGGCAACGACAACGGCGGCAGCCTCTTCGAGCTGCTCGAGGTCGCGGGCACTGCCGACCCCGACGATTTCGCCCGCGTGCAGCGCACGCCGCACGACGTGAGCCTCGAGCACCTCGCGGCGGCGTACGGCTGGCCATACGATCGCGTCACGGATCGGGCAGGGCTGCGTCGGGCGCTCTCGCAGTCGACACCGGGCATCATCGAGGCAGTGCTGGAAGGAGACGCCGATGCGCAGCAGCTCTGATCGCTCGGGCGAGGCCGCCTCGATGCTGCACGCCGGATCGACGATCGTCATCACCGGCGGCGCCAGCGGCATCGGCCGCCTGGTCGCGCTCGGCGCGGCCCGCAAGGGCGCGCGCGTGATGCTGTGGGATAGCGACGAGGCCGCAGCGCGCGCGGTCGCGACCGAGGTGCACGCCACCGGTGGCCGCGCCACCGTGGTCGTCGTCGACCTCGCCGATGCCGACGCGATCGAGCTGGCCGCCGCCGAGACGCTCATGCTCGGTCCGGTCGACGTGCTCGTGAACAACGCGGGCGTCGTCTCGGGCAGGCCGCTCACGCAGCTGAGCACCGCGCAGATCGAGCTCACCATGCGGGTCAACGCGATCGCGCCGATCCTCGTCACGCGAGCCCTGCTGCCCGCGATGCGCGACGCCGGCCGCGGCCGCATCGTCACCGTCGCCAGCGCGGCGGGCTTCATCGGCGTCGCCGGCCAGACCGACTACGCCGCCAGCAAGTTCGCGGCCGTCGGCTTCATGGAGTCGCTGCGGGCCGAGCTGCGCAAGGAGCGGTCGCCGATCACGACGCTCACGGTGGCGCCGTTCTACATCGACACCGGCATGTTCGCCGGCGTCACCACCAAGGCCCCATCACTGCTGCCGATCCTGTCGCAGGCGACCGTCGCGACGCAGATCCTCGGCGCGATCGACTCCCGCCGCACGCTGCTCGCGCTGCCGCCGCTCGTGCGACTGGTGCCGGCCATCAAGGTGCTGCCGGTGCGAGTGGCCGACTGGGTGGCGGATGCGTTGGGCGTCAACGAGGGCATGGAGGGCTTCACGGGCCGCACCGGTGCCGTCTCGCCCGCCCGCGTCGACGAGGCGGGCCGCTGATGCGCTGGCCGTGGCAGCGCCGCAAGGCCGAGCTGCCCGCTGTCGAGCACGTGCACGAGCCGGCCCAGCCGCGCTGGGCGCTGCCGCGCACCCTCATCATCCTGCTGTCGGTGATCGCCGTGATCGCGTCGCTGATCCTCGTGAACCAGGTCGCCTCGTTCGTCGCGCCGATCTTCCTGGGCTTCAACCTGGTGCTCGCGGTGATGCCGCTGCAGCAGGCGCTGCTGCGCGCCGGCGCCCCGCGCATCGTCGCCGCGCTCGCGTTGCTGCTGACGGTCTACGCCTTCCTCGTCGCCCTCTTCTGGTCGATCTACTGGTCGGTGCAGTCGCTCGTCGCCGAGCTGCCCGGCTACTCGGCCGAGTTCAACGCGCTCTACCAGCAGACGCTCGTATGGCTCGAGAGCCTCGGCGTCTCGCAGGACGAGGCGCTGCAGCAGCTGCAGAACGCCTTCAGCCCGAGCGCGATCGCCAGCGCCATCGGGGCGATCGCCTCTGACGCCGGCGTCGTGCTCGCCTTCCTCGCGACCCTGTTCGTGGTGGTCTTCTTCCTCGCCTGGGATTCGATGTACCTGCCCGAGCGCATGCAGCGCATCGCGATCACGAACCCCGGCATCGTGCGCGGCGTCGACCGCTTCGCCGCCGGGGTGCAGCGCTACTGGGTGGTCACGACCCTGTTCGGCCTGATCGTCTCGGCCCTCGACCTCGTCGCCCTGACGGCTCTCGGCGTGCCCCTCGCCCTGGTGTGGGCCGTGTTCGCCTTCGTGACCAACTACATCCCCAACATCGGCTTCGTGATCGGCGTGGTGCCGCCGACGCTCATGGCGCTGCTCGCCAACGGCCCGGTGAACGCGCTGCTGACGGCGATCCTCTTCAGCGTCATCAACTTCGTGATGCAGTCGCTGATCCAGCCGAAGGTGGCCGGCGACGCGGTGGGCGTCACGCCGGCGACCTCGTTCCTGTCGCTGCTGGTGTGGGCGTTCGCGCTCGGCCCGATCGGCGCGCTCATGGCGCTGCCGGCGACGCTCGCGGTGAAGACGCTGCTCGTCGACCCCGACCCGAAGCTCGCCTGGGTCTCGAAGCTGATGTCGAACAAGATCGATCCGCTGCCGCCGCCGCGGCTGGGGCGCGCCGTCTCTCCGGGCATGCGGCCGCGCACCAAGGAGACGCCCCCGCCCGCGCCGAAGCTGCCGGGGCGCTGATCGGGGCTTCGCCCCGGCGCTGACCACTAGTGTCAGCGCATGACCGCCATCACCGATGCGCTGCGCATCACCCGCTCCGTCCGCCTCGACCAGGTGGATCCGCGATCCACGCCCGGGTTCGAGGGCGACAAGCTCGCCGGCGTCGAGGCGCTCGCCGCCGGTGCCGGCCACCTCTCGCAGCTCCAGGAGCGCCTGTTCGCCGCCAGCAAGGCCGGCGAGGAGCGCTCGGTGCTGCTCGTCGTGCAGGGCATGGACACCTCCGGCAAGGGCGGCATCATGCGCCACGTGCTCGGCCAGGTCGACCCGCAGGGGGTGAGGATCACCTCGTTCAAGGCGCCCTCGGATGCCGAGAAGCGGCACGACTTCCTGTGGCGCTTCGAGCCGGCGCTGCCCGAGCCGGGTCAGATCGCCGTCTTCGACCGCTCGCACTACGAGGACGTGCTGATCCACCGCGTGCGCGGGTTCTCGGAGCCCGACGTGATCCAGGAGCGCTACGGCAAGATCGTCGAGTTCGAGCGCGGGCTCAGCGAGCGGGGCATCACCGTGATCAAGGTGATGCTGCACGTCTCGTTCGAGGAGCAGGGCGCACGGCTGCTCGAGCGGCTCGACCGCCCCGACAAGCACTGGAAGTACAACCCCAACGACGTCGAGGAGCGCACCCGCTTCCCCGACTACATGGAGGCGTACCAGATCGCCATCAACCGCACCGCCCGCGCTGCGGCTCCCTGGCACGTGGTGCCCGCCGACCGCAAGTGGTTCGCGCGGCTGGCGGTGCAGGAGCTGCTGGTCGAGGCGCTCGAGGCGATCGACCCGCAGTGGCCGGAGGCCGACTTCGACGTCGCCGTCGAGCGCGCGAAGCTGATCGCCCTGGGCGGCGTGCCGCAGCCCGAGGACGCGGAGGCCGAGGCCAAGGAGAAGGCGAAGGCCAAGGAGAAGCGGGCCAAGAAGGACAAGAAGAAGGCGAAGGCCGCGAAGGAGTAGCTGCTCTCGCGCTCGCGCTCGCGCCCCGCTACGGCAGCGGGTCGGCCAGCGCGTCGGTGATGGGGCGCAGCTTCACGGCGGTCTCCGCGAGCTCCGCCGCCGGGTCGGAGCCCGCGACGATGCCGGCGCCCGCGAACGCCCGGATCTGCCCGTCGGCGGCGATCTCGGCGCCGCGCAGCGCGATCACCCACTCGCCGCCGCCATCGCCGTCGATCCAGCCGACCGGCCCGGCGTAGCGGCCGCGGTCGATGCCCTCGAGCTCGCCGATGATCGCCAGCGACGCCGCCCGCGGCGTGCCCGCCACCGCCGCCGTCGGGTGCAGGCGGGCGAGCACGTCGAGCGTCGAGCGGTGCTGCTCGAGCGTGCCGGTGATGTCGGTCGCCAGGTGCCAGAGGTTGGGCAGGCGCAGCGGGAACGGCTCCGACGCCCGCGCGTCCGGCGCCAGCTCGCGCAGCACCTCCATCGCCGAGTCGGCGGCGAAGCGGTGCTCGCGCAGGTCCTTGTCGCCCGAGGCGAGCGCCTCGGCGATCTCGGCGTCGCGCGCCGGCGTGGCACCGCGCGAGGCGGTGCCGGCGAGCACGCGCGAGAAGAAGTGGCCGCGGTCGGCGGCGACCAGGGTCTCCGGGCTCGCGCCGATCACGCCGTCGACCGCATACGTCACGGCATCCGGGTAGCGCTGCACGAGGCCGACCGCCACCGAGCGCACGTCGCCGTCGGACGGCAGCTCGCCGATCCGGTCGCGCGCCACGACGATCTTCTCGGCATCACCGGCGCGGATGCGCTCGGTCGCCTCGCGCACGATCGCCCGGTATCGCTCGCCGTCGATCGCGCCGTCGGTCAGCTCGACGCGCACCTCGTCGATCGCGGTCGGGTGCAGGCGGCCCTCGTCGCCGATCCACGTGACCCACTCGTCGTCGCCGCGGCGTCCCACCACCATCTTCGGCACGATCAGCACGCTGGTCGCGGCCGAGTCGTCGGCGAAGGCGAACGCGCCGAACGCGACGAGGCCCGTCCCGGGCACGGCGACCGCGTCGTCGACGTGCGCGTCGCGCGCGATCGCACGCCACGCATCCGCCGCATCGGTGAAGCGGTGGGGGCCGTGGAACTCGAGCCGCATGGCCACGCCCCGGCCGACGATGCCGTCGGCGCCGCGCCGGATCGCGAGGGGGGCGCGCGGGTCTGCGTGCTCCAGCAGGCGTCCGGGCTCCGCGCGCTTGGTGCGCACCCGAAGGCCTGGCATGCCTGCCACCCTACGCCGCCGCGCGACCTGAGCGGAGGCCGAGGGAGGCGCGAGCCGGCTCGCCTAGGATGGGCTGTGTGAGCCGAGCAGACATGCAGAAGGACCCGGAAGAGGTCGCGGGCATGTTCGACGCGACCGCCAAGCGCTACGACCTGCTGAACTCGCTGCTCTCGGGCGGCAACGACAAGCTCTGGCGCATCCACATGCAGCGCGCCGTGCGGCCGCAGCCGGGCGAGCGGATCCTCGACGTCGCCGCGGGCACCGGCGCCTCCGCCGCGCCGATGGCGAAGGCGGGCGCGCTCGTGACCGCGCTCGACATCAGCCAGGGCATGCTCGAGGTGGGCCGCGAGCGGCACCCCGACATCGAGTTCGTGCACGGCTCCGCCGAGGAGCTGCCGTTCGACGACGACCTGTTCGACGCGGTCACGATCTCGTTCGGGCTGCGCAACGTGCAGCATCCGCGCGCCGCGCTCAGCGAGTTCTACCGAGTGCTGAAGCCGCAGGGGCGCCTCGTCATCTGCGAGTTCTCGCAGCCGCCCGTCAACGTCGTGCGCAAGGGCTACGAGCTCTACCTGGGCACGATGCTGCCCGGCATGGCCAAGCTCGCCAGCAGCAACCCCGAGGCCTACCGCTACCTGGTCGAGTCGATCCGCTCGTGGCCCGACCAGCAGGCGCTCTCGCAGTGGATCCGCGGCGCCGGCTTCACGCGCGTCGCCCACCGCAACCTGACGATGGGCGTGGTCGCCCTGCACCGCGGTCGCAAGCCCAGCGAGCAGACGGGCGCCCTGCGCCTCGCGAAGCACGCCGATGCGGGGGAGCAGGACGCCTGATGGCCACCATCGCCGAGACCTTCGGTCTTCGGGGGCCGCGCTTCGCACCGCCCGCTGCTGCGCGCATGATCGACGCCGTCGAGCAGGGGCTCGAGGTCGTCGAGCAGCGGCTCGGCGCGCACCTGCAGATCGCCGACCCGGTGGCGGATGCGGTGACGCGCTACCTGCTCGAGGCCGGCGGCAAGCGGGCACGACCGCTGCTGCTGCTGCTCACCGCGCACCTCGGCGACGGCATCAGCGATGACGTGCTCTCGGCTGCCGAGCTGGTGGAGATCACGCACGTCGCGAGCCTCTACCACGACGACGTCATGGACGAGGCGGAGACCCGACGCGGGGTGCCCTCGGCGCACGTCGCCTGGAGCAACTCCGTGGCGATCCTGGCCGGCGACCTGCTCTTCGCCCGGGCCGGCCGCATCGCCGCGCCGCTGGGCGCCGAGGTCGCCGAGCTGCAGGCGCGCACCTTCGAGCGGCTCTGCCTCGGCCAGTTGCACGAGACGCTCGGCCCTGGCGACGCCGACCCGGTCGAGCACTACCTGCAGGTGCTCGCCGACAAGACCGGCTCGCTGATCGCCGCGGCCGCCGAGTGCGGCGCGCTCGTCGCCGGCGCCGACGCTGCGCACCGCACGGCGCTGCGCGCCTTCGGCGAGCGCATCGGCGTCGCCTTCCAGCTCGTCGACGACGTGATCGACCTCTCGGCCGACCCGCAGACCGGCAAGGACCAGGGCAACGACGTGCGCGCCGGCGTCGCGACGCTGCCCGTGCTGCTGCTCGGCCGCCGCGACGACCACGCCGCGCGGTCGCTGCTCGCGCGGCTCGAGGCCCCGACCTCCGACGCCGACCTGGCGGCCGCGGTCGCCGAGCTCGCCGAGCACCCGGTGGTCGACGAGACGATGGCCGAGGCCGAGCGCTGGCAGCGCGAGGCGCTCGCCGCGCTCGAGCCGCTGCCGGCGGGCACCGTGCGCCAGGCGCTCGAGGCCTTCGCCGAGAAGGTCGTCTCGCGCACCCGCTGACATCCGCAGGACCGGGCGGCCGCGCCGCCCTCGCATCGCAAGGAGAACCGTGAGCGCACCGCTCCGCATCGCCGTGGTCGGCGCCGGCCCCGCCGGCATCTATGCCGCCGACATCCTCAAGAAGTCGGCCGCGACGTCGGGCCGCGAGGTGCTCATCGACCTGTTCGAGCAGCTGCCCGCGCCCTACGGGCTCGTGCGCTACGGCGTCGCGCCCGACCACCCGCGCATCAAGGGCATCATCGCGGCGCTGCGGGAGGTGCTCGAGTCGGGCGTCGTGCGGCTGTTCGGCAACGTGCGCTTCGGCCACGACATCGCGCTCGCCGACCTCGAGCGGCTCTACCACGGCGTGATCTTCGCGACCGGCGCCACGAAGGACGCCCCGCTCGACATCCCCGGCATCGACCTGCCGGGCTCCTACGGCGCCGCCGACTTCGTCTCCTGGTTCGACGGCCACCCCGACGTGCCGCGCGAGTGGCCGCTCGAGGCGAAGGAGATCGCGGTCATCGGCAACGGCAACGTCGCGCTCGACGTCGCCCGCATGCTGGTGAAGCACCCGGCCGACCTCATGCCCACCGAGGTGCCCGCCAACGTCGTCGCCGGCCTCGAGGCATCGCCCGTCACGGACGTGCACGTGATCGGCCGCCGAGGCCCGCTGGGCGTGAAGTTCACCCCGCTCGAGCTGCGCGAGCTGGGCGAGCTGCGCGACGTCGACATGATCCTGCACGACGAGGACTTCGGCGTCGACCCCGACGAGGAGACCCAGAAGCAGAACAAGCAGATCCTGGTGATCTCGCGCGTGCTCGACCAGTGGCGCCAGCGCGAGGTGGGGCAGGCGTCGCGCCGGCTGCACCTGCACTTCTGGTCGAAGCCCGACGCGGTGCTGGGCGACGGGAAGGTCGAGGCGCTGCGGGTCGAGCGCACACGCCCGACGCCCGACGGGCTGGAGCGCACCGGCGAGTTCCGCGAGATCCCCGTGCAGGCCGTCTACCGCGCGGTGGGCTACTTCTCGTCGCCGCTGCCGGAGGTGCCGTTCGACGAGCGCCGCGGCGTGGTGCCGAACATCGCCGGCCGCGTGCACGACGGCTCGCGGCCGATGCCCGGCATGTATGCGACCGGCTGGATCAAGCGCGGTCCCGTGGGCCTCATCGGCCACACGAAGTCCGACGCGAAGGAGACCATCGAGCAGCTGCTCGGCGACGAGCACTCCTGGTGGGAGCCGGAGGACTACGACGCGGATGCGGTGCCGTCGCTGCTGCGCGAGCGCGGCGTCGCCTGGACCGACATCGCCGGCTGGATCCGCCTCGACGACCACGAGAAGGCCCTCGGCGAGCCGCACGGCCGCGAGCGCATCAAGGTCGTGCCGCGCGACGAGATGATCGCGATCTCGCGCGACGAACGCTGAGGTGGAGCTCTCCGGCTACCTGCTGATCGGGCTTGCCGCCATCGGCGCAGGCGCGATCAACGCGGCGGCCGGCGGCGGCACGCTCATCACCTTCCCGGCCATGCTGGCCGCCGGCATGAGCCCGCTGGCGGCCAACATGACGTCGTCGATCGGCCTGCTGCTGGGCACCATCGGCGGCGCGGTCAGCTACCGCGAGGAGCTGCGCCGGCAGCGTCGTCGCTTCGTGGCGAACGCGCCGTTCGCGGCGATCGGCGGTGCGGTGGGCGCGGTCGCGCTGCTGCTCACGCCCTCCGACGCCTTCACCGCGATCGTGCCCTGGCTGGTGCTGGCCGCGGCGGCGCTGTTCGCCGCGCAGCCGCTGGTCGCGAAGCGGCTCGGACGCTCGGCCGACGACGCCTTCGACACCGGCTCCACCGGCGGCTGGGGCGCGAAGGCGGCATTCGTGCTGATCGGCGTCTACGGCTCCTACTTCGGCGCCGGCATCGGCGTGATGATGCTGGCGATGCTGGGCCTGCTGATCCACGACTCGCTGCAGCACCACAACGCGCTGAAGAACGTCATGGCCGGCGTCATCAACGGCACCGGCGCCATCATCCTGGCGTTCTCGCCACTGGTGCACTGGGGCATCGTCGCGATCATGCTCGGCTGCTCGCTCATCGGCGGGCTCGCGGGCGGCTGGCTCTCGCGCCGCGTGCCGAGCTGGCTGCTGCGCGTCGTCGTCATCGTGTTCGCGCTGGCGGTGGCGCTGACGATGCTGCTCGCCTGACCCGAGCGAGCAGACGGAGCGGCGCTACTGCAGCGCCGACGTGAGTCGGGCGACGTTGTCGAACAGCTGGGTGATGCGCGGCCGAGCCAACCACGCGTCGAGCGTGAGCTCCGTCGACTGCAACCGGTACGCATCCGCCGTGCCCTGCAGCTGCGTCACGAACGACGCGCCCTCGATGAGCATCGACACCTCGAAGTTCAGGGCGAACGAGCGCATGTCGATGTTCGACGAGCCGATGATCGACACGTGGTCGTCGAAGGTCATGAACTTCGAGTGCAGCACCGTCGGCTTCGCGAAGAGGGTGATCTTCACGCCCGCCCGCAGCAGCTCCTCGTAGTACGAGCGCTGCGCGTGGTAGGTCCAGAACTGGTCGCCGATCTCGCTCGCGAACAGCTCGACCTCGACGCCGCGCAGCGCCGCCGACGTGATGGCGTAGCGCATCGCCTCGTCGGGCACGAAGTAGGGGCTGACGATCGTGATGCGCTCCTCGGCGGCGTGCACCAGCTCGAGGAAGACGCGCAGGTTGATCTCGCCCTCGAAGCCGGGGCCGGAGGGGATGACGGATGCGTTGAGGTCGCCCTCGACGTTCTGGGGCTCGACCGCGAGCTCCACCAGCTCGTTGGTCTCGGCCCACCAGTCCGACCAGAAGAGCACGCCGAGCGGGGTGACGGGCGGGCCGACGAGCTCGACCCAGGAGTCGCGCCACTGCAGGCCGCGGCGGATGTTGCTGCGCAGCAGATACGACGGGTCGATCAGGTTCAGCGAGCCGGTGAAGCCGACGGTGCCGTCGATGATGATCAGCTTGCGGTGGTTGCGCAGGTCGGGTCGCTGCCACTGGCCGCGCCACGGCCGCAGCGGCAGCATGTCGCGCCACTCCGCACCCATGCCCTCGAGCCGCGCGATCGTCTCGCGGCGGCGCGGGTAGCGCGCGCTGGTGAGGTGGTCGACCAGCACCCGCACGGTCACGCCGCGGGCACGGGCCCGCTCGAGCGCCGCGAAGAAGACCTCCGTGCGCTCGCTCGCCACGATCAGGTAGAACTCCGCGTGCACGTAGTGCTGCGCCTCGTCGATGCGCCGCGCCATCGCCTCGAGCTGCGCGTCGAACTCGCCCCACATGATCGCCTGTGCCCGGCCGAGGTGCGGCATCGAGGTCAGGCTGCGGTTGAGCTCGATGATGCTGCCGAGCCAGTCGGGACGGTCGCGCGCGGTCGCGTCGTCGATGTCGAGGGTGTTCTCGCCGATCAGCTCCTGGATCGCCGACATCTTGTCGCGGCGGCCCTTCGACAGGCGGGTGTTGCCGAGCATCGCGAAGGCGATCCAGCCCGCGATGGGCTGGATCATGATGATCAGCAGCCACGCGATGCCGGATGCAGGGCGCCGGTTCGAGGGCACGACCGCGAGCGCGAGCAGGCGCAGCGCGATGTCGACGACCAGGTAGGCGCCGCCGAGGAACTGCGAAAAGGTCAGCTCCACGGGCTCAGGGGTCTCGAGTGCTGACGGACCGCGTCAGCGGAAGTTGATGAACTGGAGGTCGATCTCGAAGTCGCCGGCCTTCAGCAGCCGGATCGTCTCCTGCAGGTCGTCGCGGCTCTTCGAGGTGACGCGCACTTCGTCGCCCTGGATCTGCGTCTTGACGGCCTTCGGGCCCTGCTCGCGGATGAGCTTGGTGACCTTCTTGGCGTCCTCGCTCGAGATGCCGTCCTTCAGGGCGACCTCGATGCGGAACTCCTTGCCCGAGGGGTAGGGCTCGCCCTGGTCGAGCATCTTCAGGTCGATGCCGCGCTTGATGAACTTCGTCTGCAGCACGTCGAGCACGGCCTTGACGCGCTCCTCCGAGGAGGCCTTCAGCAGCAGCTTCTCGCCGCTCCACGAGACGTCCGCGCCGACGCCCTTGAAGTCGTAGCGCTGCTCGACCTCCTTGCGCGCCTGGTTGACGGCGTTCTCGGCCTCCATCTTGTCGACCTTGCTGACCACATCGAACGAGGAATCTGCCATGCCCCGATCCTAGGCTGTCGCCCGCCCGCGCGGTTCCCGGTCCGATCGCTAGACCCGTTCCACCAATCGCGACCTGGTGCACCGGGTCGGATTCGGTGGAAGGGGTCCGTGTTCCGCGTGGCCAGATGAGTCGCGACATCGGTCGCAGCGACCACCCGCGCAGCAACGCAGAAGCCCCGCTCGAGGCGGGGCTTCACATGCGTGGCGAGTGAGGTGTCTGGGTTCATGACATAGGTCTCACTTGATAGGTCCCAGCCACCGAGCGGCTACACCACTTTATGGGGCACTACTCAGCGCTGGTGGTGCAGCTCGACGTACACCAACGGCGAGTCCATTAGCTGTGCCGAACGGTAACGGCACCGATCCATGCGAAGCCCGCACGTCCGGACGTCCCGCGTGGCGGCTGCGCCGCCTAACGGCACGAGCGCAACGACGCGGGAGATGGTGGGGGCCACTCTGCGGGTCTTCGCATAGCGACCGTCAGTCGGCTCGCACAGGCACACGCGACCTCATGGAACTAAGACGTCTGCGAGACGCGATCCTGTGCGGCGCGGCATTCGGAACAGTTGACGGGCCAGACCTGCGTACAGTCGAGGCAATGGCGGGGCGCATTCTTGCCTCGGCCCAGGTGTGAGGAGCCCTCGTTGTCCGAGAAGATCGAGATCCGGAAAGCCTTCATGCGTAAGCAGCGACATCTGCTCGCTGCGATGGAGATTGTCCCCGCGCTGACCGATCACGGAACGAGCATCGGGGAGGAGTCAGAAGCGAACTGGCTTCGTGTGCTGCGCGAGTTCCTGCCGGGCCGTTATGGCGTCTCGAAGGGATTTGTAATCGACTCAGTCGGCCAGATGAGTCAGCAGATCGACGTCCTAATCTACGATCCGCAGTACACGTACCTCTTCGCCGAGACCTCTAGCGGTGACCTTTACATTCCCGCTGAATCCGTCTACGCCGTCTTCGAGGTTAAGCAGGAAATCAATAAGTCCCTGCTTGATTATGCCGCGGAGAAGATCGCAAGTGTCAGGCGATTGCACCGGACGTCAGTGGAGATCGTTCATGCGGGCGGCACCTTCGCTGCTAAGCCGCCGATCGATATCATCGGCGGCATGCTGACCACGAGGAGCGGCTGGTCGGGAGTAGACGGCCGTGCCGCGGCCGAAGCGCTGATGTCGCTTACGGACGATCGCCGCGTTGATCTCGGGTGTGCCTTGCAAGCGCTTTCGTTCGAGCTTCCGCTCGATCGGAGTGAAAGCATCCTGTATAGCGAGGCAGACACGACGTTGATCTTCTTTCTGTTAAGACTATTCGACCGCCTCAGAGGTGTGGGCACAGTGAGGGCGGTCGACATCGACGCGTATATGGCAGCACTCGACTTGAATGAGTAACGCCGTCGTACAGCGAGGTCGGCGGGTCGTCGTGACGTGACGTCGGGCACCGGAACGCTGGCGCCGTGAACGTTCGGTCACATGGAAGCTCAGTTGGTGGTTCCGCGTGCCTGTCAGCACGTGCGACCCCCGTCAGCGTGGGGACTCAACGTGGAACCTCGGGCGAGTTCTCAGAGGCGAGGTCCCCCCTCGGCTTGAAGCCGGCTGGGGCCACGACTGGCCCTCATCAGCTCGCCGGCGGCGGCCCTCGTACGGTCCTCTGCCGTCGGCCAAAGATGACCATAGGTGTCGAGCGTCGTCGTTGCCTTGGCGTGCCCGAGAGCGCGCTGGACCGTCACCACATCGCACCCGGAGGCTATGAGCCCTGACGCGTAGAAGTGGCGGAGGTCGTGGAGGCGAAACGGCTCTACGCCGGCATGCTCCAGAGTCTTGCGCCACCAGTAGCCGACCGTGTTCTGATGCGGGGGCTCTCCCTTCGGGCCCGTGAAGAGCCACTGCTCCCGGCCCCGCACGCCGAGTTCATCCGCGTGACGAGCGATCATAGTCGAGAGGTCATCGGCGATGGACACGATGCGCTCGCTTCCGTGCTTCGGAGCACTGAGCGCGATCTGCCCCGAGACCGCTCGCTGCACCTGACGGGCGACGTGAAGCTGTCGCTTGAGGAAGTGGACGTCGCCGAGCTGCAGCGCAGCGGCTTCGCCCAGGCGAAGTCCGGCAAAGGCGCACACTGCGATGAACAGGCGGAAGTGTTCCGGTGCGGCGTGAAGGACAACGCCCACCTCGTCGGGCGAAGGAATGCGCATCGCGTGCTCGGCACGACGGATGCGCGGGAGTTTCACCCCATCCGAAGGGTCATGAGAGATGAGTCGATCCCGCAGCGCGCCGCGGAGCACTGAGCGCACGTTGCCCACTCGTGTGCGGATGGTCGAAGCGGCGAGCCCATCGGCCTGCATGCGCTTCACCCACGTCTCCACGTGGGAGCGACGAACGTCTCCGATAGAGATCGAGGCGAAGGAGCAGGTGCGGACTGCCAGCGACATCGCTGTCACGGTGTTGTCAGCCCAGACCTGACGCTGCGACCACTCCGCGAAGAACGCCTCCACGGTGACGCGCGCGCGTCCCGGGTCGACATAGGTTCCCGTGACCACAGAAGCGGTCACCTCATCCAGCCACGCCTGGGCGTCAATCTTGCGCTTAAAGTGCTTCGCGTGCTCCTTCCCTCCGCTGTCGCGGTAGCGTGCGCGCCAAACCCCGTTAGGACGCTTCTGGACGCTCATCGCGGATGCTCTCCTGCTCCGAGTAGTAGGTGACAAACGGCCCCATCGGTTCGGTCGGCATGGGACCCGACTCGACCTCCTCCCGGAGTGCCGCTATCTCGATCTCCTGGCGGTGAAGCTCATCCAGCCTGGCGCCGTCTTGCTCCAGCCAGTCCCGGATCGCGTCCGGATGCAGCTCAGCTAGTTGATCGGTGCCGACTTGGTCGGCGGTCAAGGCGAGGTCTTCCTGTGCCCGTCGGAACGCACCGTAC
Organism: Agrococcus beijingensis; assembly: GCF_030758955.1. NCBI lineage: Bacteria > Bacillati > Actinomycetota > Actinomycetes > Micrococcales > Microbacteriaceae > Agrococcus > Agrococcus beijingensis. The sequence continues at coordinate 2,078,288 of NZ_CP132360.1, read as the reverse complement.
GCGGTCCTCAGGTCGTCCCAGAGCTCGCTGACTCGACGCATCTCGCGTTGGACCTGCGAGGCGCCGTCGCCCCAGAGCAGCATGCCGAGCGGGAAGCCGCCGAGAGCGGACCCGAGTGAGGTGGCCTCCGCGAGCCGGAGGGGGCGGTCGCCCTTCTCGACCGCCCAAACGGTCGACTGAGACCACTTGTGTCCTAGGGCCTTCATCTTCGACGCCAGCTCCTGCTGCGTCATGTCACCTCGAAGACGCGCGAGGTTGCGGCCAATCTGCTGATCCATGCTCATATCCGCACAGTACTGGGTTTCCGAGTTGACATCAACTCGATAGCGTGTTGTACTGGGTTTCACGTTCAAGTCAACTGAGATTGGAGATGCCATGGTCACTGTGTTGCTGACGATGGAGGAGGCCGCGGCGCGCCTGCGCAAGTCGAGGCGTCAGCTCGAGTGGATGATCTACAGCCGCCAGATCAGGTCTGCGCTCATCGGGGGTCGTCGGATGTTCAGGGAGAGCGATCTGCATGCGTTCATCGAGGCCGCCTTCGAGATGCAGGACGCGGCGTGAGCCAGATCCGCGGCCTGGTCGGCGGGTTCGCCTCGCGCGGCGGCGCAGTGCTGCTCGCGGGGGGTGGTGTCTGATGGCGCGCAAGTACGCGGCGATCAAGCAGTCGCTGTTCTCGGACCCGAGCTGGCGCTCTCTCTCCACGTCGGCGCAGCACCTGTACCTCGTGCTGCTCGCGAACCCGGGCCTGTCCTACGCCGGGGTGCTGGACTGGAGGCCCAACCGGATCTGCCGTCTCGCCAGCGACTGGGACGAGGCCGACGTCAATCTCGCTGCCGTCGAGCTGAGCGATCACGGGTGGATCGTCATCGACGAACTCAGCGAGGAGGTGCTGGTCCGCTCGTTCCTCCGCCACGACAGCGTCCTGGAGCAGAAGCACCTCTCGGTGTCGATGATCAAGGCTTACGGGGAGGTCGCATCTGCGTCCATCCGGGCGGCGATCATCTATGAGCTGAATCGCCTGCACTTCGAGAAGCACGATCTGAAGTGCTGGTCTGAGCAGAGGATGCTCGAGATCCTGGCGCATCCCTCGATGGATGGGAAGGCGCTTGCCCGTCAGTTCGAGCCTCGGGGCGTGCTGTCAGCCCTGGCCCCAGCCGCTTAGTCAGCGCCTCGTAGGCCTGAAGAGGAGTCCCCCTCCAGCCCCCCTCTGCACCTACACCTCCAACTCCAACTTCATCTGACACCTATCTCCCCGAGGTCGCTTCGTGATCCTGTGGATAACTGCGTCGGGCGGCTCGATCGGCTGGTCAGGGCTGATGACGCATTAACCTCAACGGCGGCATCTACGCTTGCCCAGGCGAGTCGCTCCCTGCGCTCGTCGGCAAGGGGGAGTGGTTTGGCGGCCGAGTCGACTACGGCTGGACCCAAGAAGTCCACGCGTCCTCACCATCCTGGAGCAGCAGGGGCGGCTTCGCCTGACACGCGAAGGTCGGTTAAAGAGATCGTTCCCGAGTTGCTCGCGCTCAGCATCGTTGCACTCGCCATCGCGGCAAGCTCTTCGATGCTTCTTCGTGCGGACACTGACCCGATGGCGCTGATTGTTGCGGCGCGTCGGGCCGGCGAATCGGTCGCGGGCCATATCGCACTCATCTTCGGGGTGTTGATACCCGTACTGCTCGGCTTTTACGCCCTCATCGTCGGCCAACAGCTCGTGGACGACCCCATCGGGGCCTCGCGGACTAGGCGCAAGCTCGCTCTCCTCGCCGAGGCCGTGACTGCCAGTTTCGTGCCGGCCTTCGCCGTTGTCGCCCTGTACGCCGTCAGCGCCCCGAGCCGCGCCAGCATCCTGTTGGTTGTCGGTCCGGCCGCGTTCGTGACACTTGCCCTGACGGTCATGCTCGGCCGCATGGCCACCTTCGACCCCGAGCAGCAACTGGTGGAGGCCAAGATCACGATGGATTGGGCGCGTCGACGCTTGGAGCAACTCGGTCTGGCCGCGGCCGGACCGACGTGGGCCGCTCTGCTCGTGAACGTGCTGGCAGCATCCGCAGCCGCGGTCGTCGCTCAGTGGGCCGTCACAATGGCTGCCCCCAGGCTCAGCGACGTCGCCGTGTTTGTCCTTGCGTCCTGCCTGCTCGTGGGAGCGTGCTGGATCGCGTCGTCGATACACAGCTCCGGGAGAGGGCTGGACGAGCGGATACCGATCTGGGGGATGCCAGTGGCGCTGACCGCCGGGAGCTTGGCGGCGGCGGTGTCGTCGGGTCTAGAAATGGTGATCGCGGTCAGCACTCTGATCGTGGTCGTCGCTGGGTCGACGCTCTGGCCGGCTTCGAGGTCGGACGTGCGCACGATCGATTTGACGCTTCGCGGCGCCGGACAGCGCACTGGCGTCAGAACCGTCGCTCGCGTGCTGAAGCAGTCGAAAGCCGACGTCGCGCGCATCGAGGCTGTTCTGCAGTCTCGTCGTCCATCGTCCTGGCGCTGGTTGCGGCGTGGTCTTCGCGCCCGGGTCCAGGGCTAATACGCAGGCGCGTCCCGTCAGCGCCCAGAGGAATCGAGCCAAGTGCTTCTGCTGTGGCGAGCTGTCGCCAATAGCGCCTACGAAGTCCGAAAGCGAAGCGCTCGAGCGATGTGACCGTCGACATGGCTCACGAGCCACCGATGCGACCGCTGCGCCACGAGCCAGTTGAATGACACGTTGCGCCCCAGCACGTTGTCACCGATCACAAGAGCTTCGCCGGTGACAGCGGAAACGTCACTGTTCGAGTCTGATCGCGCTCGCCGAAAGGGAGGACGGAGCCGTCACCGGTGATCGGCTGATCCGTGCCAAAGTCGATCACGTGCCAGCGCTTGCGCTCGAGCTGCAGGCCGCTGAGTCGAGGAGCTTGTCGGTCCAGCGCCTCAGCCAGCGACAGTCGGTCACCAAGGCCCATCTCCACGAGCTCGATCGAGCCGTCCATGTTGCCGGTCGCCGCTGGAAGCGTGACGCTCGCCTGGTCGGCGTATCGTCCTCGCTCAACGTGCATGTCCAAGAACGCGATGATCACGGCTCTGCCCGCGCGATTCGGATCTCCGCCGGTGGCGAGCGCGCCCAGAGCAGGGACGGCCGCATTCTCGATCTTCCCGTACTCGCCCTCGAGATCGTGCGTCACGACGAACGTGCGATACGCATGGCCAATGACCGTTGCGTCGCCGAGAGCGCGCACGCCGTCGATCTTGTGCTCCATGTCCCACACATGCACCTGCCTGCGGGCGTTGGACCACGCTTCGAGATAGCCGCGAGTGACCATGTGTGCGCGCTTGACAGCCATGGGCCAGCGGGTGACGCTCGGCTTCCGTCCATGCGGCGGCCGGCCTCAGTGCGCGGTCTGCTGAGTAGGGGGAGGGAGGGTAGGAAGCGGTACGCGCTCCGGCCGCTTCGCGTTCTGGTGCTCGCGGCCTGTACGGGTCTGGGGGGTTTTTTCGCGTACCCGCATGTCGGCACTGACTCGTGGTTGCACCTGTGTGCAGGGACTCGTCTGAGGCTGCGGACGGAGTGGCTGCTGAACAGCACGCCCCGAGGAGTGCAGTTTGCGTCGGGGCGGACCGCACCTGTGACGTGCGGCTGCATCTCGCTCGCCTCCGCCAACTCAGCGGCCGCATCGTGCGCATCGCCCCGGTCGGCCGGAGTGACGGGACCCGGTCAGCGCGCACTTCCCGATACGACCTCGACGACAAGCGGGTCGAGGCGCACCGGCTCAACGACTTGAGCATCCACATGCCGACACGCCTGACCGGCAACCTCGGCGCCGGTCACTAGCCTGACCCGCGGCGAAGGGGTCTCCCCTTCGTCGGTGTCCCTCCTCGGCGGTATTTGGTCAGTCGGCGAACTCCTCGGTGACCGCTGCCGCGACCGCCTCTCGAAGGGATCGAACGTGTTCGACATCCCAAGCATCCGGGTCAGGGAAGCTCCACTCGATGAGTCGCTTGGGCGTGCCGGGGATGTTGAGTCCCGGTTTCATCGCGACGACGACGTCGGCGCGCTCGACGTCCTCAGCCGTCACCTTGCGCGGCACGCGATCCGTGATGTCGAGTCCGAGCTCGGCGACGGCAGCTGCGACCGCTGGGTTTACCGTGTCGGCGGGCGCGAACCCGGCCGAGGCGGCTGTGTAGCGCTCGCCAGCGAGGAGCTCGAGCAGCGCTGCGCCGAGCTGCGATCGTCCGGCGTTGTGCGTGCAGAGGAAGAGGACGGTGGGTGTCGTCACGAGTTCGGCTCCTTCGTTCGGATGCGGCTCCACTGCTGGCTCGCGACCTGGACGGCGTCCCAGGGTGATCCGAGCGGTGGTGTGTAGGACAGGTCGAGCTCGCCGATCTGCTCGACGGTCAGGCCTGCGAACAACGCGGTGGCATAGGTGTCCACGCGCTTCGCTGTCTCCGTGCCGAGCCTGCCCACCAGTTGTGCTCCGAGTAGGCGGCCGTCGAGCTCGTCGCCGGTGATGCGGATGCTGATGGGCTGGGCACCCGGGTAGTAGCGCTTGTGGTCATCGGCGACCGCCGCGGCCGTGCGGGGCGTGAGGCCGACGACGCGGGCCTCATGGTCGCGGAGACCCGTCCGGGCGGCGACCACGTCGAAGACCTTCACGACCTGCGTGCCGACGCTCCCGGCAAATCGGGCGTCGCCACCGACTGCGTTCTCGCCGGCGGTTCTGCCCTGCTTGTGGCTGGTCGTGCCGAGCGGCAGGTAGGTCTCGCCGAGCAGGCGATGATGGGTGATGACCCCGTCGCCGGCGGCCCACACGTTCGGCAGGCCGGTGCGCATCGCGCGGTCGACGACCACGGCGCGCCCCGCGCCGAGTCGTGCGCCAGCGCGTTCGAGCAGCTCGGTGTTGGGGCGGACGCCGACGACCACGAGCACGAGGTCAGCAGCGCGCGAGAAGGGCTCGCCGCGGCGAGTGCCGCGGACGACCACGCCGCCGTCGGTTTTCTCGACGCCGACGACGGTCGAGTCGGTGAGCACCTCGACGCCGTGCCGCTCGACCTCGGTGCGCACGATCGAGCCGAGCTCGGAGTCCAGGGTCGAGAGCACTTGAGGGCCGCGCTGGATCTGCGTGACGGACAGGCCGCGCATGGTGAATGCCTCCGCCATCTCGAGGCCGACATACCCGGCGCCGACGATGATCGCGCGCGTGGGTTCGCGCTCGTCGAGGAATCGCTCGAGCGCGAACGTGTCGCCCATGGAGTGCATCACGTGCACGCCGTCCTCAGGCGTGAGCGCGTCGAGCCCAATGATGCCCGCGTGCGCCGGAAGCGCGCCCGTCCCGACGATCAGCTCGTCGTAGCGCACCTCGGAGCGGCGGCCTCGCTCGTCGCGGACGGCGAGGAGTCGTCTAGTGACGTCGATCTCTGTAGCGAGCGAGTTCAGCCGTAGGTCCATCCCGGTCGCCTCGAGGTCTGCGAGCGTGCGGTGCGCAAGTGACTGCCACGGCTGCACCTCGCCGGAGATGTAGTACGGGATCCCGCAGATGGAGAAGTTCGGGTACGAGTCGGCGACGACGACGGTGACGTCGACGGACGGGTCGAGCTCGCGTGCGCGCAAGGCCGCGGAGATGCCCGCGTCACTGCCTCCGATGGCGACGACGTGCATGGTGTGCCCTTCTATCGATGATGCGAGTCGATGTCGGCGACGGTGGCGCGTGCCATCCGCCCGACGCCGACCAGCGTGGCGGATGCCGGGCCGCACCAGTCGCCGTAGCCGACGAAGTAGAGACCCGGGACAGAGGCCGACGCGGTCATGAGGTCGCTGCGCACCTGGGGCGCGCCTCCGGCGCGGTCGAGCTCGAGCGACAGCGCCGGCGCGAGGTCCGGCCGGAAGCCCGTGCACCAGATGACGACGTCCACGAGGGTCTCGGAGCCGTCCGTCCAGCGCACGCCCGTGGGGATGAGCCTGTCGAGATTCCAGCGCGCCCGCAGCCCGCGGCCTCGAGCGGCACGCACGGGCGGCAGCGCCACGATGTCGCCGAGATCCGCCACGCCTCGGCTGTGTCCCTCCACCTGTTGCGTCGCTGCGGCGAACAGCTCGCGTCCACCGACCTCGTCCGGCAGGAACCGCGGGATGCGTCTGGTGACCCAGGTCACGTCGGCGGACGGTTCGAGGTCCGCCGCGATCTGCGCGCCGCTGTTGCCTCCGCCGACGACGCACACGCGAAGACCCTCGAACTCGGCCGGCCCGGCGTAGTCGCGCGTGTGGAGCTGGCGGCCACCGAAGTCGTCGATCCCTGGCACGGAGGGCACGAACGGCCGGCCCCAGGTGCCCGTAGCCATGACGACCACGTCGGCGCGGCGCGTGCCGCTGGTGGCGTCGATCTCGAACCTGTGGTCGCCGCCCCGTCGGATCTGGGAGACCTCCTCGCCGTGCGAGACGGGCAGCTCGTATCGCTGCGCATACGCGCGGAGGTAGTCGACCACCTCGGGAGCTGAAGCGGTTTCCTCGCGCGACTGGGGCATGCGCATGCCCGGCAGCGACGAGAAGTCGGCGGGCGAGAAGAGGCGCAGGCTCGGCCACATGTCGGCCCACGAGCCGCCTCCTTCGGGGCGGCTCTCGAGGAGCTCGAACTCCGGGGCCGACTCTCGTCGCCCTTGGGCGGCATCGCGACGCAGCCGCGCCAGGAAGTAGCCGACCGCGAGGGCAGACTGACCGCCGCCGATGACGGCGATCGACCGCGGCGCCGTCATGGGCGTGCCGATGCGGGCGGTCGGGCGATGCGACTCACAGCGTGGGTCTCAGACGGATGCGATGCCGAGCTGATCCAGCATGCGGTCGACGTGGACCGTGATCTCGTCGCGGACGCGTCGCACGTCCTCCGGCGTCGCGTGCTCGGGATCGTCGAGCTGCCAGTCCTCGTAGTGCTTGCCGGGGTAGATGGGGCACGCGTCGCCGCACCCCATCGTCACCACGACGTCCGCGGCGCGCACGACGTCGTCGGTCAGCGGTTTCGGGAATTCTCCGGTCAAGTCGAGCCCGATCTCGGCCATGGCCGAGACGACGGCAGGGTTCAGCGAGGTCGCGGGCATCGAACCCGCGGAGCGCACGACCAGGCGTCCGCTCGAGCGCTCGGCGGCGATGGCGGCGGCCATCTGGGAGCGACCTGCGTTCTGCACGCACACGAACAGCACGCTGGGGCGGTCCTGCGGGATTGCGCCCTTCGCCTCAGCGAGGGCGTGCAGCCGGTCCTTCGCGAACCGGGTGACCCGCGTGACGAGGTGCGCCTTCACTGCCGACGTGCGCAGGAGCGCGGTGTACGACTCGAGGACATAGCGCTCGATCGTCTCGCTCGCGAAGATGCCATGGAAGTCCGTGCTCAGCTCGTCGGTGAGTGCGTGCAGGAAGCGCTCGGGATAGGTGATCCCGGGCAGGCCGCGGCGTGTGCCGACGTCGAGCTGGTCCATCCTCAGCTCGCGCTGGGCACGAGTTCGGCGAGCAGGCGCTCGACGCGGCCCCTGATGTCGTCCCGGACGCGGCGAACGGTCTCGATGTCCTTGCCGGCCGGGTCCTCGAGCTCCCAGTCCTCGTAGCGCTTGCCGGGGAAGATAGGGCAGGCGTCACCACAGCCCATGGTGATCACGGCGTCGGATTCGCGGACGGCGTCGACGGTGAGCACCTTAGGGGTGTTGCCGGCGATATCGATGCCGACCTCAGCCATCGCCTCGATGGCGACGGGGTTGATCTGCTCCTTCGGCGCGCTGCCGGCGGAGAGCACCTCGACGGCGCCGTTCGAGAGCGCCGCCGCGAATCCGGCAGCCATCTGGGAGCGGCCGGCGTTGTGCACGCAGACGAACAGGACGGTGGGGTTCTCGGACAACGTGGGTCCCTTCGGTCGAGCGCTGACCCTCAGCGCGGCGAAGCGTCTGCTCGACGCTCATCTATATGTACCGCAGTCAGGTGAAGCGCAGGTGAACGACCTGCCCATGAGCGGTTCTCGGCGGGCCGCTTGCCTTGATTGTCTCGTCTGCGACGACCGGGTTGCCAACAAGCGATTGATAGATGACCATCTATGGCAAGCCCCCGTTCACTCGTCGTTCACATAGAAGGTCTTCTATGTGTCTGTCGCGGTCATCGCGGCTTCGATTCCGCGGCATGGCCCGCACACGAGAGGAACATCGTGACCAAGTCCTTCACCAAGTCGGCAGTGCTGACTGCCGCCATCGGCGCCGCAGCGCTGATGCTCACCGCATGCGGTGGTCAGGCAGCTCCGCAGTCCCCGTCGGGGTCGGCCGCCGGAGACAGCGTGCTCTCGGGCCCCGTCGTCGCCGACGGCTCGTCCACCGTCGCTCCGCTCAGCGAGGCTGCCGCGGACCTGTTCCGCGACGTGGAGCCCGACGTCAACGTCACCGTCGCCACGAGCGGCACCGGTGGCGGTTTCCAGGCGTTCTGTGCGGGAGAGACTGACATTTCGAACGCATCGCGCGCCATCAAGGACGAAGAGGCAGAGGCTTGTGCTGCGGCCGGCATCGAGTTCACCGAGATCGTGGTCGCGAACGACGGCCTTTCGGTCGTCGTCAACCCCGAGAACGACTGGGCACAGGACCTGACCGTCGAGCAGCTACAGACGATCTGGTCGCCGGAGTCCGAGGGCGAGATCATGAACTGGAACCAGGTCGACCCGTCGTTCCCCGACCAGCCGCTCACCCTCTTCGGGGCCGGTACCGACTCGGGCACGTTCGACTACTTCACGGACGCCGTCAACGGCGAGGAGGGCGCGATCCGCACCGACTACAGCCCCTCCGAGGACGACAACATCACGGTCCAGGGAGTCTCCGGCGACGTCGGCGCGATTGGCTTCTTCGGCCTCAGCTACGTCGAGGAGAACGAGGGCGCGATCCGCGCGGTCGCAGTCGATGGCGTCATGCCCTCGACCGAGACGGTGCAGGACGGCACCTACACGCCGCTGGGCCGCGAGCTCTTCATTTACGTGAACAACGCCTCGTACGCCGAGAAGCCGCAGGTCGCCGCCTTCGTCGACTTCTCGCTCGACAGCCACGCCGAGATCGCCGAGGCTTCGCTCTTCGTGCCGCTGACCGAGGAGCAGGTCCAGGTCGCCCAGGACGAGCTGGCCACGCTCAGCTGAGGCGAGCGACGCACATGACGAGCATCACTGCACGGAAGGGAGGCCCGGGTCTGGACCCGGGCCTCCCGGCCTCGCCCTCCCTGCGCGGCCGTCGCCGACCGGGTGAAGCGCTGGTCAGGCTGGCGCTGCGGGTCGCAGCCGGCATCACCGTCGTCACGACCCTCGGCATCGTCGTCGCCCTCCTCGTGCCGTCACTCGGCTTCTTCGCCGAGGTGCCCCTGACGGACTTCCTGTTCGGCGACCGCTGGGCGCCCCGCTTCGCGGACTCGTCATTCGGCGTCCTGCCGCTCGTGACCGCCACTCTCTGGACCACGGTGATCTCGCTCGTGGTCGCGGTACCGCTCGGCCTGGGCGCCGCAATCCTGCTGTCGGAGTACGCGAGCGCCAGGCTCCGCAAGGTGCTCAAGCCGCTCCTCGAGATCCTCGCGGGTGTGCCGACGGTCGTGTATGGCTTCTTCGCGCTCCAGTTCGTACAGGCCACCGTGCTGCGCGAATGGCTGCAGCTGCCGACGGGCGCGTTCAGCGTCCTCGCCGCAGGCCTCGTGATGGGCATCATGATCATCCCGACCATCGCGTCGATCTCGGAGGACGCGATGTCCGCCGTGCCGCAGGCGCTCCGACAGGGCTCTGCAGCGCTGGGTGCGAACCGCATGCAGACCACAGTCCGCGTCGTCTTCCCGGCCGCCCTCTCGGGCATCATCGCCGCGGTCGTGCTCGGGGTGTCCCGCGCCGTCGGTGAGACGATGATCGTCGCCATCGCCGCCGGCAACCAGGCGGTGATGGTCTCTGACCCGCTGCAGCAAGGGCAGACGATGACGGGCTTCATCGCGAACGCCGCGCTCGGCGACTCCCGCGTCGGCTCGCTCGAGTACGACACCCTCTTCGCCGTCGGCCTACTGCTCTTCTGCATCACCTTGGTGATCAACGCGATCAGCATCGCCCTCGTGCGACGCTTCCGAGAGGCCTACTGATGACGAGCTTGCAGTCCGCGATCCGCGGCACCCGACCGCTCACGGGGCGCGGCGGCGAACGCCGCCCGGGACCGGTGCTCTTCCTGATACTGCTCTGGCTCTCACTCGTCGTAGCGTTCAGCGTGCTCGTCACGCTCATCATCACGATCGTCCTCGAGGGCATGCCGCAGTTCACGACGCGACTGTTCACCGAGTACCCGGCGTCGTCGCCCGACGAGGCCGGTGCGCGCCCCGCCATCCTCGGTTCCATATGGGTGATCATCACGACGGCGGTCATGACGGTCCCGCTCGGCGTCGCGGCCGCCGTGCACCTTGAGGAGTTCGCCGACCACCGAAATTGGTTCAACCGCCTCATCGAGCTCAACGTGCAGAACCTCGCTGCGGTTCCATCCATTGTCTACGGCCTTCTCGCCCTTGCGTTCCTCTCGCTGCTGGGTGTGCGCGACAAGAGCATCGTCATCGGGGGAGCGCTCGCGCTCTCGCTGCTCATCCTTCCGGTCGTCATCATCGCGACCCGCGAGGCGCTGCGATCCGTGCCGATGGAGATCCGCCATGGTTCGCTCGCACTCGGAGCGACCCCGCTCCAGACGACGTGGCGGCAGACGCTGCCCTCCGCAGTCCCCGGCATCGCGACCGGCACGATCCTGGCGCTCTCCCGAGCGCTCGGAGAGGCAGCGCCGCTACTCGTGCTCGGAGCGCTGGTGTTCGTCAGCTTCGACCCGAACGGGCTGCTCTCGGGCTACACGACCCTGCCGATCCAGATCTTCGGGTGGACGGGACGGCCCCAGGCGGGCTTCCACGAGCTCGCAGCCGCGACCAGCGTGCTGCTGCTCGGCGTGCTGCTCGCGATGAACGCCGTCGCAATCCTCATCCGCAACCGATTCCAGAAGCGTTGGTGACCCATGTCCACCGAATCACACAAGCCCACCGTGCACGTCCAGGCCCGCCGCCGACATGAGATCGACGACTTCCCGCCGCAGCCGGTCCTCAGCTGCGAGGGCGTCGACGTCAGCTACGGCGACTTCCGTGCAGTCCGCGGCATCGACCTCGACTTCGGCCTCAACGAGATCACGGCCCTGATCGGCCCGTCCGGTTGCGGGAAGTCGACGCTGCTGCGCTCGCTGAACCGGATGAACGACTTGATCGAAGGCGCCCGTGTGGACGGGAAGGTGCTCTTCCACCAGCAGGACCTGTATGCCCGGGACGTCGATCCCATCGAGGTGCGCCGCAGGATCGGGATGGTGTTCCAGAAGCCGAACCCCTTCCCGAAGTCGATCTTCGACAATGTCGCTTACGGACCGCGCGTCACCGGCATGCGCGTGGGCTCGATGGATGACCTCGTGGAGGAGGCGCTCACGCGCGCTGCGCTGTGGGACGAGGTCAAGGACAAGCTGAAGGACTCCGCGCTCGGCCTGTCCGGAGGGCAGCAGCAGCGGTTGTGCATCGCGAGGACGATCGCGGTCAAGCCCGACGTGATCCTCATGGACGAGCCCTGCTCCGCACTGGACCCCATTGCCACATCCCGCATCGAGGACCTCATGCAATCGCTGCGCGACGACTACACCATCGTGATCGTCACGCACAACATGCAGCAGGCGGCCCGAGTGGCGGACCGGACGGCGTTCCTGACCGCGCAGGTCGACGAGCACGGCCATCGCTTCGGCGCGCTCGTCGAGTTCGGCCGCACCTCGCAGATCTTCGAGCGTCCGGTGGACGAGCGGACCTCTGACTACATCTCCGGCAAGTTCGGCTGATGCTGGCGGCGACCGGCCACGCGACCGTTGTCGCGGTCGGAGAGTCGCTCGTGCGAGGCAGCCCCGCCGAGCACCGGTTTCATCACTTCCATGTCGCGCAACGACCAGATCCGCTCGGGGCGCTTGCCGAGGCCATCCGGCACCACGACGCGGTGCTGCTCGTGCCGACGTCGCTCGAGCCTGCGCTCCTCATCGAGCTCCTTGAGCTCGTGCAGCGTCTGGAGTCCATTCCGGTCCTCCTAGCCCTGGCGAACGGATGGACCTCCGAGGCAGTCGGGATCGCGATCCAGCGGGGCGTCAACACGCTGCTGCATGCTCCGGTGACGGCGGCGGAATTGGGCAGTGCAGCCCACCACGCGCTTCGAGCGGCGCCTCGCGCGTCGGCGAACGCGCTCCGAGTCGGCAAGCTGACGCTCGACCTGCATCGCGACCTGGCGCGGTGGGCGGAGACCGACATTCCTCTTCGTCGCAGCCAGCTCGACCAGCTGCAGCGGCTGATGCGCGCGTATCCCGAGCCGGCGCGGTTCGATGAACTGGCCCTGCGCCCAGGCGGCACGCCCGTGACGCGGAAGGCGGTTCGTCGCGCGATCGCCGCGGTCCGAGCCGAGCTGCGCGCCGCCGCGGGTGGGGGGATCGTCGTGGAGCCGGTAGCCCGCGTCGGTTACTGCCTCCGCCTCAGCGAAGTGTGACGCCCAGTTCGTCGAGCAGGCCCTCAACCTCCGAACGGATCGCGTCGCGGATCGCGCGCTGCTGCTCTCGGTCCTTGCCCACCGGGTCGTCGAGCGCCCAGTCCAGATAGCGGCGCCCCGGCAGCACTGGGCAGGCGTCTCCGCATCCCATCGTGACCACGACGTCGGCTGCCAGCACGACCTCGTCCGTCAGCGGCTTCGGGAACTCGGCGGCCATAGGGATGCCCACCTCGTCCATCAGATCGACGATGTCGGAGTGGACCCGCGACGCCGGCGCAGAGCCGGCGGTCCGCACATGCACACGAGTTCCCGCCAGGTGCCGAAGCGTGGCCGCCGCGATCTGCGAACGGCCCGCGTTCTGCACACAGACGAAGAGCACCTCCGGCGTCCCAGCGAGCACGAGTCCCCGTGCGGTTGCGAGCGCGCCCAGGCGGTCGGCGGCGAATCGAGCGGTGAGCGAAGGCAGATGCGTCGAGATGCTCGCGCGCGACCGGAGCAGGTCATAGCTCTCACCCACGTATCGATGCACCGTCTCGGCAGCGAAGGTGGAGCTGAACCGGTAGCCGAGGTCAGCCGCGACCCGCTCGATCGCCGGGGGGAGTGCGCCTCTCGCGACCGGGTCGGCGGGCGGCGCGCTGCGAGAGTCGGCGGCGAGGATGCGCCCGAACCGGACGAGGGCGTCGGGCGTGGGGGAGAGCTCATCGAGACGCGACTCGAGCAGCCCAGCGGCAGACAAACCCTCGATGGCGGCTGCGAGGTCGGACGCTGAGGCCTCAAGGGCTTCGTTGAGGGCATCTCGTTGCACAGCTCCGCGTGTCGCCGCGACGCTCAGCACTTGCAGGCTCAGAGGGTCTGCGAGCGCCTTCAGCTGCATAACGCGCGCATTCGCCGCCGCAACGTCGAGCGCAGCGCCCGAGACCGCCGGCCGCCGGGTCATCGCAGGAGATCGAGGATGTCGTCGCGGCGGTCTGGACTCAGGGAGATCCAGACTTGGCGGCCGACGGGCTCGCGCTGCACGACGCCATCGGCTACCAGGATCCGGATGTGGTGCGTCACCGTCGGCTGACGAAGCCCGAGAGCGTCAGCGAGGACGCCGATGGTCACTTGCCCATCGGGAGCGCTGGCGATCAGGCTGAGCAACTGCAGACGAGTCGGATCGGCGAGTGCGCGCAGCGTCTGCGCGATCGACTCGGCGCTTCCGCGGTCGAGGGGCCGTCGGCCGGCGTGATCGGCCGGGTCGATCGCGCGGGCTCCCATCTTCCGATGCTATCGCCGAGCACCTCGGCTCCTGTTCTGCTCTGTGGCGACGCGCGGTGCAGGGTCCATGGTCGGACCGAGGAGGCTCTCGAGCAGCGCATCGACACGGACGGCGATGTCGTCCCTGATCGCGGTGGCGCCCTCAGGCGAGGCCAACGCTGGATCTCCGACAGCCCAATCCTCGTACCGGACTCCCGGGATGATCGGGCAGACGTCGCCGCAACCCATCGTGATGACGACGTCGGCGGCGCGAACCGCGTCGTCGGTCAGCGGCTTGGGGAACGCTTCGAGCGGTGCCCCGACGCCCAGCTCTTCGAGCAGCGGGCGCACGCTCGGGTGGACCGCTGCCGCTGGCGACGAGCCCGCGGATCGGGCGACGACACGTCCTTGCGAGGCTCGCTCGATCATGGCCGCCGCCAGCTGCGAACGGCCAGCGTTCGCGACGCACACGAACAACACCTGCGGCGGCGCAGCGACCCGGTCGCGCGCGAGATCGGCCAGCCGTTGCCGGGCGAAGCGCTCGGTCAGCGGCACGAGGTGCGTGGTGATCCGCGCAGCTCGAGCCAATCCGGCATACGACTCGCGCACCACGCCGGCGACGGCGTCCGCGCTCAACTGCGGGTGCCGAGCGGAGAGGGTGGCAGCCATGTGCGTGAGCGCCTCGTCGACGTCCTCGAGGCCCTGGTAGCGGTCTGTCAACGCCGACGGGGCCAGCGCAGCCGGTGCGAACGACTCGAGCAGGGTCGTGATCGCCGGTCGGAGCGAGGCTTCGATCGAGTACCAGACCCACGTGCCGCGACGCTCAGAGACGAGCACTCCAGCGTCCTTCAGCACCTTGAGATGGTGAGAGACGGTCGGCTGCGACACGTCAGCGAGTTCGGCGAGATCGCAGACGCACGATTCAGCCCGGGGATCGGAAGCGATCGCGGAGAGCATGCGCAGGCGCAACGGGTCGGCGAGCGATTTCATCATCATCGCGATTGCTGCCGCAGCCGCATCACCGATGGCGTGCGACACCGTCGTCGAGCAGGACGGCGATTGAGTCAAGGTCGTCATGGCGTGCTCCGCTCTCGGCTCGACAGGGAGCCGACTTCAGGCTCGGAAGGGACAGGATCGGTGCGGAACCAGACGCGGCGCGCCCAGAGCGAGACGTAGACGAGCCCTACGAGCACCGGCACCTCGATCAGGGGTCCGACGACGCCGGCGAGCGCCTGGCCCGATGCGGCACCGAAGGTCCCGATCGCGACGGCGATCGCGAGCTCGAAGTTGTTGCCGGCCGCGGTGAATGCGAGCGTCGTCGAGCGCGCGTAGCCGAGCCTGAGGGCCTTGCCGGTGACGAGGCCGATCGACCACATCAGCGCGAAGTAGGCCAGCAGCGGGAGTGCGATGCGGGCGACGTCGAGCGGTCGCTGCACGACGTTCTCGCCCTGCAGGGCGAACAGCAGCACGATCGTGAAGAGCAGGCCGTAGAGCGCCCACGGACCGACCGCGGGGAGGTATGTGCCTTCGTACCACTGGCGTCCCCGCGTGCGCTCGCCGATCCAGCGCGACGCGAACCCGGCGGCGAGCGGGATTCCGAGGAAGATCAGCACGTTGACCGCGATCTCGCCCATGGAGATGTCGAGTCCCTGCACCTCGAGGCCGAGCCATGCCGGCAGCACGCTGAGGTAGAACCATCCCAGCACGGCGAAGGCGACGACCTGGAAGACGGAGTTGATGGCGACGAGCACGGCCGCTGCTTCTCGATCGCCGCAGGCGAGATCGTTCCAGATGACCACCATGGCGATGCATCGAGCGAGGCCGACGATGATCAGGCCGGTGCGGTACTCGGGCAGGTCGGGCAGGAGCAGCCAGGCAAGGGCGAACATGAGCGCCGGCCCGACGAGCCAGTTGAGCACGAGGGACGAGATCAGCAGACGCCGGTCGCCCGCGATGGCGGCGACTCGGTCATACCGAACCTTGGCGAGCACCGGGTACATCATCACCAGGAGGCCCAGCGCGATCGGCAGCGAGATCCCGCCGATCTCCAGCTGCGCGAGGAGCGCGCCGACGGCGGGCACGGTGCTGCCGAGCAGCAGCCCAGCGCCCATGGCCAGCGCGATCCATAGCGGCAGCCAGCGGTCCAGAGCGGAGAGGCGGCGAGGAGCAGCTGCCTCGATCGGCGCCTGCTCGGCGCTGGTGGCGACGGTCACGCGACGAGGCTCTCGACGAGGTGGGCAGGTTGCGCGAGCTCGAGTGCTGCGAGGTAGTGCTGGGCGTCCTGCGCGGCCGCGCAGCCGGTGCCGGCGGCGGTGATCGCCTGCCGGTAGGTGTGGTCGACGAGGTCGCCCGCTGCGAAGACGCCTGCGACGTTGGTGCGCGTCGAGGGGTGATCGACGAGGACGTAGCCGTCACTGTCGGTCGTGACCTGCCCAACGACCAGCTCTGACCGGGGGTCGTGGCCGATCGCGATGAAGGCGCCGCTGACGGGGAGTGCGCGCTCGGCGCCGGTCACGGTGTCGCGAAGCGTGATCGACTCGAGCTGCTGGTCGCCGACGAGATCGACGACCTCGCTGTTCCAGGCCACGTCGATCTTCGGGTGCGTGAGGGCCCGCTCGGCCATGATCCGCGATGCACGGAAGGCGTCGCGGCGGTGCACGATCGTCACCTTGGATGCGAACCGGGTGAGGAACAGCGCCTCCTCCATCGCCGAGTCGCCGCCACCGATCACCGCGATCTCCCGCTCGCGGAAGAAGAACCCGTCGCACGTCGCGCACCACGAGACGCCGTGCCCGCTGAGGCGGTCCTCGGCTGGCAGGCCGAGCTTCCGGTAGGCGGAACCCATCGTCAGGATCACGGCGCTCGCAGCGAACTCGTCGCCAGAGCCGGTGCGGATGCGCTTGACGGGTGCCTCGAGATCGAGTTCGATCGCGTCGTCGAGCAGGATGCGGGCACCGAAGCGCTCTGCCTGCGCACGCAGCGACTCCATGAGCTCTGGGCCCTGGACGCCGTTCACGAAGCCGGGAAAGTTCTCGACCTCAGTGGTGGTCATGAGCGCACCACCCGCCGTGACGGATCCCGCAATCACCACGGGGGCCAGGCCCGCGCGCGCCGCGTAGATGGCAGCCGTGTAACCAGCCGGACCCGAACCGACAATGACGAGCTCTGTAGTTTGCATAGACACATCTCTATATTGACGGAACTAGATGTACGGAGCAAGCCGACGCGCGGAGCGCTCCGCGACGGTTTCGGTCAGACCGCCGCGGCCGCGAGCTGAATCGTCTCAGGCGCGGCACAGCAGCTACTGCCGCCGAAGTCGCCGCTGCCGCCGCACACGCCCGTCTCAGGCAGGACGAGTTCATTCCGGGACGCTGCCTCGTGGTCGCCCGCGAGCTCCGCGACGACGCTCCGCACCTGCTCGTAGCCGGTGAGCGCCAGGAATGTGGGCGCACGGCCGTAGCTCTTCGCACCGATGATGTACAGGCTCGGCTCCGGCTGAGCGAGCTCGGCCGCTCCGGTCGCGGCGACCGTGCCGCACGAGTGGATGTTGGGGTCGATCTCCGCCGCGAGGCCGGCGACCGAGTCGAGGGCGGGATCGATCGCGACCCGCACCTCGGACACGATGGAGAGGTCCGGACGGAATCCGGTGAGCGCGAACAGCCGCGCGACCGGTCCGAGCTCGCGGCCGTCCTCAGCGACGAGCACGATGCCGTCGCCCGCGCGTCGGATCTCCTCGACGCGGAAGCCGGTCATCAGCTCGACCGAGCCGCGCTCGATGGCACGGCGAGCGCGCACGCCCAGTGAGGCGCGCTGGGGGAGCGCATCCGCCTCCCCGCCGCCGAGTGCGCCCTCGACCGAGGGCCGCCGCACGAGCCAGGTGACGCGCGTGCCGGGGTGGCGCTCCGCGAGCTCGGCCAGCCGCAGCACCGCGTGCACCGCAGAGTGGCCCGCACCGACGACGGCCACGTGCGTCCCGGCGAGCGCGCTGACGTCGGCGGGGATGCGGTACTCGATGTGGTCGGCTGCGGCTCGCTCGCCGAGCGCGGGCGTGCCGTCGGCGCCCGCTGGGCCGGGTTGGGTCCACGTGCCGGATGCGTCGAGCACGGCCTGTGCGAGCAGGCGCTGCTCGCTTCCCTCGCGGTCGATCACCCGCACCGCGAACGGCTGCTCTGCGCGGCCTCCGTCGACGACCTTGTCTCGGCCGAGTCGAGTGACCGAGGTCACCTCGAAGCCGAAGCGCACGCGGTCGCCCAGTGCTGCGGCGAGCGGCGCGAGGTAGTCGCGCACCCACGCCTCGCCCTTGGGGTAGCCCGAGGTCGGGATAGCCTGCCCCTCCGCTTGCAGCAGCCGTCGACTCGCCGAGTCGACGAGCTCGTCCCAGGCCGAGAACAGCCGCACGTGACCCCACTCCGACACGGCAGCGCCCGCGCTCGCGCCCCGCTCCAACACGATCGGCTCGAAGCCGCGCTCAAGCAGGTGCGCCGCGGCGGCGAGTCCTTGAGGGCCGGCGCCGATGACGATGACGGGAAGGTCAGACATGGATGCTCCTCGCATTGAAGTCCGTCGATGCGTTGATCCTCCAGCAACGTATCGACGTTTGTCAATGCGTGTGGCAGACTGCCGCCATGACCCCCACGACAATCGTCGCCGCTGAGGCTCCAGAGACCTGCTGCACGCCGGCAGAGTCGGCGGTGTCGGCGCAGGAGGTGGTGCGCATGGCGGCGGTCTTCAAAGCGATGGGCGATCCCACGCGAGTCCGTCTGCTCTCGCTGATCGCCGCGGGTGAGCAGGGTGAGGCCTGCGTCTGCGACCTCACCGATCCCGTCGGGCTCTCGCAGAGCACGGTCTCGCACCACATGCGCATCCTCACCGAGGCTGGACTGGTCGAGCGCGCGCAGCGAGGCAAGTGGGCGTACTACTCCGTCGTGCGCCCGGCGCTCGACGACGCCGCCGCCGCGCTGCGCGCGTTCTGACAGGAACTGCCGGGTGAGCACCGACGCTCCGCCGGACGAGGTCGGTCTCGCGCCCGGCTCGCAGCGCTGGCGGCTCGCGACGCTGTCCACCGGGCAGGTGATCAGCTGGGGAATCTTGTACTACGCGCTGATCGTCGCTGCGCCGGTCGTCTCGACCGACACGGGCTGGCCGCTCGCGACGGTGATGCTCGCGTTCTCGGCAGGCCTCGTGGCGTCCGCGATCGCGGGCATCCTCGTCGGGCGGTGGCTCGACCGTGGCAGCCCCCGCGTCGTCATGACTGGCGGCAGCCTCGTCGGCGCGCTCGGCCTCGTGGTCGTCAGCGCCGCGCACGACCTGCCAGTGTTCGTGATCGGGTGGATCGTCGTCGGGCTGGGTCAGTCCGCCGTGCTCTACCAGGCCGCGTTTACGGTCATCACGCGCAGGCACGCATCCGGCCGGCGCCGCGCGATGACCGTCGTCACGCTCGCGGGCGGTCTGGCGTCGACGGTGTTCGCGCCCGTCGTCGCCGGGATGCTGAGCGTGCTCGACTGGCGGGCGACCATGCTCGCACTCGCCGTCGTCTTGGTGGTGACCACGACACCGCTCCACTGGTTGAGCCTCGAGCGGATGTGGCCGCCACGGTCAGCGGGAGTGGCGGAGGAGCCGCACCACTCCGTCTCGACGGTGCTGCGGACACGCCGCTTCTGGACGCTGGAGCTGGCGATGATCGCGGTCGCGGCGGCGCTGTACAGCGTGACGCTCGCGATCATCCCGCTGTACACCGAGCACGGTATGACCTTCGAGCTCGCGGCGTGGGGGCTCGGACTACTTGGTGCTGGGCAGGTGCTCGGACGCATCGTCTACGTCGTGCTGCCGCACGGCGCGTCGCCCTGGGTGCCGCTCGCACTGACCGCCGGGTTGAGCGCACTCGCGCTCGGTCTGCTGGCACTCGTGCCCGGCCCACCCTGGCTGCTGATCCTCATCGGGATCGGCGCAGGCGCCGTGCGCGGCGCGCAGACCCTCGTGCAGGGCTCCGCGGTGGCGGATCGGTGGGGAACGCGGAACTACGGGGCGATCAACGGCGCGTTCGCCGCGCCGATCACCGCGGTGACAGCGCTCGGCCCCGCGCTCGGCCCCGTCCTCGCGAGCGCGACCGGCTCGTACGCAACGATGGGTCTGGTCGCGGCCGTACTCGCGATCGTTGGGTTGATGCTGGCGCGGTTCAGCTGACGACTGGCGAAGACGACCCGGACCGCGTGCGTTGCACCACCAACTGGCGAGCGTGCGTCGCACCGCTGCAGTCCCTTCGCCAACGCCGACTCCGATTGCCTGCAGCAGCGGCAGGACGTTCCGCGGATAGGCGCTGGGCACCGGTCTTCGCATCGTTCGGACGCGAGATGCGGGAGGATGCGGTCGTGGTGAAGTTCAGGCGCGGCAGCGACACTCGGTGGACGCTCGACGAGGTGCGAGCGCACTTCGAGCCCGGAGAACGCTGGGCGTACAAGGAGCCCGGGAAGAGCGATTACCTCGAGGCGCTCATCCAAGCGATCGTGCCCGACAGTCGGCCGCCGCGCGTGCGCGTGGTCCTGTTCGAGGAGGGCTTCGAGACAGGGCGGAAGGCGGTGCCTCCAGGCCGTCTGAAGGCGCCTTGGGCGGACGTCGAGGCCCTCCGCGATGAGGATGCTCGCTGGGCTCGATTGACGTCCGACTGGCCGGGCTGGCCAGCGCTCGACGTTGCGATGGCGGTGCTCGAAGACGAGAAGTCCCCGCACTGGGAGTACAAGTACTGGCGAGACGGCGCTGGCGTCGTGTTCGATGTGGAGGGTCTAGCGCTGGAGGTGGGAGTGCCGGTCTCCGAGCTTCAGGACGCGCTTGGATTCGAGCAGGATGGCGGCACCGTTGTCGGATGGTCGGTCGTGGCTAGGTTGGCACGCCAGGCTCTGCTCCGTGATGACGCGCTACTCGCCCGTCGCATGTTGCGGGACGTGGACACGGAACGGGCCGAGCGTGCCGAGCAGGTTCTGCTGAATCGGATCGAGCAGCCCTGGCTTCCGGAGGGTCACCCCACTTTCGACTCGACCGACCGCTTCGCGGACAGGACCGAGGAAGGGCTTCGCGTGATCCTCGGGGACATCATCGAGATGCGCCGTCGTGAGGACGGGCGGTTGCTGATGCTCGACGCTGCAGCCTTGCTCAATCGCGTCCATGCGGCACTCGACGTCAAGAGCGCGGGCAAGCGACAGCGCGAGCTTGCGAGCGAAGTCGAAGCGTTGCTTGAGCGAGTTGCGGTCTTCGAGCGGGAGGAAACCGGGGGAGCGGACCGGGGCCTGCGGTCCGCACCGAGTCCGCAGGAGTCCCAGTAAGCCGCGGTGGGCACCCGAGTCCGCCTGGCGTGATTCCGCTAGTTCCCTGGCCCTGCGGGGTGCTGCAGTACGGGTCAGGGTGCCGAACCACGTTCCGCTTCGACGTGTGAGTTCGGCCCCCGACCCGGGCCCGTCGGGCTCGCGGTTAGGCTGGCGCTCATGATCGGTCGCGGCGACATCGGCGATGCAGCCACGGTGATGACGCTGCTGCAGGGAACCGGGCGATCGCAAGGGCTGAGATCCTTGGTGTCCGGCTGGGACATGCTGCAGGCGGATGTCCCCGATCGGGAACGCATGGAGACGGCATGGTCGATCCTGGTCGGGTCGGGGATCGCCGAGGTCGGCTCGGGCTGGAGCCTGAGCCTGACCGGGGAGGGCGACCGCGTCCGCAGCGCGGTGCGAGGGCGCGGAGGGATGCGCACCGTGGTCGCCGAGCTCGCCGACCGATTGGCGCAACGTGACCTGGCGATGGCGCCGCTGCAGCTTCCCGCCGAAGCGTTCGATCGTGCCGTCCAGGCCTACCGGGGGAGCGACCGGCTCGCCGTGACGGGTCCCAACGCCAGCCGAAGGCTTCGCGACGGGGTAGTGCTGCTGCTGGCGTCCGCGCGCTCTCGGTGGCGGCGGGAGTGACGGGGTGACGATGGTTCGCTGGCAGTCGCAACTCGACGACGTCCGCCGAGCGATCGAGCGGCTGCGCGACGCGTGCGCAGCGGACGGAGACTCGCGGCGACGATCGACTGCTGCATGGCTCGAGGAGCTGTTCGTCGACGTCGCCGATGCGGATGCGCTTCGGCAGGGCGCCCGGGAGGCGTCGTTGCTCTACGTCGGGGGTATGGGCTCCTTCCAGGACGTGGGTTCCGCGCGGGTGGCGGCAGAGGTGGACGCGCTGCGATTGGCCCTTCGCGCCGCGACGCGCGCTCGCGCGTAGCGCGATGAGCACAGGGCCTCGGTCCGGTGCCTACTCGCCGCCGTATTGCGGCGACTGGCCGCCGCGCGCGAGCCAGCCCTGTGCGTCGACGATCGACGGATGCTCTTCGACCTGCCAGTAGGGCTGGTAATCATCGCGGTACCGATCGCGCCCGAACAGTCGCTCCGCCGCGGCCTGGGTGAGGCGCGCCGCACGACGGTGCAGCTCGTCGGTGAGTCGTCGCCGGTCCAGCTCCTGCGCGCATCGCTGCGTGACCGTGGTCTGCAACGGGAGCGAGCAGCTCGCCAAGGCGAGAGCGACGGTCAGCAGCTCCTCGTCGTTGAACGTGCCGATGCCCCGCGCGTCACGCTCCGCCAGCGCCTCCCGCTCGATCTCCCACGGCGACTTCGATCGCTGGGCGAGCGCCGAGAGCCAGTCGTAGTCGCCGTCGCGGTCGAGCTGACGCAGTCGTGGCAGGGCGAGTTCGACAGGGAGATGCCGCTCTTCTGTGGGGAGCAGGCGTCGCAGCTGCGGTCCGATGCTCGACTCTGAGCGCCCGACTCGTCGAGCGATCTCGGCCAGCGTGGAGCCGCCGCGGCACGCGCGCATGAGCTCGAGGAAGTCATCCTCGTTCCACGGCTTGCCTCGACGTGGCGGCTCAGCGTCCTGCAGCGGTGTCGGGTGCGGTGGCTCGGTCGGCGTGATCGTCATGAGCGGCACGATGGCGCATCCGCTGCTCTCGCGGGGTGGGCAGCAGTCGCACCTGTGGATAGTCGGGCGAGCCCCGGTTCGCCGTCGACCTGCTCTCGAGCGGTCGCCTGTGGAGGGCGCTCAAAGCCGCCGTCCAGCATCTGCCCAGGCGCGCGCTGGCAGTCTGGATCCCGGTACTCCTGGGGCGGGAAACGTCTTGGATGAAGGCCCAGTGACAGCCCCTCCGCCTCGGCGCGAGGGGCTTCCACATTCGCGGCCCCCGTCGGTTGGCTTCCGGCCCGCGGGCACGGCAGTCTTGACCTATGTCGAACCCGACCGCCGCAATGCTCGTGATCGGCGACGAGATCCTGTCAGGCCGCACCCGCGAGGCGAACGCCTACCACCTCGCCGGTCGGCTGACCCCGGTCGGGATCGAGCTGCGCGAGATCCGCGTCGTGCCCGACGACCACGGCGTGATCGTCGATGCGCTCAACGCCCTGCGCGCCGCGCACCGGCACGTCTTCACTTCGGGCGGCATCGGGCCGACGCACGACGACATCACGGTGGATGCCGTGGCCGCCGCGTTCGGCGTCGCGGTCGAGGTGCGCGACGATGCTCGCCAGCAGATGCAGGCCGCCGTCGGCGTGGGGCGGGTGCTGACCGCCGAGCACCTGCGCATGGCGCGCATCCCGGCCGGCGCGGAGCTCATCGTCAACCGCATCAGCGGCGCGCCGGGGTTCAGCGTCGGCAACGTGCACGTCATGGCCGGCGTGCCCGACATCTTCGTCGCGATGCTCGACGAGCTGCTGCCCAGCCTCGAGGCGGGCAGCCCCGTGCTGTCGCGCGAGGTGCGCTTCGAGGTCGGCGAGGGCCGCATCGCGGCTCCCTTGCGCGAGCTCGCCGCCGCGCTGCCGACGTTGAGCATCGGCTCCTACCCGTTCCGCGACACCACGGGCTACGGCACGAACATCGTCGTGCGCGGCACCGACGCCGCCCTCATCGACCGAGCAATCGAGCGGCTGGAGGCGATCCGCAGCGCGACCGCCTGATCGGCGCTCGCGCAGGAGTCACTCCGGGCGCGGCGGCCTGCGGTTGCGCTTGGTCTCGGATCGCTGGATCTTCGCCTCGCTGCGCCGACGCTGCGAGCCGCGCGTGGGCCGGGTCGCGCGCCGCACGGAGGCAGGCACGACCGCATCGCCCAGCAGCGCGATGATGCGGCGTCGCGCCGCGTTGCGGTTGTCGAGCTGCGAGCGGTGCTCCGAGGCGCTGACCGTGAGCACGGTGCCCGTGAGGCGGCCGGCGAGCCGCTCGAGCACGCGAGCGCGCTGCGGCTCGCTGAGCGCGCTGGTGGTCGCGAGGTCGAGGCTCAGCTGCACGCGCGAGTCGGTGGTGTTGACGCCCTGCCCGCCAGGGCCCGACGACCGGGAGAACTGCTCTACCAGCTCGACCGCGGGCACGCGCAGGCCGCGCGGTGCGCCGGGGCCTGGGGGCACGTGCAGATCGTCCACGAGACGAGTGTGCCCGAGCGGCGTGCCCCGGCGAGCCAGCGGATGCGCGAGCGCATCGCTCAGCGCGCGCAGCCGATGCAGGTGGTCGCGTCGGGCCGCGCCTCGAGCCGCTCGGGCGCGATCGGCCCGCCGCAGACGCTGCAGGTCGCGCCCTGGCCGCGCGCGAGACGCGCGGCCGCCTCGTCGACGGACGCCAACGCATCCATCTGTGTCTGCCGGAGGCCCTCGAGCCGCGACCACTCCGATGACAGCGACACGCCATCCGGGTCGTGCTCGTCGTCGTCGTGCTCGCGCTCGCGCATGCGACGCAGCTCGGTCAGCTGCTGCTCGACGTCGGCGAGCTGCGCGAGCACGGCGCGGCGCCGCTCGGCGATGCTGGCTGCGCGGGGATCCGACATCGCTCCACCATAGGTCGTGCGCGGCCACGGCTCGGCCGCACCAGCGGCAGGATGTTGGCATGAACGCCCCGCACCTGCAGCGCGCGCTGCTCGACGGCTACGTCGTCGACACGGACCCCGCACGGCTCGACGTCGAGCGCATCCACACGTGGCTGTCGACGGATGCGTATTGGGCGTTGGGCAGGCACGTGGACGTCGTGCGCCGCGCGATCGCGGGATCGGTGAGCTTCGGCGTCTACGCGGCCGACGGCGCCCAGGTGGGCTATGCCCGGCTCGTCACCGACGGCGCCACCTTCGGCTGGCTGTGCGACGTCTACATCGACCGCTCCGCCCGCGGGCTCGGGCTCGGCTCCGCGCTCGCGAGGGCGATCGTCGATGCCGTGCGCCCGCTGCAGCTGAAGCGGCTGATGCTCGCGACCGCCGACGCGCACGAGATCTACCTGCAGGCCGGCTTCGTGCTGCATCCGAACCCCGAGCAGGTGATGGTGCTTGCGGCCGAGCAGGCGTGAGCGCGCCTGGTGACTGCCGCAGGTCGAGCATGGCGCGGGCGGGCTGGAGCATCCACGATGGACGCATGCAGGATCCGAAGCAGCAGCTCACCGCATCCGAGATCGCCGACGCCGGGCTGACCGGTTGGCGACACGTCGACGACACTTTGACGGCGCGATTCCGCACCGGCAGCTTCGCCACGGGGCTGGAGCTGGTGAACCGCGTCGGCGCGTCGGCCGAGGCGGCGAACCACCACCCCGACGTGCAGCTGACCTACGGGGCCGTGGAGGTCACGCTGACCAGTCACGACGCGGGTGGTGTCACCGGCCGCGACCTGCGCCTCGCGCGCGAGGTCAGCGAGCATGCGACGGCGATGGGCATCGAGACGGCCGAGCACCGCTGACGCCACCAGCGACACGGAGCGCCACGTCGCGTCCTCCACAGCCACGCCCCGCGGCTGCTTCGGGTCGCTGGTTGCTGAGCGACACTCGCCGCATGGGAATCCGCTACTACGCATACGCCTTCGAGCCCGAGCGCACCGAGCAAGCGCTCGCCGACCCGCGCAGCATCATCTCTTCCGATCCGCTCGCCGACGCTTGGGGCCTCCCGCACGGCTGGCGGGTCGGCACGACGACCGACTTCCGCCAGTCCGTGCCGGAGGCCGACATGCTCTACCTCGACAAGGCGTGGTCTGACCTGCAGACCGCCACTGGCCCCGGCGAGGACGGATCGCCCGCGCGTCCGGCCTTCCGGATGTTTGAGGGTCGGGTCCGGCAGACGTACGAGGGCTGGGAAGCGTGGGTGCGCGCGTTGACGCCGCAGGACGTCCGCGAGATCGTCGTCGATCTCGACGAGCTCGACGACGATGCCGTTCGAGCACGTCTCAGCGGGAGAGCGCGCTACGAAGCCGAGCCAGGGCACGAGGCCGACTACGCGCTGAGTCACCTCCAGCGAGCCCGCGAGTTCGTCGCAGGGTTGGTCGCCGACGGGCGGGGCATGGCCTACCTGATCGGCTGAGCGACACCGGTATACCAAGCAGTAGACTGGCACCATGGCGATGACGACGATCAAGGTGTCGACCGAGCTCCGCGACCGCATCAACCACGACGCACGCGAGCGCGGCACCACGGCTGCAGGGCTCATCGAGCGTCTGCTCGACGGCTACGAGCGGCGTCAGAGGATGGAGGCCTTCGGTCGTGCGCTGCGCGCAGCGGACGCCGGGTACTGGGACGAGTTCAACGACTGGGACGTCGAGCTCGCCAGCGAAGCGGGCAATGGCTGAGCAGCTGAGGCGTGGCGCGGTCGTCTGGGCCCAATTGGATCCAGCGCGTGGCCGCGAGCAAGCCGGGCGGCGACCGGTTCTGGTCGTGTCGAGCGACCTGTACCTCGAGCAGGCGGACACGCTCGCGATCGTCGTGCCGGTGACGACGACGGCAAGGGGCTGGCCGAATCACGTGCGGCTCCGAGGCGCGGCTCTCGAACTGCCGCGGACGAGCTTCGCGATGACCGAGCAGCCTCGCACCGTGACCCGGGACCGTCTCGGCGTCGTGGTCGGCGTGGCCGACCAGCCCACCATGCGTGATGTCGATCGTTGGCTGCGCGACTTCCTCGGCCTCCCATGACTCGCCGCGATGCCTGAGAGAATCGACGGATGACCGCAACCCTCGTCGCCCAGGGGCTCGCCGGCGGCTACGGCCACCGCACGCTCTTCGACTCCCTCGACCTCACTGTGGCACCCGGCGACGTCGTCGGCGTCGTCGGCGCGAACGGGGCGGGCAAGTCGACGCTGCTGCGCATCCTCGGCGGCGAGATCGAGCCGCAGGCCGGCACCGTGCAACTGGCCCCAGCCGACGCCTTCGTCGGCTGGCTGCCGCAGGAGCACGAGCGCGTCGAGGGGGAGACGGTCGTCGCCTACATCGGGCGTCGCACCGGCTGCGCCAAGGCAACCGCCGACATGGATGCGGCGGCCGAGGCCCTCGGCGACCCGAGCCTCGCGCCCGACGGTGTCGACCCATCCGACGCCTATTCGGTCGCCCTCGAGCGGTGGCTCGCCAGTGGCGCGGCCGACCTCGACGAGCGGATCCCGATCGCGCTCGCCGAGCTGGGCCTCGAGCTCGACGGCGACCCGCAGCAGGCGCTGATGACCTCGCTCTCCGGCGGCCAGGCCGCCCGGGTAGGCCTCGCCGCGCTGCTGCTCAGCCGCTTCGACATCGTGCTGCTCGACGAGCCCACGAACGACCTCGACCTCGACGGGCTCGAGCGGCTCGAGGCGTTCGTGCAGGGGCTGCGGGGAGGCGTGGTGCTCGTCAGCCACGACCGCGAGTTCCTCGCCCGCTGCGTCACGCGCGTGCTCGAGCTCGACCTCGCGCAGTCGTCGAACCGCATCTACGGCGGCGGCTACGACGCCTACCTCGAGGAGCGCGCGACCCTGCGCCGGCATGCGCGCGAGGCCTACGACGAGTTCGCCGACAAGAAGGCCGACCTCGTCGCGCGCGCCCGCACGCAGCGCGAGTGGTCGAGCCAGGGCGTGCGCAACGCCATGAAGAAGGCGCCCGACAACGACAAGAACCGCCGCCGCGCGATGACGGAGTCGAGCGAGAAGCAGGCGCAGAAGGTGCGCCAGATGGAGAGCCGCATCGCCCGGCTCGACGAGGTCGAGGAGCCGCGCAAGGAGTGGCAGCTCGAGTTCACCATCGGCTCGGCGCCCCGCTCGAGCACGGTCGTCTCGACCCTCAGCGGCGCGGTGCTGCGGCAGGGCGACTTCACGCTCGGCCCCGTCTCGCTGCAGGTGAGCGCGGGGGAGCGCATCGGCATCACCGGGCCGAACGGCGCCGGCAAGTCGACGCTGCTGCGCGCCCTGCTGGGGCGGCAGGCGCCCGACGAGGGATCCGCCAACCTCGGTGCGAGCGTGCAGGTGGGCGAGATCGACCAGGCCCGCTCGCTGCTGGTGGGCGACCGGCCGCTCGCGACCGCCTTCGAGCTGCTGGTGCCCGAGATGGCCTCTGGCGAGGTGCGCACCCTGCTGGCGAAGTTCGGCCTGCGGGCCGACCACGTGGGGCGCCCGGTCGACGAGCTCTCGCCCGGCGAGCGCACCAGGGCGGGGCTCGCGCTGCTGCAGGCGCGCGGGGTCAACCTGCTCGTGCTCGACGAGCCGACCAACCACCTCGACCTGCCCGCGATCGAGCAGCTCGAGCAGGCGCTCGAGAGCTACGAGGGCACCCTCTTGCTGGTGACGCACGACCGGCGGATGCTGGAGACGGTCCAGACGGATCGGCAGTGGATCGTGCAGTCCGGCATCGTCTCGGAGCGTTGAGCCGTGAGCGGAATGTGCTGGCCACGGGGTGCGCTCGGGAGTAACGTCGGCAGCACAGGTTCGTTCAGATTTTAAGGAGATTCCCATGCGCGCATGGCAGTTCGTCGGCACCCACAAGGCGTTCGAGCGAGTGGACATCGAGGAGCCCAAGGCGGGGCCCGGCAAGGTCGTCATCGACGTCAAGGCCGCGGGCCTGTGCCACTCCGACGTCGGCATCCTCGAGGACGAGAAGTGGCTGCAGACGATGAAGGAGCTGCCCGTCGTCCCCGGTCACGAGACCGCGGGCGTCATCAGCGAGGTCGGCGAGGGCGTCACCGACTGGAAGGTCGGCGATCGCGTGGCCGTCTGGCCGCTCGCCGAGCTCATGGGCTACATGGTCAACGGCGCCTGGGAGGACCGCGCCGAGGTCTCGACCGAGGCGCTCATCGCGATCCCCGACGAGGTCGGCTTCTCGGCAGCCGCAGCGGCGACCGACGCCGGCATGACCTCGGTCGGCGCGCTCTCGACCGCTGGCGTCGAGGCGGGCATGAAGGTCGGCGTGATCGGCTTCGGCGGCCTCGGTCAGATCGGCGCTCGAGTCGCCAAGCTGCGTGGCGCCGACGTCTACGTCGCCGAGGTCAACGAGTCGATCTGGGAGCGCGTGCGCGAGGCCGGCGCCACGCGCGTCGCCAAGTCGATCACCGAGTTCGCCGATGTCGAGCTCGACGTGATCATCGACTACGCCGGCTTCGGCGTGACGACGGCGGATGCGCTGCAGACGGTGAAGTCGTCGGGTGGCGGCCGCGTCGTGCAGGTCGGCATGGGCAAGCTCGAGTCGACCATCGACACCTACTCGCTCATCCTCGGCCGCAAGCAGCTGCACGGCTCGATGGGCGGCAGCAAGGACGACATCGTCGAGACCATGCGCCACATGGCCTCGGGCGACCTCAAGCCCGCCATCACCGAGATCGACTTCGAGGAGATCCCGGCCGGCATCCAGCAGCTCATCGACGGCACGGCCGTCGGCCGCCTGGTGGCGAAGGTCGCCGACTGACCTGATCTGACGAGAGGCCCGCGCTCGACGGCGCGGGCCTCTTCGCCGTCGTCGGGGACAGCCGGGTCGCGCAGCGGTGGCTCAGCCGGGCCACGCGGTCTAGCCTGCGAGCACACGACCCGAGCAGCGCGGTGCGGCCGTCGTGACCCGTGCAGCGGAAAGGCCCCGATGAAGCTCCTCCTCACCTCCGGCGGCGTCAGCAATCCGAGCATTGCCGCGGCGCTCGTCGAGCTGCTCGGCAAGCCGATCGCCGAGTCGACCGCGCTCATCATCCCCACCGCGATCCATCCGTTCCCGGGCGGCGCGGGCATGGCGTGGGAGGCGATCTCGGGCACGGCCTCGGGTCCGCTGGCCGGCCTCGGCTGGAAGTCGCTCGGCGTGCTCGAGCTGACCGCGCTGCCGACGATCCGCCGCGAGAGCTGGGTGCCGATGCTGCAGGAGGCCGACGCCCTGCTCGTCTGGGGCGGCGATGTGCTCTACCTCTGCCACTGGATGCGGGAATCCGGGCTGGCCGACCTCCTGCCGACCTTGGAGCAGACGGTCTACGTCGGCGTCAGCGCGGGCAGCATCGCGGTCACGCCCTACAACTGCGACGCGGCGTTCGACCGGCAGCTCGTGCCCGACGGCAGCGACATGGGGGTCGACGCCGAGCGGGCGTTGGGTCTCGTCGACTTCACGCTGTACCCGCACCTCGACGACCCCGACATGGCCGACACCGCGCGCGACAGCATCGCCGCGTGGGCGGCGGGCATCCCCGTGCCCACCTACGCGATCGACGACGCCACGGCCATCCGTGTGGTCGACGGAGCTGTCGACGTGGTGTCCGAGGGCCGCTGGGAGCGCTTCGACCCGGCGAGCGAGGGCTGATCCGCACGGCGGGCGTCGGGCCTCAGCGCACGCCCCACGCGTAGGTCTGCTGCTGCAGCTTGAGGTACATCAGGGTGTCGGTCTCGCGCACGCCCGAGATGCCGCGGATGCGGTCGGAGACCAGGGCGAGCAGGTGCGCGTCGCTCTCGCACACCACCTCGGCGAGCACGTCGAAGCTGCCGGCGGTGATGACGACGTAGTCGACCTCGGGCAGCGCCGCGAGCGCCTGGGCGACGGGCTCCAGCGGCCCGGAGACGCGGATGCCGATCATCGCCTGGCGGGCGAAGCCCAGCTGGGTGGGGTCGGTGACGGCGACGATCTGCATCACGCCGGAGTCGGTGAGGCGCATCACGCGCTTGCGCACGGCGGTCTCGCTGAGCCCGACGGCCTCGGCGATGGCCGCGTAGGGCGTTCGGCCGTCGCGCTGCAGCTCGGCGATGATCGCCTTGTCCTGCTCGTCGAGCGTCACAGCCGCGCCCACGCCTCGGTGAGCACGCCCCGCAGGATCTGCTCGATCTCGTCGAAGTGCGACTGATCGCAGATGAGCGGCGGCGAGAGCTGGATCACCGGGTCGCCGCGGTCGTCGGCGCGGCAGTAGAGGCCCGCGTCGAACAGCGCGCGCGAGAGGAAGCCGCGCAGCAGCCGCTCGCTCTCGGCGTCGTCGAACGTCGCCTTCGTCGCCTTGTCCTTCACCAGCTCGAGCCCGTAGAAGTAGCCGTCGCCGCGCACGTCGCCGACGATCGGCAGGTCGCTGAGCCGCTCGAGCGTCGCGCGGAAGGCGCCCTCATTGGCGCGCACGTGCTCGAGCACCCCCTCCTCGTCGAAGATCTGCAGGTTGCGCAGGCCCACCGCGGTCGACACCGGGTGACCGCCGAAGGTGTAGCCGTGCGCGAACGAGGCGCCCGGCTGCGCGAACGGCTCGAACAGGCGGGCGCTCGCGATCATCGCCCCGAGCGGCGCGTAGCCCGAGGTGAGGCCCTTCGCGCAGGTGATGATGTCGGGCTGGTAGCCGTAGCGCTCGGCGCCGAACATCGTGCCCAGCCGTCCGAAGGCGCAGATCACCTCGTCGGAGACGAGCAGCACGTCGTGCTCGTCGCAGATCTCGCGCACGCGGGCGAAGTAGCCCGGCGGCGGCGGGAAGCAGCCGCCGGCGTTCTGCACCGGCTCGAGGAACACCGCCGCGACGCTGTCGGGCCCCTCCTGCTCGATCGCGACGCCGATCTGGTCGGCAGCCCAGCGACCGAAGGCCTCGGGGTCGTCGCCGTGCAGCGGCGCCCGGTAGATGTTGGTGTTCGGCGCCCGGAAGGTCGACGGCACGAGCGGCTCGAACTGCTCCTTGAGTGGCGGCAGCCCGGTGATCGATAGCGCGCCGTGGGTCGTGCCGTGATAGGCGATGGCGCGGCTGATGACCTTGTGCTTCATCGGCTTGCCGGTCAGCTTGAAGAAGTTCTTGGCGAGCTTCCAGGCGCTCTCGACCGCCTCGCTGCCGCCGCTGGTGAAGAAGACCCGGTCGAGGTCGCCGGGCGCGAGGGACGCGAGGCGGTCGGCGAGCTCGATCGCGCTGGGATGCGCGTACGACCAGAGCGGGAAGAACGCGAGCGTCGACGCCTGCTCGGCCGCGACGGCGGCCAGGTCGGTGCGACCGTGGCCGAGCTGGTTGACGAACAGCCCGGCGAGCCCGTCAAGGTAGCGCTTCCCGCGGTCGTCCCAGATGTAGGCGCCCTCACCCCGCACGATGACGGGCGCGCGGTCGGCGCTCGCCATGCGGGTGAAGTGCAGCCACAGGTGGTCGGCGGGGGAGGGCATGGGTCTCCTGCTCGTCGGGGTCGGATGCGTCGGTGCGCGGATGCGTTCGGGCGCGGATGCGTTCGGTGCGTGGATGCGTTCGGGGCGCGGATGCGCTCGGGTGCGAGAGCGCGCAGGTCGTCAGGCGCGCACGGGCACGCACAGCACGGGCCGGCGGCTCAGGTGCAGCAGCTTGTGCGGGGTCGAGCCGAGGATGGCGCCGCGGATGGGGCTCTCGCCCCAGGTGCCGACGACGATGACGCGCGCGTCGTGCTCCTCCGCCTGGTCGAGCAGCGCATCCACCGGCCGCTGCGGCGCGAGCGTGGCGACCGCGTCGACGCCGGCCGCGGCGGCGGCGTCGAGCGCGTGGCGCACGGCATCGTGCCCGAGCTGCTCGAGCGCCGCCTCGTGGCTGCGGCGCTCCTCGCCGAGCCTGCCCGGCGGCTCGGTGGCGAAGACGACGACCAGCCGCTCGCCGAAGCGGCCGGCGATGTCGATCGCGGTCGCCAGCGCGGCCTTGGCGCCGGGGGACTCGTCGTAGCCCAGCACGATGCTCACGGTCGGGGCTCCTCGCTGCTGCCGGTGGTCACGTCGATCCGCACGATGGGCTGCTCGGCGGTGCTCGGCCGCTCGTTCCAGAATCGCCGGTCGCCGAAGTAGCGGATGAGCATCAGCACGACGCCGGTCATGAAGATGCCGACGCCGATCACCAGCGGCGGCCCGACACCGAACCAGGGCGTCTCGGTGTAGGCATTCTCGGGGTTGCCGTAGTCGATGATCGCCGAGATCAGCAGCCAGATGAGCATCAGCGAGCCGAGCACCGGGCCGACGCCGATCAGCAGGAAGCTCTTCACGCTCTTCGTCAGGCGCTTGCGGAAGTAGACGGCGCAGGCGATGCCCGTGAGCGCGTAGTAGAAGGCGATCAGCAGGCCGAGAGCCGTCAGCGTGTCCCACAGCGCCGTCTCGCTGAGGAGCCCGACGACCAGGTAGTACGCGATCGCGATGCCGGCGACCCACCAGGTCGACACGTCGGGCGTGCGGAATCGCGGGTGGATGTGGCCGAATCGCTTCGGGAACGCGCCGCGGCGGGCCATGCTGAGGCCGGTGCGCGAGGCGGGGATGATCGTCGTCTGCGTCGACGCGATCGCCGAGGTGGCGACCGAGAGCATGACGACCCAGCCCCAAGGGCCCATCGTCTCGCTCGCGA
Source organism: Agrococcus beijingensis (assembly GCF_030758955.1). Taxonomy (NCBI): domain Bacteria; kingdom Bacillati; phylum Actinomycetota; class Actinomycetes; order Micrococcales; family Microbacteriaceae; genus Agrococcus; species Agrococcus beijingensis. The sequence goes on along the minus strand of NZ_CP132360.1, from coordinate 2,045,021 downwards.
GCACCTGGAAGATGGCGTCCTCCTCGTCGGCGTTCTCGGCCAGGAACGAGTCGCCGGCCAGCGCGACCACCGCGATCGTCACCGAAAGGTAGGTGACGAGCAGCACGATGGTCGACCAGATGGCGGCCTTGCCGGGCGACTGCGACGAGTTCGTGGTCTCCTCGGTGAGGTTGACCGCCGATTCCCAGCCCCAGTAGGCGAAGACGCCTAGCAGCAGACCGGCGGTCACGCCGTCCCAGCCGCCGCCGAAGGGGTTGAGCCACTCCCACGACGGGGTGATGGAGTCGAACGACGAGGTGTTCGAGAACACCTGCACGAGCGCCACGATCGCGAAGGCGAGCAGCGACAGCACCTGGAAGATGATGAGCACGTTCTGCAGGCGGGCCGAGATCTCGGTGCCCCAGACGCAGATGGCGGTCATCACGAGGATGAGGACCACGGTGAGGATGCGCACGACCACCGGGTCGAAGGCGAGATCCTCGAGGCCGAAGGTGAGGAGCGAGTAGCGCACCCCGACCTCGGCGAGGGAGCCGACGATGAGCACGCCGGTCATCGCGATCGCCCAGCCGCCGATCCAGCCGAACCACGGCCCCATGGCGCGCGTCACCCAGGAGAAGGTGGTGCCGCAGTCCTGGTCGACGGTGTTGAGGTAGTAGAAGGCCGAGGCGATGAGCAGCATCGGGATGAAGCTCGCGAGCATGATGCCCGGGGCGTGCACGCCGGTGTAGAGCACGAGCCCGCCGATGATGGCGGCGATCGTGTAGGCCGGCGAGGTCGACGCCAGGCCGATCACCATGGCGTCGAGGAAGCCGATGGCGTTCGGCTTGAGGCCCGGGCGATCGGTGGGGGCCGGAGTGGTGCGGTGGTCGGTCACGACTGCTCCCTCAGATGGGGTTCGGCATACGCGGTTCGGCGGAACCCGTGCCGCACTCGCGTTCTTGGTGCCGCATCCGTCCTCCTTGAGCGCAGACACTACTGATTCCGTCGTCGTTGCACTAGAGTCGCGCTCATTCGGTCTCGGGAGCCGCGCTCCGGCGCGGGCGAGCCGCTGCGAGAGGAGCGACGTCGATGCGGATCCTGCTGGTGGGCGCCGGAGGTGTCGGCGGGGCGTTCGCGGCCATCGCCGCACGGCGCGACTTCTACGAGGCGATCGTCATCGCCGACTACGACGAGGAGCGCGCGCGACGGGCGGCAGCGGTCGACGCGCGCTTCTCGGCGGCCCGGGTCGACGCATCCGACCCTGATTCGGTGACGGCGCTGTGCCGGGAGCATCGCATCACGCACGTCATGAACGCCGTCGACCCCCGCTTCGTGATGCCGATCTTCGACGGCGCGCTCGCGGCCGGTGCCGGCTACCTCGACATGGCGATGAGCCTCTCGCAGCGGCATGCGCAGGAGCCCTACGCCAAGGTCGGGCTGAAGCTCGGCGACGACCAGTTCGCGAAGGCGCGGCAGTGGGAGGCGGCCGGGCAGCTGGCGCTGGTCGGCATCGGCGTCGAGCCCGGGCTGTCGGACGTGCTGGCGCGCTACGCCGCCGACGAGCTGTTCGACAGCATCACCGAGCTCGGCACGCGCGACGGGGCGAACCTGGCGGTGCACGACGACGACGGCAACGAGATCTTCGCCCCGTCGTTCTCGATCTGGACGACCATCGAGGAGTGCCTCAACCCGCCGGTGATCTGGGAGCGCTCGCGCGCGGCGACCGACGGCGGCTGGTACACGACCGAGCCCTTCAGCGAGCCCGAGGTCTTCGACTTCCCCGAGGGCATCGGCCCGGTCGAGTGCGTGAACGTCGAGCATGAGGAGGTGCTCCTCATGCCCCGCTGGATCGACTGCGAGCGCGTCACCTTCAAGTACGGGCTCGGGGCCGAGTTCATCGGCGTGCTGCAGACGCTGCACACCCTCGGGCTCGATCGCACCGAGAAGGTGCGGGTGGGCGGCGTCGAGGTCTCCCCGCGCGATGTCGTGGCCGCCTGCCTGCCGGATCCCGCATCCATCGGCCCCGTGATGACCGGCAAGACCTGCGCCGGCGTGTGGGTGCGCGGCACGGGCAAGGACGGCCGGCCGCGGTCGACCTACCTCTACCACGTGGTCGACAACGCCTGGTCGATGGCGGAGTACGGGCACCAGTGCGTGGTGTGGCAGACCGCGATCAATCCGGTGATCGCGCTCGAGCTGCTCGCGACCGGCGCGTGGTCGGGCAGCGGCGTGCTCGGCCCGGAGGCGATGCCGCCGAAGCCGTTCCTCGACAAGCTGGGGGAGTACGGCAGCCCGTGGGCGCAGATGGAGGTCGCGCCGGCCTCGTGAGCGCGGCGCCGACCGTTCGCGCTCCTTGTGCGCAGGCCGGCAGCGGCGGATACTGCCCCCGGAGGTGGACCGATGGTCGACTACACGCAGGGGTTCAGCGGCTTCGCGGTGCCCGACATCGCGGCGGCGAAGGCGTTCTACGGCGACGTGCTCGGGCTGGAGGTGGGGGAGGAGCACGGCATGCTCGAGGTGACGCTGCCGGACGGCGCTCGCGTGATGGTCTATCCCAAGGACGACCATGCGCCGGCGGTCTTCACGATCCTCAACCTCGGCGTGGCCGATCTGCCGGCTGCCGTCGACGAGCTGAGCGGCAGGGGCGCGACCTGGCTGCGCTACGAGGGCTTCGAGCAGGACGAGCGCGGCATCGCCGCCGGCAACGAGATGGGGCCCGACATCGCCTGGACGAGCGATCCGGCGGGCAACATCATCGCGGTGATGCAGCTCGAGCGCGACTGAGCCGCAGCGCTGCCCCGCGGAGTCAGTCGCTCGCGGGCTTCCGCGGCGTCATGAACCACTCGACGAACCGCTGCGCCCGGCCGTCGGCGGCGAAGTGCACCTCCCACAGGTTGCTGTAGGACTCGTGGCCCGGGTACACGACGGTGCCGGTGATGATGCCGAGTCGCTCGTCCTCGATGAGCACGCGCAGGTCGGGCTGCGGGTCGGCGGGCTCGTCGTCGCCCCACATCGCCACGATCGCGTCGATGCCGCGGACAGGCTCGGGGTCGTCGGGGCGGAACCAGTACTCGGCGTCGTCGGTGAAGATGGCCCGCACGTCGGCTGCGTCCTTCGACGCCCAGGCGCGGAGGTAGCCGTCGAGCCATCGCTCAGCAGGTGTCATGGAGCGTGTCTATCGCAGCGCGAGGTGGCCCGCCAGGGGCCGTCGACCCCTGCTCGGGCGTGGCTCAGCGGGCCACGCGCTCACCCACGGTCGGCAGCGGGGTCGGCTCGCACTGCCGCTTGCGCCGGATCAGCCCCAGTCGGTCGACCACGGGGGCGGATGCCCGGGCCGCGCGGGTGGTCCACGGCAGGGTCATGCAGGCCCACACGACCGCGACGAGCGCCGCCTCCCACAGGATGTACACCGGCCACGGCCCGAGCACGTCGAGGATCGACGGCCCCTCGGGTGCCCGGCTGAGATAGCCGTAGTTCGCGCCCGTCACCGCGTTCGCCGCCAGCGCGAGGGCCGCCCACGAGATGGTGAGCGCGATCGTCGCGCCGTAGCCGCTCCAGGTGGGGCGGTAGCCGAGTCCCCAGACCAGCACGATCGGCGCGAGCAGCGCGGCGATGTGCAGGAGCCAGTACATGGCGAACTCGAGCACCGGCGCGTCGTAGTAGTTGAGGTTGGGTGTGATGAGCGTCTGCAGGTTGAGCGTGAGGCCCCAGAAGAAGGAGACGCCGACGGCCCAGCCCGAGCGGGTGATGAGCGCGATCGCGGTGGCGATGCGCAGCGCATCGGAGAAGTGGAAGGGCAGCGACTCCCCGATGTTCCAGTGCGCGGGCAGCATGCCCCACCCCAGCCACAGCAGCGTGATGACGAGCAGAGCCCAGCCTGCGAGCGTGATGAGGCGCTCCGTGCGCCGGGTGTCGCGGGCGCGACGGACGGCCAGGGGCACCACGACGATGAGCGCCACGGTGATGCCGAGCACGATGAAGTGGTCGATGCCGTAGGGCTGCATGCGGGCAATCGGAGGGACGACCGAGAGCATTCTTGCAGTCTAAGCAGGTTGCGAGATGCGCAAGGTAACCGTTCGGCAACGATGTGAAGCGGCGATCAGCCGCGCAGCTCCAGGGTCGCCACTGCGCGATGCCGTGGACGATGGCCCGCGCCCTGCAGCTCCGAGTCGATGAGCACGACCTCGTCGACCGTCCACTCGCGCGAGCGATGGGTGTCGAGCACCTGCAGCCAGCGGAGCGCGCTGCGGCCGCGCGGCGGCCGGGCGAGCGTCACGTGCGGCACGAAGCGCTGGCCGTCCGGCACGGCGCCGACGTCGTTCGCAGCGCTGCGGACGCGGCGCGAGAGCCGCTCGAGCTCGGCGTGGCCGCGATCGACGCCGAGCCACAGCACCGCCGGTCGATCGGGATGCGGGAACGCACCCGCGCCCGCCAGCCGACACGCGAAGGGCGGCAGATCGCCGACGGCCTCCCGCAGCCGCTCCTCCAGGGTCTCCAGCACCCGCTCCGGCACCGACGGCAGGAAGGCGAGCGTCAGGTGCAGCCGATCGGAGCGCGTCCAGCGCAGGCCCTCCCGCACCTCGAGGAACGCCGCGAGCTCCTCCCGCACATCCTCCGGCGGCACGACCGCCACGAACATCCGCCGGCCCATGCCGGTCACGCTACGCGCCGAGGCCGTGCATCCGGTGGGCGGCGGCCGTAGGCTCGCCCGCATGAGCGAGCTCCGCATCCGCGCCACCGTCGAGTCGCGCGGCCCGGCCGCGGCGATCGTCCTGACCGACGAGCAGGTGGCCGCGCTCGGCGGCGCGCGCAACGCGCCGGTGACGCTGACGATCGCCGGTGCCACCGTGCGCACGCGCATCGGCCAGATGGGCGGCGAGAACCTGCTGGGGCTGTCCAAGGAGCGTCGGCAGGCGCTCGGCGTCGACGCCGGCGATCAGGTCGACGCGGTGATCGCGCTCGACACGGCCGAGCGCAGCGTCGAGCTGCCGCCGGAACTCGCGGCGGCGCTCGCCGAGGATCCCACCGCGAAGGCCGCGTTCGAGGAGCTGTCGCCGTCGCGGCGCAAGGAGCTGGCCAGGTCGATCGCCGACGCGAAGGCGCCGGAGACCCGGCAGCGACGCCTCGCCCGAGCGCTCGACGAGCTGCGCGGGATCACCGCCGGCTGAGCTGCCGGCGTCGCCGGACGGCCGCGGATCGCGGCCATGGCCTCAGTCGGGCGGCGCCAGCGCNCGACGCGAAGGCGCCGGAGACCCGGCAGCGACGCCTCGCCCGAGCGCTCGACGAGCTGCGCGGGATCACCGCCGGCTGAGCTGCCGGCGTCGCCGGACGGCCGCGGATCGCGGCCATGGCCTCAGTCGGGCGGCGCCAGCGCGTCGAGCCGGTCGAGCCGGTCGAGCCGGTCGAGCCGGTCGAGCCGGTCGAGCCGGTCGAGCCGGTCGAGCCGGTCGAGCCGGTCGGCGGCGCGCGCGGCGCGCTCGGCGGGCGAGAGATCCCACCAGGCGTCGCCGCGCTCGCCGAGGCCCTCCTTGGCCAGCTGCACGCGATCGCGGGCGGCGTCGCGGTCGCGCGGTGCGGCGGCGAGGCGCACCGCAGACCGCGCTCGACCCAGGTGGGAGCGCAGCCGGCCGGTGACCGTCGGGTCGAGCGACGGATCCTCCGCCCGCCAGCGCCGCCCGCCGACGACGATCCAGCGGCCGTCGGCGGTGCGCTCGGGCGACCCGGTCGTCACGTGGTGCGCTCAGCCGATCCGCGTGATGGGGATGTGGCGCGGCTTCGTCGGGACGCGCGCGATGCCGACCCGCACGGTGAGCACGCCGTTCTCGTACTCGGCGGCGATCTCGTCGTCGTCGGCGCCCTGCGGCAGCCGGATCTCGCGGGCGAGCGCCCCGTAGCGGAACTCCGAGCGCTGCTTCTCGCGCTTGTCGGGGTGCCGCTCGGCGTGGATCCGCAGCACGCCGTCGTGGACGGTCACGTCGATGTCGCGCGCCGGGTCGAGGCCGGGCAGCTCGGCGTGCACGACGAACGCGTCGCCCTCGACGAGCTCCTCGACGCGGATGCCGGGCAGCGGCCCCTTGCCGTCCCACCCGCCCAGCAGGGCGAAGGCATCCACCCAGTCCGTGAACGGCGGGAAGATCGGGTGCTTGCGCGTGGTGTCGGTCATGGCCGGCTCCCTCCGTCGGCGTCGGTGCTGACCTCCGGTCTACTCCGCTTCGGGCGGCGACTCAATGGCATGCAGGGGCAGGCGGGCGGATGCGGTGCGCGGCATCGGTGGCGGCGCACGTCGGCCGCGTGGTTCGATCAGGGCATGAGCGACACCGAGATCCCCCGCATCGTGAGCGCGAGCCGCGTCATCGACGCGCCCGCCGACGTCATCTTCGAGCACATCGCAGACCCGGCGAAGCAGCCCGCGTGGGACGGCAACGACAACCTCGGCACGGCGCCCGAGGGCCAGCGCGTGCGCGGCGAGGGCGAGGTGTTCGCGATGACGCTGACGAAGGGCGCGGTGCGCGAGAACCACGTGGTGGAGTTCGAGGAGGGCCGCCGCATCGCCTGGAAGCCCGCAGAGCAGGGCAAGCCGCCGATCGGGCAGCTGTGGCGGTGGGAGCTGGAGCCCGAGGGCTCGGGCACCCGCGTGACGCACACCTATGACTGGACGCAGCTGCACGACGAGACGCGGCTCGAGCGCGCACGGAGCACGCAGGCCGTCAACCTGATGGCGTCGATCGACCGGCTGGCGGCGCTGCTGGAGGGCTGAGCGGGCCGTTCGCCCTCGCACAGCGGTTCCTGCCGTTCGACCGGTAGCATGGAGTCGGCGACAGCACCCCGGTCACCGCCGGAGCCGCATAGCGACTCCGCCCGTGCCGCAGCCGCCGCCATCGGCACGACGAGTCGCTCACCGCATCGCGGTGCTCGTCGGAGCATGATCCACGGGCCCCGCCCAGCGGGCCCGCCTCGAACGGAGGACATGTGGCAGACGCCGCAACCATCGATGCGACCGACACCGACGCATCCGCTGCAGCCGAGCACGAGGAGCCGGCCAGCACCCCCCAGACGCCGTCGCGCGACCGCGACGGCCTGATCCCGCAGCTCGCCCGCGCCGTGCGGCAGGTCGAGGCGGGCGTCAAGCGCGGCGCCGCCTCGCGCTCCACCCGCGAGAAGCTGCAGGTCGTCGCGCAGCTCGCCCGCGAGGAGCGCGCCCGCGTGCGTGCCGACAAGACGCTCGGCGACGCCGACCGCGCCGAGCAGCTGAAGCGCCTCGACGGCGTCGCCGTGATCCTGGCCAAGGCCGCCAGCCGCGAGCCCACGCTGCTGCCGCTGCTGGGCGAGGGCGCCCCCGTCACCGACGGCGTGCGCGAGCGCAAGCGCGAGCTGCTGCTGGCCGCCGGCATCGAGCCCGAGCCCGAGGTGCCGTCGGCCCCCGAGCCCGAGTCGAGCGAGCCCCAGACGCCCCAGGTCGTGCCGCCGTCGGTGCGCCGCGTCTCGCTCGCCAACCCCTTCCTCGAGCCCGACCTGACGCACGTGCGGCGCAAGCCCGAGCGTGACCGCCTGGCCGGCTTCGACCTGCTCTCGCCGCTCTACCTCTCGTTCGAGGTGGCCGCCGACGGCAAGCCCGCCTGCATGCCGATGCCCGAGCCCAAGCAGCGCATCGCGCCCGGCGGCAAGGAGCTGATGCACCACCAGGCGCAGCTCGTGCAGTCGGCCCGCGACGGCCACCGCAGCTTCCTGCTCGCCGACGAGCCGGGGCTGGGCAAGACCGCGCAGGCGCTGCTGGCGGCCCAGGCGGCGGATGCGTTCCCGCTGCTGGTCGTCGCCCCCAGCGTCGTGAAGATCAACTGGGCGCGCGAGACCGAGCGCTGGATCCCGGGCCGCCGCGCCGCGGTGCTGCAGGGCGACGGCAAGAACCTCGACGCCTTCGCCGACGTCGTGATCGTCAACTACGAGGTGCTCGACCGGCACATCGGCTGGCTCGAGAGGTTCGGCTTCCGCGGCATGGTCGTCGACGAGGCCCACTTCATCAAGAACACCCGCTCGAAGCGCTCGAAGCACGTGCTGCAGATCTCGGCAGCGATGCGCGAGCGCGTCGGCAACCCGCTGCTGATGGCGCTGACCGGCACGCCGCTGATCAACGACATCGAGGACTTCGGGGCGATCTGGCGGTTCCTCGGCTGGATCGACCAGAAGGAGCCGAACGCCGAGCTCACCGACGGCCTCGAGCAGATCGGCCTCACGCCGATGGATCGCGGCTTCTACCCGGCCGCCCGCCGGGCCGTCATCGACATGGGCATCGTGCGCCGCCGGAAGATCGACGTGGCCAGCGACATCCCGGCCCGCCGCATCGCCGACATCCCCGTCGAGCTCGACGAGGCATCCGTGCGCTCGATCCGCGCCGCCGAGCACGAGCTCGTCGAGCGCATGCTGCGCCGCTACGACGCCGCGATGGCCCAGCGCTCGGCGGACGCGCGCGTCGAGTCCCGCGTCGACGAGGATCTCGTGCACCGCATCGCGCGCAGCGAGACCGAGGCCACCGAGGGCAGCACGGGCGAGAACGTCTTCGCGCTCGCCCGCCGCATCGGTCGCGCCAAGGCCGAGCTGGCGGCCGACTACGCGGGCCAGCTCGCGCACTCGGTGGGCAAGGTGGTCTTCTTCGCGAAGCACATCGACGTGCTCGACGCGGCCGAGCAGACGCTCACCAGGGCCGGCGTCAAGAACGTGTCGATCCGCGGCGACCAGACGCCCACGCAGCGCCAGGCGGCGATCGACGCGTTCACGAACGACGACTCGGTGCAGGTGATCGTCTGCTCGCTGCTTGCCGCGGGCGTCGGCGTCAACCTGCAGCGCGCCGCCGACATGGTGCTCGCCGAGCTCTCCTGGACCGACGCCGAGCAGACGCAGGCGATCGACCGCATCCACCGCATCGGCCAGTCGATGCCGGTCACCGTGTGGCGCATCCTCGCCGCGCAGACGATCGACACGCGCATCGCCGAGCTGCTCGACTCGAAGGCCGGCATGGTCGGTCGCGCGATCGATGGCGCGGTCGGCGACGAGCCGACCACCAGCGACCTGCGGCAGGCCGCGGTCGAGGGCATGCTCCGCGACGCGGTGGCGGCGCGCATCGCGCGGCGCTGACGGGTCGGGCGAGGCTGCCGCGGTCGTGGTCGACGCGATCTTCGGCGACCCGCGCCTCGCGGGCGTCTACGACTGGCTCGACCCCGATCGCAGCGACCTCGCGGTCTACGAGCAGATCGTCGTCGACGAGCTCGGCGCCCGCTCGGTGCTCGACATCGGGTGCGGCACCGGCACCTTCGCGCTGATGCTCGCGGCCCGCGGGCTCGACGTCACCGCGGTCGACCCTGCCGCGGCATCGGTCGCGGTCGCGCGGGCGAAGCCGGGCGCCGAGGCCGTGCGCTGGGTGGTGGGGGTGGCGGATGCGTCGGCCCGGCCGGAGCGCGCCGCCGCCGGCGTCGACGTGGTCACCATGACCGCCAACGTGGCCCAGGTCTTCATCGACGACCTCGGCTGGCACGCGACGCTGGTCGCCGCGCGGCAGGCGCTGCGGCCGGGCGGGACGCTGGTGTTCGAGTCGCGCCGGCCCGAGCGGCGAGCCTGGCTCGAATGGACGCCGGAGGCGACTCGCCACGTCGTCGACGTGCCGCACGAGGGGGCGGTCGAGGAGTGGCTCGAGGTCACCGCGGTCGACGGCGAGCTGGTGACCTTCGAGTCGCCGACGGTCTTCCACCGCGACGGCACGCGCATCGATTCGACGTCGACGCTGCGGTTCCGGTCGCGCGAGGCGGTCGAGTCGTCGATCGCCCGCGCGGGGCTGCGGCTGGTCGATGTGCGCGACGCCCCCGACCGCCCGGGCCGCGAGTGGGTCTACCTGGCGCGGCGCCCCGCCTGAGCGGGGCGCCGCGAAGCAGGCGTCAGTGCTCGGCCGTGGCGTCCTCGAGGGCCATCGAGCGCGCCTGCTCGAGCGCCTGCGCGAAGACCTCGGCGGGCTGCGCCCCGGAGAGGCCGAGCCGCATGTCGAAGACGTAGAAGGGCACGCCGCTCACGCCCAGCTCGCGCGCCTGCGCGATGTCGGCGTGCACGGCGGGCAGGTAGCGCTCGTCGGCCAGCGCGTCGCGGGTCTCCTGCTCGTCGAGCCCGGCGGCGACGCCGATCGCGACGAGCGCCTCGGTCTCGCCGATGCTGATGCCCTGCTCGAAGTGGGCCGAGAGCAGGCCCTCCTTCACCGCCGCGGCGACGCCGTGCGCCTTCGCCAGGTGGAGCAGCTGGTGGGCGGGCAGGCTGTTGGCGATCTTGAGGCTGTCGAAGTCGTAGGCGAGGCCCTCGCCGGCGGCCTGCTGGGTGACGTGCTGCAGCATCTGCTGCACCTGCTCCATGGGCAAGCCCTTGTTGCGGGAGAGGTACTCGTGCTCGGTCCCCTCGTACTGCGCGGGCAGCGTCGGGTCGAGCTGGAACGAGTGATAGGTCACCTCGACCTCGTCCCTGTGCTCCCAGGCGGCGAGCGCCTTCTCGAATCGGCGCTTGCCGATGAAGCACCACGGGCAAGCCACGTCTGACCAGATGTCGATCTGCATGCTGGGGGCAACGCGGCCCACCGCTATCAGATTCCCGAACGGCGGAATCTTCGATCAGCGCGGGTTCAGGCGGGCAGCTCGTCGATCAGCGCGTCGGCCTCCGGGTCGTCCCAGTCGAGGTCGTCGTCATCGTCGTCGTCGACGACGACGGTGGTGGTGGTGACGGTGCCCTCCTCGTCGTCGTCGTCGTCGTCCGGACCGGAGCCGAGCCACGCATCCGCCGCCGCCTCGAGGTCGTCGTCCGGGGCATCGTCGAGGTCGTCGTCATCGCGGTCGGCGTCCTCGGCGAGCTCGTCGCGCAGCCACTGCGCCAGCTCGCCCTCGGCCTCGGCGTCGACCATCGCCTCGACGCTCTCCTCGTCGAGGGGCAGGATCGCCGCCACCTTGTCGCCGTCACGCGCGACGATCGTGTCGGGCTCGTCGCCCTCGCCGGCCACGCGCTCGACCGACTCGTGCCAGCCGGCCAGCAGATCCTCGACGTGCGCCGCGAGCCGCTCGCGGTCCTCGAGCCAATCCGTCATCGCGCCTCCTCAGGCTTGTGGTGGCCACCAGTCTGCACCCCTCGCAGGCGACGCGCCTGCAGCAGATAGTCGACCCCGGCGATGACGTGCAGACAGAGCCCGATGAGCATCAGCACGATGCCGACCGGTGTCGCCCACGGCAGCACGGTGTGCCCCAGCAGCACGACCACGATCGCCGTGAGCAGCACCGCGGTGCGCCACTTGCCGAGCCACGAGACGTGGATGCTGCCGCTGTGCGCGGCGCTGCCGGCGAAGACCACCGAGATGATGTCGACGGCGAGGATCACCGCCAGGATCCACCAGTCGAGCGCCCCGCCGATCGCCAGCGCCAGCGTCACGCCGATGATGCCGACTCGGTCGGCGATCGGGTCCATCACCTCGCCGACGCGCGAGGTCTGGTCGAGCGCCCGCGCGAGCACCCCGTCGATCCAGTCGGTCGACGCCCACAGCGCCAGCAGGATCACCGGCCACCAGGAGCCCTCGGCGCCGACGATGATGAGCCAGCACACCGGCACGAGCAGCAGCAGCCGCGCCAGCGTGATCGCGTTCGGCACGGTGACGACGCGGGTGAAGAACGGGTCGTCCGGATCGCGGTCGCGAGCCGAGATGAGGGGCATGTCCTCTTGATAGCACAGGGGCGCGACGCGGCGGCGGACGCTCAGGTCACTCGATGCCACCAGCGGGCGGTCGCCAGGCCGACGGCGATGCCGACCAGCGTGCCGATGATCGACTCGACCAGCCGGTCGACGAGCAGCACCTCGACGGGCGTCGGCGTCGCGAGGTGCACCGCCAGCAGCGCGAGCGGCGTGACGAAGATCATCGCGATGCCGTAGTTGCGGCCGACCAGCAGCTCGGTGCCGAACGCCGCGGCCGCGATGAGCAGCACGAGCACCAGGTCGTTCGGGCGCAGCAGCAGCACGCCTGCCGCGAGCAGCACGCCGAGCGTGGTGCCGATGATGCGGTGGATGCCTCGGGCGAGCCCGGCGGGGAAGGATCCGGAGGCGTGCGGCACGACCGCCGACACCATCGCCCAGTAGGGGTGCCCGATGTCGAGCGCCGTGGCGAGGGCGCCGGCGAGGAGCACGCTGATCGCGTAGCGCGCGACGCGCCGCAGCTGCACCCGCCGCCCGGGCCGCAGGCGGTAATCGCGCGCCACGGGCAGCGACTCCAGCGGAGGCAGGCGGCGGGCCGCCCGGAGCGCGGTGCCGGTCGCGCCCACGAGCACCGAGAAGGTCGCGGCGCAGCCTGCGACCAGCGTCGCGACGCCGGCGTCGACCAGCGTCGTGTCGGGGATCGACGCCGAGCCGCTGAAGGCGAAGAGGGCGAAGAGCACGCCCGGCGGGTGCCAGTCCTCGGCGTCGGAGACGATCGACACGAGGCAGACGAAGGCGGCGCCGCCGAGGATCATGGGCCAGGTCGGCTCCGGCAGGGTCGCGATGAGCGAGCCGAGGCCGACGCCGGCGACGAGCACGCCGGCGGCGGTGAGCTGCATGACCAGCCGCGGCAGGTGCACCCGGTTGCGCCCGTAGAGCGACGTGAACGCGCCGAAGGCGGCGAACGCCGACAGCTCGCTGTGGCCGATCGCGAGGAGCACCAGCAGCGGCGCCACGGTGCTGACGGTGGCGCGGACGGCCACGCGGTGGGCGCCGTTGTGCGGCCCGAAGGCCAGCAGCGCCTCGCGGAACGGCTGGCCGCTCACGGGCGGTCTGGTGCAGCCGCTGCCAGCCCCAGTCGCACCATCTCCACGATCCTCCAGGCTAGTCGCTCGCGCGTGGCCCCATCGAGCGAGCGCAGGGGCCCGTCGACCGTGAGGCTCGCGAAGCCGTGCACCGCCGACCAGGCGAGCGCCTCGGCACCCGGCCGGCCGGCGGGCGAGAGCTCGCCCACCCGCTCGAGCGCGTCGAGCGCCCGCTCGAGCTGCTCGTAGGGCGTGCGGCCGCACGCGCCGCGGGCGTCCTCGTGGTGCGCCGCGTCGAGGTCGCGGTGCACCCGGAACGCGAGCCGGAAGAGGCCCGGCTCCGCCCAGGCCCAGCGCACGTAGCCGAGGCCCACCGCGCCGATCGCGCCCTCCGCCCACGCGACGGTGCCGGCGGGCGAGGCGTCGTCCGCCGGCACCCGCGCGATCTCGTCCTCCATCGCATCCGCCACCATCGACAGCGCGCGCAGCGAGAGCGCCGAGAGCAGCCGGTCGAGGCTGTCGAAGTGGCGGTAGACCGCCGAGGGCGCCACCCCGATCTCGCGCGCGAGCTCGCGCAGGCTCACCGCCTCGGGGCCGCCCGCGCGCGCGGCGGTGAGACCCGCGTCGAGCAGCGCTCGCCGCAGGTCGCCGTGGAAGTACCCGGGTCGTGCCATCGCCCTTGACGCTACCGGGAGGCGGCACTAATGTGAACGCCGTTCACACCCGCTGTCCGTCCCACCGCGCGAGGAGCCGCCATGGCAGTGCAGATGGTCTTCCCCAACTACGCCGTCGCCGACATCAAGGTCGCGACCGCCTACTACGAGGCCCTCGGCTTCACCAAGAACCCCATGTTCAGCGACGAGACCACCAGCTGCGTGGTCGTCAGCGACCAGGCGGCGATCATGCTGCTCGAGCACGACCGCTTCGACGAGTTCCTGGTCGAGGGCCAGTCGCGCGCCGAGCGGGGCGCGCTCGAGAGCCTGCTGCCCGTGCTGCTCGGCAGCCGCGACGAGGTCGACGCCTTCGGCGCGGCCGGGGCCGCCGCGGGCGGTACGATCTCCAAGCCCGTCGAGGCGAACGAGTTCGGCATGTACGGCGGCCAGCTCACCGATCCCGACGGCCACATCCTCGACTTCTTCTTCATGGAGGCCCCGCAGGGCTGACCTGCCGCCTCACGACACGCAGCGCCGCGAGCCCGGCGGGGAATACCCCCGCTGGGTTCGCGTTGCGTTGACGCACACCGACGCTACGGAAGCCATGCCGCCTCACACCCAGACCGCCCGCCCGAACGGGCGCACCGCATCCGATCGCCTGCCCGCCGGCGGCGCGATCATCATCGCCACCCTGCTGGTGTCGGCGTTCGTCGTGATCCTCAACGAGACGGCCATGAACGTCGCCATCTCGACCCTCGTGGAGGACCCCCAGCTCGGCATCGACGAGCGCTCGGCGCAGTGGCTCACCACCGCCTTCATGCTCACGATGGCCGTCGTCATCCCCACCACCGGCTGGCTGATGGCGCGCTTCAGCACCCGACGCCTCTACGTCGCGGCGATGGCCGCGTTCGTCGTCGGCACGCTCATCGCCGGCATCGCGCCGTCGTTCCCGCTGCTGCTGCTCGGCCGCATCGTGCAGGCCAGCGGCACCGCCGTCGTCTTCCCGCTGCTCATGACGACCGTCATGCAGCTCGTGCCACCGGCGCGACGCGGCGCCTTCATGGGCACCATCTCGCTCGTCATGTCCGTCGCGCCCGCGCTCGGCCCGACCGTGTCGGGCGCGATCCTGCAGGTCGCCTCCTGGCGCTGGATCTTCCTCGGCGTCGCGCCGCTGGCGCTCACGATGCTGATCATCGGCTGGCGCACGCTGCGCAGCACCGACACCCGCGAGACGCCCCGCCTCGACATCCTGTCGATCCCGCTCGCGGCGCTCGGCTTCGGCGGGCTCGTCTACGGCCTGTCGCTCCTCGGCGCCCAGGGCGTGCCAGCATGGCAGCTGCCCACCGCGCTCGGCGTGGGCGTCGTCTCGCTCGTGCTGTTCGTGCTGCGCCAGATCCGGCTGCAGCGCAGCGACGACGCGCTGCTCGACCTGCGCACGTTCCGGCACCCGCTGTTCACGAACGCGATCGTGGTCATGACGATCGCGATGGCCGCGATGTTCGGCACGCTGATCATGCTGCCGCTGATCCTGCAGGACTCGATGGGGCTGGAGCCGCTGCAGGTGGGGCTCATCACCCTGCCCGGTGCGATGCTGACGGGCCTGCTCGGCCCGGTCGTCGGCAACCTCTACGACCGCTTCGGGCCGCGGCCGCTCGTCATCCCCGGCGGGCTCGTGGTGCTCGGCGCCCTCGTGCTCTACACCCAGCTCAGCCCGACCACCCCGTGGTGGATGGTGCTCATCATGCAGATGGTGCTGAGCCTCGGCTTCGCCTTCACGTTCCCGCCGCTGTTCACCGTCTCGCTCGGCGCGCTGCCGAAGCACCTCTACGGGCACGGCTCGGCGATCCTGAGCACGGTGCAGCAGGTCGGCGGCGCCGCCGGCACCGCGGCGTTCGTGACGATCATGGCGACCCGGCAGGCCCAGCTCGTCGCCGAGGGGATGGCGCGCGGCGACGCGCTGCTCGAGGGCGCACGGCTCGCGTTCATGGGCGCCGCCGCGCTCTGGGTGCTCGGCGTGATCGCCACGCTGTGGCTGCGGAAGCCCGCCGACGACGTGCCCGACGAGCCGGAGCACCATCACGTCGAGCAGGGCGACCGCGCCGCCGCTCCGGCGGTCGCCGACGAGCCGCTCGAGGCGGCTACGCCCGCGGCGCCTGCCCCATGAGGCGCACGGCCTCTGCGGCGTGCTCGTTCGTGACCTGCACGCCGTAGCGGGCCGCCTGCAGGCCCTTGACGCTCGCGAAGTCGCGCTTGCCGCCGGTGAAGGCGTGCTGCACGACGCCCGCGACGATGCCGAACGCGGCGCCCATCAGCACGGCCCACA
This sequence comes from Agrococcus beijingensis, assembly GCF_030758955.1. Lineage (NCBI taxonomy): Bacteria > Bacillati > Actinomycetota > Actinomycetes > Micrococcales > Microbacteriaceae > Agrococcus > Agrococcus beijingensis. The sequence continues at coordinate 2,029,284 of NZ_CP132360.1, read as the reverse complement.
GCACCCACGACCAGCTGTCGGCCAGGATCAGGCCGAACAGCAGCCCGATGAACAGGCCGAACCAAGCGCCGCCGAGCGCGCCGGAGAGCGCCGCCCTGCCGTAGGTCATGCGGCCCACCACCTGCTCGACCGTGGTCAGGCCCGTGCCGATGATGCGCACGTGCTGGACGGCGAACTTCGCGTCGCTCAGCCGGTCGACGAGGGCCTGGGCCTCCTCGTAGGTGTCGAACTCCGCGATCGTCGTCGACGGCGGCGTGGGCTGCGTGCGGGTCTGGAGCGGGTTCTGCGCGTCGGTCATGATGGTGCCTCCTCGAGCGTTGCGGGCTGACCCTCCATCTTCGCCCAGGTTGCTGGGTGCCGCGTGGGTAGGTTGGCCTGGTGGACGACATCCTGAGCTTCGCCGGCAGCTACTGGTGGCTCGTGTTCATCGTCGGCCCCATCGTGGGCGGCTGGATCGGCGGCGTCGCCAAGTACAACGAGCGACGGCGCCGCGACCGGATCGAGCTGGAGCGCATCCGCCGTGCCCCCGTGCAGCGCATCGAGCCTGCGCCGACGGCGGCCGCGGCCGCTGCGGCGGCCGCACAGGAGACGGCCGCCGACCGTGATCGTCAGATCCAGCGCATCATCGCCGACCACGCCGAGACCGACCGTCGTTGGCTCGAGTTCGAGCTCGACGTCGCGAAGCTCATCGACTACCCGCTCATCAGCGACATGCGCGAGCCCCTCACCCAGACCTTCCACCGCGCCAAGCGCGTCGCCGACGGGCTGCGGCCGGACGAGCCGGCCGAGCTGCGGCCGGTCGGCGCGCTCGAGCGCTACCGCGAGGCGGTGCGCGACTACGAGGTCGCCTTCGAGGCTGCCGTGCGCGAGGCGAAGCGTCGCGCGCAGACCGGCTTCACCGATGCCGAGCGCAACCGGCTGCAGTCGGCGCAGCGCCTCATGGCGCTGGCCGAGAACGAGGCGTCGACCCCCGCGGAGCGCCAGAGCGCCTACAAGCAGGCCAGGCGCGAGCTCGACGGGCTGATCGCGCTGCCCGAGGCGACGACGCACGACCTGGAGCGCCGGATCGCGGGCGAGCTCGAGGCGTAGCGGCGCCTCCATCCCGCTGCCGAGCGCGCCATGAGCGCGCGCGAGCGCCCCTGGGCGAGCCCGCTACCGCCGATCCTCCGGCGCGGGCGCCCGCAGTGCCGCGCCGCCGACGACCGGATCGAACGCCGCGATCGCGGCCACCGCATCCGCCACCGTGTCGACGAGCGCGATGCCGCGCTCGCCCGGCCTGCCGCGCATGACCGACTGCAGCAGCGGCCACGCCGGCATGTCGACGGTCCAGAAGCGCTCGCCCAGCAGCACCAGCGGCGCCCACGCGCCCTCCGCGGCGTAGGAGTTCTCGCAGGCGTCCTGGAACACCTCCTGCACGGTGCCGCCGCCCCCGGGCGTCACGACCAGGCCCGCGTTGGCCACGCGCAGCAGGATGTCCTCGCGCACGGAGTTCTGGAAGTACTTGGCGATGTCGGTCGCGAACGAGTTGGGCGGCTCGTGCCCGTAGTGCCAGGTGGGGATGCCGAGCGAGACGCCGTCGCCGACCTTCGCCGCCACCCGCCGCGCCGAGGCGATCCATTCGGGGATGGCGCCTTGGAACGACGGCACGGCCACGAGCTCGTCGATCGCCGCGTCGAGCTCGGCGGGCGGGAGCGCGACCGCTCGCGCGCCGAGGTTCGCTGCCTCCATCGCGCCGGGGCCGCCGCCGGTGGCGACCGTGCGGCCCGCCCGCGCGAGCCCGTGCGCGAGGTGCGCGGTCTGCCGGTAGGCCGCCGAGTCGCGAGTGAGCGCGTGCCCGCCCATGATGCCGACGATCGCGCGGCCCTGCACCCACTCGGCGAGCGCCTCGTCGATCGAGTGGTCGTGGAGCGCGGCGGCGAGCGTGTCGGCGGTGTCGTGGTGGCGGGTGCGCGACCAGGCGTAGACGCGCGCGTCGAAGCTGTGCCGGTAGCCCTGCTCGAGGCCCTCGACGAGGTCGTCGGGCGTGTAGAGCGTGGAGCGGTAGGCGTTGAAGGGCGTGTCGGGCACGTCGTCGAAGACGAGCGCGCCCTGCGCGACCAGCCGCTCCTTCGCGCCGTCGGGCAGGTCGGCGCCGAGCAGCAGCGCGCCGGCGCCGTCGAGCCGGTCGAGCTCGGCCGCCCGCCCGCGCAGGTCGACGTCCTGCACGCGCCAGCCGTCCATGCTCGAGGCTCCCCGGGCGAAGCGGTCGAACGCCGCGAGGGTGCTGATGTCGATGCGCCGCCCGTGCTGCGGCCGCTGGTCGAAGTCCTGCATGCGCCGGAGCCTACCGAGCCAGCGCCGTCGCCCCCTGGAGCGCAGCGGTCGGCGTGACGACGATGCGGCTGCCGCCGCCCGGCACCGGCTCGACGCGGATGCGCGAGGGGATGCGCTCCTGCATCTGCTGCACGTGGCTGATGACGCCGACGCTGCGGCCGCCGGCCCGCAGCTCGTCGAGCGTCGACATCGCCGCCTCGAGCGTGTCCTGGTCGAGCGAGCCGAAGCCCTCGTCGACGAAGAGGGTCTCGAGCGAGACGCCGCCGGCCTCGGCCTGCACCACGTCGGCGAGCCCGAGCGCGAGCGACAGCGAGGCGAGGAACGTCTCGCCGCCCGACAGCGACCTGGTGGTGCGGGCGACGCCGGTGTGCGCGTCGAGCACCGCGATGCCCAGCCCGCTGCGGCGGTTGTGGGCGGCCCGCTCGTCGTCGTGCACGAGCGTGAACCGGCCTTCGGTCATGGCCGACAGGCGCAGGTTGGCCGCGTCGATGATGGTCGCGAGGCGGGTGGCGAGCACGTAGGTCTCGATGTCCTGGCGCCGCTCGTTGTCGCCGTGCAGCGCCCGCGAGAGCGCCCGCACGGTGTCGGCGTGCTCGGCGCCCTCCGCGAGCGAGCGGATGGCCTCCCTCGCGGCCCCGAGGTCGCCGGCGGCCAGGTCGCGGGTCGTCTCGCCCGCCGCCGCGGCATGTGCCGCCCGCTCGGAGGCCGCGCTCGCTGCGCGCAGCGCCGCTTCGAGCGGCTCGAGGTCGGGCGGGTCGCCGAGGTCGGCCAGCTCGGGCTGCGCCAGCACGCCGCGCGCGCTGGCGCCACACGGCCGACGAGCGTTACCAGTATCAACGTGGGTGGTCGGGCGTAGCGTCGGAGGCGTCCAGGAGGCACCGATGCGCGGCACGAACCACACAGCTGTAACTCGCGCTCGGCGTGTCGCCGAAGTCCGTTTCCCGGTTCTGCACAGGCCGCGGAGCCGGCTCTGCACAGGCTTTTCCGCGTCGTTCCGCGGCGGGAATCACAGCTGTGGAGTTCTTGTTGAAACTGGTGTGGAGAACCACACCATGTTGTGCCGTTGATCGGGCCGAGACCCCACATATAGTGGGAGCCCGGCCCAGCCGACCAAGGCATCCCAGTTCGGACCCACAAGCTCAGACCCAGGAAGAGGAGAGGGACCATGACCGTCACCGTCTACTCCAAGCCCGCTTGCGTGCAGTGCACGATGACCACCCGCGCGCTCGACGCGCAGGGCATCGAGTACGAGATCTTCGACGTCACCGCCGATGACAAGGCGCTGCAGACCGTCAAGGAGCTCGGCTACATGCAGGCCCCCGTCGTCATCGCCGACGAGGAGCACTGGTCGGGCTTCCAGCCCGACCGGATCAAGGCGATCCTCGCGGCCTGATCCCATGCCGGCCGTGGTGGAGGCAGCCGTGAGCGACGTCGTCTACTTCTCGAGCGTCTCGGGCAACACCGCCCGATTCGTCGAGAAGCTCGGCCGGCCCGCCGCGCGCATCCCCCTCTACGCCTCAGAGCCGCCGCTCGAGCAGCGCGAGCCGTACGTGCTCATCGTGCCGACCTACGGCGGCGGCGACGGCAAGGGCGCAGTGCCGAAGCAGGTGATCCGGTTCCTCAACGACGAGGAGAACCGCAAGCACCTGCGCGGCGTGATCAGCGCCGGCAACACCAACTTCGGTGCGGGCTACGGGCTCGCGGGCGACATCATCGCCCGCAAGTGCGACGTGCCCCACCTCTACCGCTTCGAACTCTTCGGAACACCCGACGACGTGCGCGTCGTCAACGACGGATTGGATCAGCTATGGCGACAGTGACGCCCGAGATGACGACCGGCAAGACGTCGGCGATGGACTTCCACTCGCTGAACGCGATGCTCAACCTCTACGGACCGGACGGCAAGATCCAGTTCGAGAAGGACCGCGAGGCTGCGAACCAGTACTTCCTGCAGCACGTCAACCAGAACACCGTCTTCTTCCACTCGCTGAAGGAGAAGCTCGACTACCTGGTCGAGAACGAGTACTACGAGCAGGAGGTGCTCGACCAGTACTCCTTCGAGTTCATCAAGTCGCTGATGAAGCGCGCCTACGGCCACAAGTTCCGCTTCCCGACGTTCCTCGGCGCGTTCAAGTACTACACCTCGTACACGCTGAAGACGTTCGACGGCAAGCGCTACCTCGAGCGCTACGAGGACCGCGTGGTCAACGTCGCCCTGGCGCTCGCCGCGGGCAACGAGACGCTCGCCGAGCACATCGTCGACGAGGTCGTGAACGGTCGCTTCCAGCCGGCCACCCCGACCTTCCTCAACGCGGGCAAGAAGCAGCGCGGCGAGCTCGTCTCGTGCTTCCTCCTCCGCATCGAGGACAACATGGAGTCGATCGGCCGCTCGATCAACTCCGCGCTGCAGCTCTCGAAGCGCGGCGGCGGCGTGGCGTTCAACCTCACGAACATCCGCGAGTACGGCGCTCCGATCAAGCAGATCCAGAACCAGTCGTCCGGAGTCATCCCCGTGATGAAGCTGTTCGAAGACAGCTTCTCCTACGCCAACCAGCTGGGTGCCCGTCAGGGCGCGGGCGCGGTGTACCTGCAGGCGCACCACCCCGACATCATGCGGTTCCTCGACACGAAGCGTGAGAACGCCGACGAGAAGATCCGCATCAAGACCCTCTCGCTGGGCGTGGTCGTGCCCGACATCACGTTCGAGCTGGCGAAGAAGGGCGAGGACATGTACCTCTTCTCGCCCTACGACGTCGAGCGCGTCTACGGCAAGCCGTTCAGCGACATCTCGGTGACCGAGAAGTACCACGAGATGGTCGACGACGCCCGCATCACGAAGACGAAGATCAACGCGCGCGAGTTCTTCCAGACGCTCGCCGAGATCCAGTTCGAGTCGGGTTACCCGTACATCATGTTCGAGGACACCGTGAACCGGGCCAACCCGATCGACGGCCGCATCAACATGTCCAACCTCTGCAGCGAGATCCTGCAGGTGAACACGCCCTCCACGTACGTCGACGACCTCGACTACGAGACGGTGGGCAAGGACATCAGCTGCAACCTCGGCTCGATGAACATCGCGCTGTCGATGGACTCGCCCGACTTCGGCAAGACCGTCGAGACCGCGATCCGCGCGCTGACGGCGGTCTCCGACCAGTCGAACATCGGCTCGGTGCCCTCGATCGCCCGCGGCAACGACATGAGCCACGCGATCGGCCTCGGCCAGATGAACCTGCACGGCTACCTCGGCCGCGAGCGCATCTTCTACGGCTCCGAGGAGGGCCTCGACTTCACGAACATCTACTTCTACACGGTGCTGTTCCACGCCCTCCGCGCGTCGAACCTCATCGCGCAGGAGACGGGTCGCACGTTCGACGGCTTCGAGCGCTCCAAGTACGCGTCGGGCGAGTTCTTCGACAAGTACACCGAGCAGGAGTGGAAGCCGGCGACCGCCCGCGTGCAGGAGCTGTTCGACACCTCCGAGATCCGCATCCCGACGCAGGACGACTGGCGAGGCCTGAAGGCGCTCATCCAGGAGCACGGCATCTACAACCAGAACCTGCAGGCGGTGCCGCCGACCGGCTCGATCTCGTACATCAACAACTCGACGTCGTCGATCCACCCGATCGCCGCGAAGATCGAGATCCGCAAGGAAGGCAAGCTCGGCCGCGTCTACTACCCGGCGCCGTTCATGACGAACGACAACCTGGAGTACTTCCAGGATGCGTACGAGATCGGCCCCGAGAAGATCATCGACACCTACGCCGCGGCCACGCAGCACGTCGACCAGGGCCTGTCGCTCACGCTCTTCTTCAAGGACACCGCGACGACCCGCGACATCAACAAGGCGCAGATCGACGCCTGGCGCAAGGGCATCAAGACGATCTACTACGTGCGACTCCGCCAGCTGGCGCTCGAGGGCACGGAAGTGGATGGCTGCGTCAGCTGCATGCTGTGACGCCGGCGACGAGACGATGAAGGAACAGGACATGGACACCCAGGACACCGCCGCGAGCGCATTCGACGACCTCGTCGACGGCCCGGTCGACACCGAGCAGGCGCACGAGACGATCGACGCTGATCGCGCCGAGGTCGAGGAGGCCTTCACCGAAGGGGCTCCGCAGACCGAGGCCCAGCAGCGCCAGCACCGCCACGCGCACCTGGTGCAGGCGATCAACTGGAACCGCATCGAGGACGACAAGGACCTCGAGGTCTGGAACCGCCTGGTGAACAACTTCTGGCTGCCCGAGAAGGTGCCGCTGTCGAACGACGTGCAGTCGTGGGGCACGCTGACGGAGGCCGAGAAGCTGCTCACCATGCGCGTCTTCACCGGCCTGACGCTGCTCGACACGATCCAGGGCACCGTGGGTGCCGTCTCGCTCATCCCCGACGCGATCACCCCGCACGAGGAGGCCGTCTACACGAACATCGCGTTCATGGAGTCGGTGCATGCGAAGTCGTACTCCTCGATCTTCTCGACGCTCGCGTCGACGAAGGAGATCGACGAGGCGTTCCGCTGGTCGCAGGAGAACCCCTACCTGCAGCGCAAGGCCGAGATCATCATCGACTACTACGAGGGCGACGACCCGCTGAAGCGCAAGATCGCCTCGACGCTGCTCGAGTCGTTCCTGTTCTACTCGGGCTTCTACCTGCCGATGCACTGGTCGAGCCGCGCCAAGCTCACGAACACCGCCGACCTCATCCGCCTCATCATCCGCGACGAGGCAGTGCACGGCTACTACATCGGCTACAAGTTCCAGAAGGGCTTCGAGAAGCTGTCGGCCGACAGGCAGGCCGAGATCAAGGACTACACCTACTCGTTGCTCTACGAGCTCTACGAGAACGAGTCGAAGTACACGGCCGACCTCTACGACGGCGTCGGCCTCACGGAGGACGTCAAGAAGTTCCTCCACTACAACGCGAACAAGGCGCTGATGAACCTCGGCTTCGAGCCGCTGTTCCCGTCGTCGGTCGCCGACGTCTCGCCGGCGATCCTCTCGGCCCTCTCGCCGAACGCCGACGAGAACCACGACTTCTTCTCGGGGTCGGGCTCCTCCTACGTCATCGGCAAGGCCGAGGCCACGGCCGACGAGGACTGGGACTTCTAGTCCAGAGCAGTGGTGGGCGGATGCGTCCACACCGTCGGGTGACCGCCGACCGTCCCGTGGGCGGTCGGCGGTAGCCTGGCCAGCAAGAGCACCGGAGGAAGCCGATGAGCAGCGCGCAGCACGCCAACCTCGACCAGCGCACACGCGAGGAGAAGGATCGCGAGGCCGCGATGGGCGAGGTCTCTGCCGTGCTGCTGAACCTCGAGCATGCGGTCTCTCGCGCCGAGAAGGCGCTGAAGTCGATCAAGAAGACGGGCGCGCACCCGAACGCCGAGCTCGCGCTCGCTCGTGAGATCGAGGTGCTGCGCGCCTCGCGCAAGCGCCTGATGCAGCAGACCTACTACGGAGCAGTCGACTCCCTCCAGATGTTCTGATGGCGGTCCGCTCCGGCGCCGAGATCCAGCATGCCCTGACGGCGTTCGTCTCGAAGTGGAAGCAGTACCAGGGCAGCGAACGAGCCGAGGCTCAGACCTTCCTCAACGAGCTCTACGCCGCCTATGGCACCGACCGCACCGAAGCCGGTGCGAAGTTCGAAGACTTCAAGACGTCGG